>NZ_JAUSUL010000002.1:729308-1093962 GCF_030814015.1 Amorphus orientalis
GGACAGATCGCTCGTGGTTCGAGAACCCCGGTGTCCGCCGAGCGGCGGATTAGACAATCGCGGAAACACTCAGGTTCGGCGCATTTCCCGATGACGAACTGGCCGATCTGGCCGGCAGACGCTCAACCCCAGCCGTCCGGCTTCATCTCCGACAGCACCTCGTTCGCCGCCTTGAAGGCGTCGAGGCCGGCGGGAATGCCGCAATAGACCGTGGCGTGGAGCAGCACTTCCCGGATCTCCTCCACCGTCACGCCGTTGTTGATGGCGCCGCGGACGTGGAGCTTGACCTCGGCCGCCCGGTTGAGCGCGGTCAGCATGGCGAGGTTCAGCATGCTGCGGGTCTTCAGATCGAGGGTGTCGCGGCCCCAGGCATAGCCCCAGCACCACTCCGTCGTGATGTGCTGGAACGCCATCATGAAGTCGTTCGACGCATTCACCGACTTGTCGACATAGTCCGCGCCGAGGACCTGCCGGCGCAGCTCGAGCCCCTGCTCGAAGAGATCGCCGACCGTCTTGTTCTGGTCCGTCATGAGAGTCTCCTTGTTCTTTGACATACAAAAATACAATATGGCAGGGGACTTACGTCCCTGGGTTGCCGGCCAGGTCCGGCCTTCCCGGAGACGTGTGTGTTTCCGAGGCGAGGGATCCAATGACCGTCAACGAAGACCTGTCGATGCGCGTGCAGACGCTGCCGGGACTGCGCGAGCAGGTTGCCGAGCGGCTTCGCATGGCGATCGCGACCGGCCGCTTTCCGGCCGGCGCGCGGCTCATCGAGCGCGAACTCTGCGAGATGATGGGGGTGTCGCGCACCTCGCTCCGCGAGGCGCTGCGGGAGCTTCAGGCCGACGGTCTCATCACGCTGCAGCCCAACAAGGGCATGAGCGTCAGCGTGGTCAGCGAGAGCACCGCGCGGTCGATCTACGAGGTCCGGGCGACGCTGGAAGGGCTCGCGGCCCGGCTTTTTGCGCGCCACGCGAGCGCGGAGCAGATCGCGGCGCTGCACCAGAGCGTCGAGCAGTTGGCCGCGGTCTATGACGACTTTTCGGCCGAGGCCTTCATCGTGGCGAAGACCCGCTTCTACGACATCCTGCTGGAGGGGGGCGGCAACGAGGTCGCGGCCGACATGCTGCGCCGGATCCACACGCGCGTCTCGCAGCTGCGCGTGGTGTCGCTCGCGAGCGAGGAGCGGGCGCGCAAGTCGATCGGCGAGCTGCGCGACTTCGTCGCCGCGCTGGAGGCTCGCGACGAGGAGCGTGCGTTCGC
The DNA here is from genome assembly GCF_030814015.1 of Amorphus orientalis. Taxonomy (NCBI): domain Bacteria; kingdom Pseudomonadati; phylum Pseudomonadota; class Alphaproteobacteria; order Hyphomicrobiales; family Amorphaceae; genus Amorphus; species Amorphus orientalis. The sequence goes on from NZ_JAUSUL010000002.1 coordinate 730,572, forward strand.
GATCTGCGTTGCCCACGTCGAGGCGGCAGCGGAGGCCGCGCTGAAGGCCATCGCGCCCAGGGACGCGTGAGGCTGCCGGGGCGTGGGCGGACGGACGCATCGGCTCAGAGCGACTTGGCGGTGATGCCGCCGTCGACGTGCAGGATCTCGCCGGTGATGAACGAGGCATCGGGGCCAAGCAGGAAGGCGATCCCGGCGGCGATCTCCGCCTCCGCACCGAGCCGGCCGAGCGGCGTCTGGGCGCGCCGCTTGGCGTAGCCGGCCTCGTCGACGATCGAGCGGGCGCCCGGAGTGGGCACGGCGCCGGGGGTAACCGCATTCACGCGGATTCCTTGCGCGCCGAGCTCCACGGCCAGCTGTCGGGTGAGGGCGGCAATCGCCCCCTTCACGGCGGTGTAGGAGGCGGTGCCCGCCGTGCCGAGATCGGCGACCGGCGAGGCGAGATTGACCACGGCCGCCGGCCGGTCCTCTCGGTTGGCCAGCAGTGCCTGCACGCCCCAGAATGCGCCCTTGACGCCGACCGCCAGCATCCGGTCGAGCGTCTCCTCGGCGACGTCGGCGATCGGCTCGTAACGGATCCAGATCGCGTCGTTCACGACGCCGGTCAGCGGACCGAAGGCGGCGCGCAGCTCTGCCGCGGCGGCGAAGACGGCATCCCGGTCGGAGGCGTCGGCGACCAGCGCCAGCGCCTTGCCGCCGTCGGCGGTAATCGCGGCGGCGGTCGCTTCGGCGAGCTCCGCGGAGATGTCGAGCACCCCCACGGCGCCGCCCCGCTTTGCGATCAGTGTTGCCGCCGCGGCGCCGATTCCGCGCCCGGCGCCGGTGACCAGGACCACCTGGCCGGCAAGTTCACCTGACATCGTTGCCTCCCGAATGAAAAAGAATGGTCCGTCGTCGTCCGGTCAGTCGTCGGCCGGCTGCGGAACGCCGCCATAGAGGCCCCAGACCTGGGTCGCCAGCACGCCCGCATCGACCGGCAGCTCGATCCCGGTGATCGCGCCGGCGTCGTCCGACAGCAGGAAACCGATTGCATTCGCCACCTGCTCCGGCATGACCAGGCGCCCGAGCGCGGTCTCCCGGATCATCGTGTCCGGGCTGCGCTCGCCGCGGGCGTAGCTCGCCTCGACGGCTGGCGTCCGCGTCGGCCCGGGACAGACGCAGTTCACCCGGATGCCCCGCCGGCCCCAGGCGACGGCGAAATTGCGCGACATGTTGAGGATCGCGGCCTTGGTCGGCCCGTAGGCCTGCAGCGGGCTGGAGTTGAAGGCGGTGATGGAGCCGATGGTGACGATGGAGCCGGCCCGGCGGGCGAGCATGCCCTGGCCGAACTCGGTCAGCGTGCGGAAGGTGCCGGTCAGATTGACCCGCACGATCGCGTCCCACTCGTCGGCGTCCTGATCTTCCGGCATGTGCGGGTTTTCCAGATGCGCCGCCACGGCCGCGAGGCCGCGGCATGGCCCGACCTCACGCTCCACCCATTGGGCGGCGTCGCGGATCGAGCGCGTGTCGGCCAGGTCGATCTCGTGGGCGATGACGCCCTGGCGCTCGGCCACGGCCTTAGCCTGGTCCACGTCCCGGTCGAGCACCACGACCTGCCAGCCGTCGCGGACGAGGCGGGCGACCGTCGCCTCGCCGATCCCGCCGGCGCCGCCGGTGATCGCGGCGACGGGGGCGGCTTCGCTTCCGGTCGCCATCACAGCGCCTCGTAAAGGGCTTCGATGATCCGCCGGGCGCGCGGGCCGTTGTCGCCGCGGGCGTGCATCTTGTTGCAGGCGTAGGAGAAGCCGATCTTCGCCTCCGGATCGCCCATGCCGATCGAGCCGCCGAAGCCGTGATGGCCGAAGGCGCGGGGCTGCGGGCCCATCCAGACCGATTCCGGAGTGTTGAGGAGGATGCCGCGGCCCTGGTGATAGGGGCGCTGCTGCATCTTCTCGACCTGGTTGTGCTGTTCCACCAGCATGTTGGAGACCGTCTCGGGCCGCATCAGCGTCACGCCGTCGATCGAGCCGCCGCGGGCGATGGCGGCGTAGACGCGGGCGACGGTGCGGGCGGTGCCGTGGCCGTTGGCGCTGGCGATGTCGGCGATGCGCCATCCCGGCGAGTTCAGCGTCTGTCCGATCGGCTCGTCCGGATGCTGCACGAAACCCTTGGCAAGCAGGCTGTCGGGCTCGGAATCCTTGCGCTCGAACAGGGTGCCGACGACGGTCGGAACGAGTTCGGCACAGCGCTCGTTGTCGGCGCCGAAGATGTTGCCGATCCGATAGTCGCCGCCGAGCGGCAGGATCACGTCCTCCTGCAGGATGTCGCGGAAGCGGCGGCCGGTGACCCGACGTGCGATCTCGCCGAGAAGGTTGCCCTGGGTGTGGATGTGGTAGGCGGCCGTCGTTCCCGGCTCCCAGAGGGGCGCCTGGCGCTCCAGTGCGGCGACGATGACGTCGTTGGCGTAGATCGCGCCCTTCCAGAGCGGCTCGAGCACCACCGGCAGGCCGGCGGTGTGGTCGAGGACGTGGCGGACGAGGACGCCCTCCTTGCCGTTCTGGGCGAACTCCGGCCAGTAGTGGGCGACGGGCACCTCCGGATCGACCAGGCCCTGGTCGATCAGGGTGTTGAAGGTCATGCCGGAGAGGCCCTTGGCCACCGACATCATGCAGACGATCGTGTCCTCGTTCCAGGGCTTGGAGTGGTCCGCGTCGCGGTAGCCGCCCCAGACATCGACGACCTTCCTGCCGTCGACATAGACGGTCGTCGCCGACCCGATCTCTTCCTCTTCCACGTAGTTGGCCGCAAAGGCTTCGACGACGCCCGCAAAGGCCTCGTCGTAGGAGCCGTGAAGCTGGAAGTCGTGGCCGCGCGCGGAAACATTCTTGTCGAGCTGCAATCTTTCCTCCCGGAGCGAGCGTGTTCCGTCGGCGATATCAGATTGTATGACAGTACGTCAACTATACTGTCGGCTCAGGCGAGGGGCGGGAGATCGAGCCGGACGATATCGGGCAGGTCGGGATGAAAGGGCGGCCAGGACTGCCGCACCATCGGATCGTGTCCGGGGATGAGGAGGTCGGCGCGGCCTTCCGCCAGGCGTTCGCAGACGAGGAACCCCTCGAGCATCTCGCCGACGTTGAAGAGGATCGGGAAGGGCGCGCGGCGCTCCCGGTTCTCGGCGAAATGGAACGCGTCGGAGCCGAGCACCAGCGGACCGCGTTCCGTTGCCACCCGGACCACCTGCAGGCCGCCACTGTGACCTCCGACCCGGTGCAGCGTCACGCCGGGGCAGAGCTCGCTCTCGCCGTCGTGGAAGCGCATCCGCCCGCGATAGACCAGACCGACCGCCGCCATCACGTCGCGCACGTCGAACGGCGCGTTGAGGCAGCCATGGCACATGTGCCGCCCGGTCGCGTAGGCCATCTCCGTGTCCTGCAGGTGGAAGGTCGCGGACGGAAACGCGCCCAGCCCGCCGGCGTGATCGTAGTGGAGATGGGTCAGCACGACGTCCGTGACGGCGGCCGGCTCGACGCCGATCCGTCGGAGCAAGTCGGCGGGGTCGTGGAGGAGGGAGCGGCCCCGCTCGGCGGCCACTTCCCGGCTGAACCCGGTGTCGACCACGATCAGGCGCGCGTCGTTGCGGATGAGCCAGACATAATAGTCGAGCGGCATCGGGCCGTCGTGCAGATCCATGCCCGGCAGGAAGTTTTCACGGCGGCTGCGCTTCGGATCGGTCATGGCGTAGCGCAGCGCCAGCACCTCGTAGGTCGTTGTCACGTCGGGTCCCCTCCAGCCGGGTTGAATTAGCATATCGTCGTGTTGTATGACAGACTGCCATTGTGGCAAGGAAGCCACCGTTAAGAACAGCGCCGGATGGCGCATGCCAGACTCGTCTCCCGGGAGGATCCCCCAGTGAAGCTGCTAGGCCTTTTGACGCCCCTCGTGGCGTTGTCCTTCGTCGCCGCACCGGCGCAGGCGCAGGACTATCCGAAGATGAACCTCCGCTATTCGTCCAACATTCCGGAGGTCGTCAACACGTCGAAGATCGACAAATACTTCTCCTCCGAAATCGAGAAGCGGAGCGGGGGCGCGATCAAGATCCAGCATTTCTGGGCGAACACGCTCGGCGGCGAGGCCGAGATCGTCGACCTGGTCGGGTCGGGCGCGATCGATCTCGGCCTGATCGTGATGGGCAACCAGCGTTCGCGCATGCCGCTGGCTGCGGTCACCAACGAGCTGCCGTTCACCTTCACCGACGGGCCGAAGGTGAACCAGATCACCGAGCACCTCTTCACCGAGAACCCGGCGATCAAGGCGGAGCTGGACGCGGCGAACCTGCACCCGCTGCTCTATCGCTATCTGCCGGACTACCGGATCTACTGCACCAAGCAGATCAAGACGATGGACGACTTCAAGAACACGAAGATCCGCTCGTACGGGTCGTTCGTGCCGAAGATGTTCGAGGCGCTGGGCGCCATTCCGGTCAACATCACCCCCGTGGACATGATCCAGGCGATGCAGTCCGGCGCGATGGACTGCACCTACATGTTCAACTCGGCCGTGAAGGCGTTCAAGATCGATCAGGTCGCCGACTACGGCACCGACATCAGCTTCGGCGTGATCAGCGCCCACACGCTCTTCGTGTCGAAGGAGAAGTGGGAGTCCTGGCCTGAGAACGTGCGCCAGCTGTTCGAGGAGGTCGCGGCCGATGCCCAGCAGTACGGCAACGAGCTGATCGCCAAGGACGAGAGCGAAGCCACCGAGAACCTCAAGGCCTCGGGGATGGAGATCGTTGCGTTCGAGCAGATGGACGAACTCAAGAAGACCGTGCCGGACATGCTCGACCTGTGGATCGAGCGGATGAGCCAGGACGGCAAGGGCGATCAGGCCAAGGAAATCGCCGAGTACATCCGCGAGAACCGCTAACTCCGGAGCGCCCGGACGCAACCCGTCCGGGCGAACGGAAAGGTCTCCGGATCCAAGTCCTGGAGCACGCCGCCTCTGTCAGCCCGCCCGGTTGACCGCGACGTGCTTCAGCCGCACCGCACCCCGCCGGCGGAGGGCTGACCCCCTGCCGGCCGGTCCCGTCAGCACGGTGTTCGCATGTGGCTCCTGTCTCGAATAGACCTTGTCCTGCGCAAGGCATCCCAGCTCGGCTTTCTCGCCGCCGCGGGGCTCCTCCTCGTGGTCGGCCTCCTTGGCGCGGCCGACGTCATTTCCACCAATCTTCTGCTGCGGCCGATTCCGGGGATGGTCGAACTCTCCGGCGCGCTGCTCGCCGTCATCGTCTTCCTCGGGCTCGCCGAGGCGCAGGCGCGCGGGTCGAACATCGTCATCGACATCGCCACCCAGAACATGGGGCCGACCGCCCGCCGGCTGAGCGGCATCTTCTCGCTGACGCTGGCGACGGCCTTCATGGCGCTGGTGGCGTGGAAGGCCACCGATCTCGCCGCCTCCGCATGGAAGTTCAACGAGACCGCGCTCGGCGCGCTCGCCTTTCCGGTTGCCCCGTTCAAGACCGTCGCGTGTTTCGGCGCCTGGCTCTCCGTCGCCGAGTTCGGCCGTCAGCTGATCTACCGGATCGCAGGCCTGGAGCCGACCGGGGAGACGCGCAATGCTTGATCCGCTGACGATCGGCGCGATCGCGATCGTGGCCATGCTGGTCCTGTCGATCGCCGGCGTCCCTGTCGGCATCGCGATGGGCGCCGTCTCCGTGGTCGGCCTCTGGCAGACCGGCGGGCCGGCGTTTGCCCTCAACGTGCTCACCAACCTGCCGTTCGCGACCGCCTCGGACTACAGCTTCGTGGTGATCCCGATGTTCGTCCTGATGGGCGCCATCGCGTCGGCCTCGGGCATCACCCAGGAGCTGTTCGGTTTCAGCAATCTGATTCTGCGCTCCACCCGCGGCGCGCTCTATCAGGCGACGATCCTGGCCTCCGCCGGCTTCGCCGCAATTTCCGGCTCGACGCTGGTGAACGCCGCCCTGTTCACGCGGATCGCGCTCACTGAGATGCTCGAGCTCGGCTACGACCGGGCCTTCTCGGCCGGCTGCATCGCGGCGGCAGGCACAATCGCCGCGCTGATCCCGCCGTCGATCAGCTTCGTGATCTACGGGCTGCTGACGGGCGAATCCGTCGCCGAGCTGCTCATCGCGGGCGTGGTCCCGGGGCTGCTCACCGGGGCCGCCTACATGATCGGCACGTTCTTTCTCGTCCGGGTGCGCAAGGATCTCGCGCCGCCGCCGCAGCCGCGGGCGACCCTCAGGGAGATCGGCATCAGCGCGAAGGCGCTGTGGGCCACCTTCCTGCTCGCCGCGGTCGTCATCGGCGGCATTTATCTCGGCTTCACCACGCCGTCGGGGGCAGGGGCGCTCGGTGCCATCGGTGCGCTGGTGATCGCGCTGTCGCGGCGCTCGTTGTCGCGGGCACAGCTGGCGGAAGCGCTGCGCTCCAGTGCCGGCATCACCGCCGCTCTGTTCATCGTCATCATCGGCGGGCTGATGTTCACCCGCTTCTTCCTGGTGGCTGGAACGGTCACCTCCGCGACCGACCTGTTGCAGTCGTTCGGCCTTGAGCCGGTGGTGTTCATAGCGCTCTTGGTCGTCGTCTTCGTGGTGCTCGGCATGTTCATGGACCCGCTCGCGATGCAGGTCATGACGCTGCCGTTCGTCTATCCGATGGTGACCGCGCTCGGTTACGACGGCATCTGGTTCGGCGTGATCATGGTGAAGCTCGTCGAACTCGCGGTGCTATCGCCACCGGTGGGCATGAACCTTTTCGCCGTCATCGGCGCCTCGGAAGGGAAGGTCTCCCTGACCGACATCTACCGCGGCATCTTCCCCTTCATCGTCATGGAAGCCATCGTCCTGATCCTGCTGATCGCGTTTCCGGGACTGTCGCTCTGGCTGCCCAGGCAGATGTTCTGACCCGAACAAGAAAGTCTCAGGATCATGCAGCAGGAATTGCCGAGGATCGGCTTCGTCGGACTGGGCGCGATGGGCAACCCCATGGCGGCGCGCATCGCCGAAGCGGGCTACACCCTCACCGTGGCCGACGCCGATCGGGACCGGACGGCGGAGGTCGCGGAGCGGCTCGGAGCCGCGACGGCCGGCACGCTGGCGGAACTTGCGGCGGCAAGCGACATCGTCGTCACCATGCTGCCGAGCAGCGCGGTCGTCGGCGAGGTGCTTGGCGGCGAGACCGGCCTGCTTGCCGGTCTCGCCGAAGGCGCCGTCATTCTCGAGATGTCGAGCGGCGTGCCCGACATGACCCGCGCTTTTGCCGCCGACGCCGCGGAGCGGGGCATCGCGCTTCTTGATGCGCCTGTGTCGGGTGGCGTGACCCGCGCCCGCTCCGGCGAGCTTGCGATCATGGTGGGCGGAGAGGACGACGGCTTCGCCAGGGCGGAGGCGGTGCTTCAGACCATGGGGTCGGTCATCCGCACCGGGCCGGTGGGCAGCGCCCACGCCATGAAGGCGCTCAATAATCTGGTCAGCGCCGGGGGCTTTCTGATCGGCATCGAGGCGCTGCTGATCGGCCAGCGCTTCGGGCTCGATCCGGCGCTGATGGTCGACGTGCTGAACGCCTCGACCGGCATGAACAATTCCACCCAGAAGAAGTTCAAGCAGTACGTGCTGTCGCGCAGCTTCGATGCCGGCTTCGGCCTCGACCTGATGGTCAAGGATCTTGGCATCGCGCTCGGCGTCGCCCATTCGACCGGCACGGCCGCACCGTTCGCGGGGCTGTGCCGCGAGATGTGGAGCGGGTCGCAGAAATATCTCGGCCCCGGCAAGGACCACACCGCGGCGGCCCGGTTCAGCGAAATGCTGGCGGGCACCGAACTCGGCAAGGCCGCCGAAGAGGCTGCCGAAAAGTGATGCGCAGTCGGCTGGACGGTGCGCATCTGGTGGTCTTCGCCGGTTCGTCGGTCGCCGAGCAAGTGGCGTCGCTCGGCGCGTCGGTGACCATCGCCTCACGCAGGCCGCGTTTCGAGGCCGCCGCTCAGACCTTCGGTGCGGCCGAAACGGCGGACGTCGACATATGGGCGGCGGAAGCCGTCTGCTGACCTGAAATCACAGCGCTGTACCGATCCTGCGCGCTTCTGCGTCCTGCAGAGACCGGTCGCGACTTAGTGCCGCTTTCGGCTGGACAACATCATCTCCGCAGCCTTTTCGGCGATCATGATGGTGGGAGAGTTGGTGTTGCCGGAGGGGATCGTCGGCATCACCGAGGCGTCCGCGACCCTGAGCCCCTCCACCCCGAAGACGCGCAGGCGGGCGTCGACGACAGCCATCGGATCGGAGGCAAGGCCCATCTTCGCCGTGCCGACGGGGTGGAAGATGGTCGTGCCGATGTCGCCGGCCGCGCGGGCCAGCGCCTCGTCGTCGTCGCCCACCTCCGGGCCGGGCAGCATTTCCTGCGGCCGGTAGCGCGCCAGCGCCCGCGCGCCGACGAGCCGCCGCGTCAGGCGGATGGCGTTGGCTGCCGTCGTCCGGTCGTCGTCGGTCGCGAGATAGTTCGGTGCGATCTCCGGTGCCGCGCCCGGCTCCGGCGAGGTGATGTGCACGTGACCCCGGCTCGAGGGCCGCAGGTTGCAGACGCTGGCGGTGACGGCCGGGAAGGGGTGCAGCGGCTCGCCGAACTTGTCCAGCGAGAGCGGCTGCACATGATACTCCAGGTCGGCGCGCTCCACGTCGGGGCCGGACTTCGCGAAGATGCCGAGCTGGGAGGGCGCCATGGTCAGCGGGCCGCGGCGGAACAGGGCGTAGTCGATCCCCATCCAGGCGCGCTTGAGGAGGTTGGCGTAGTCCTGGTTCAGCGTGCGCGCGCCCTGGACCTTGTAGATGGTCCTGAGCTGCAGATGGTCCTGCAGGTTCTCGCCCACCCCGGGCCGATCCGCCAGCACGGGCAGGCCGAGCGACTGAAGCTTCTCGCCGGGGCCGATGCCTGAGCGCATCAGCACCTGCACCGAGCCGATCGAGCCGGACGCCAGCACGATTTCGGCCTTGGCGGCGGCGCGGCGGCGGACACCGTCCTGCAGCCATTCGACCGCAGTGGCGCGGCCGTCCTCGATCGTGAGCCGGTCGACGGTGCATCCGGTCTGAAGCGTCAGGTTCTTGCGGTGAAGCACCGGCTTCAGGAAGCCGCGGGCCGCCGACCAGCGCACCCCGCGCTTCTGATTGACCTGGAAATAGGACGAGCCCTCGTTGTCGCCGCGATTGAAGTCCGGGATCCGGGCGATCCCCAGCTCCTCGGCCGCATCGCGGAAGGCGTCGAGGATCGGCCAGGAGATGCGGGGCTCTTCCACGCGCCATTCGCCGCCGGCTCCGTGGAAGGGCGAGGCACCGGCGAAATGGTCTTCGTGACGCTTGAACACCGGCAGCACGTCATCCCAGCCCCAGCCCTCGAGGCCAAGCTGGCGCCAGTGATCGTAGTCCGCCGCCTGGCCGCGCATGTAGATCATCGCGTTGATGGCCGACGACCCGCCGATCACCTTACCGCGCGGATAGGCGAGGGCGCGCCCGTTGAGGCCGTTTTCCTCCGCGGTACGGAAGCACCAGTCAGAGCGCGGATTGCCGATGGCGAAGAGGTAGCCGACCGGGATGTGGAACCAGATCCAGTCGTCCTTGCCGCCGGCTTCCAGCACCAGCACGCGGATGTTCGGGTCCGCCGACAGCCGGTTGGCGAGCACGCAGCCGGCCGATCCGGCCCCGACGACGATGTAGTCGTAGGTCTCGCCGTCGTTGCTCATCGCCCGGCCTCCGGCGCACCCAGGAAGGCGCTCAGCAGGGGGGCGATAGACTGGGGCGACTGGACGGCCGGGAAATGGCCCGCCTCGGCGATCTCGAAGCGGCAGTCGGGTATCGATGCGGCAGTCTCCCGGAGCCGCTCCGGCGGATTGAACGGGTCGTGCGATCCGGCGACCAGCAGCGTCGGCTGCGCGATGGCGCCGATTTCGGTCAGCACGCCGGTCTCGGCGATCGCCCGGTACATGGCGGCGTAGCCCTCCGGGTCCGCACCCAGCCAGCGGGCGATGGCCCGCGCCTTGGTCTGCCCGTCCGGCCAGAGCGCCTCGGGAAATGCCTTCGGCAGGACCGCATCGGCGATCGCCGCCATGCCGTCGCGGTCGAGCAGGTCGGCGGTCGCCATCGCCGCGTCCCGGCGTTCGGCCGGCACGCCGAGCGCCGGGGCCAGCAGGATAAGGCGCCGGCAGCGGGCGGCGTGGCGGATCGCAAACCGCACCGCGATGGCGGCTCCGGCCGCGGCCCCCATCACGTCCACCGCGCCGGCCTCGCCGACATGATCCAGCAGCGCGGCGACGTCATCGGCGAGGGTGTCGAGGTCCAGCCGGCCCCGCATCTTCTGCGAGAGGCCGGCGCCGCGCAGGTCGTGGCGCACGACACCGAGATCCGGCGCAAGCAGTTGCACGAGATCGTCCCAGCTTTCCAGCGAGCCGCCGAGCTCGTGGATGAGCACCAGGGTGCGCGGGCCGCGCCGGTCGACGGCGTAGCGGCAGGCGGCCCCGTTCAGGACGGCGAAGGCGGGTTTCATCGTCCGGTCACTCCACGTAGATGCCGTTCATGACGTCGTCGAAGCCCGGAACGCCGATGGTGCAGGTGTGGACGGCGAGCGCCGCGGAGAGCTGGATCACCATGGCGATCTCCCGCGGCGTCGCGCCGGCGGCGCGGGCACCGCGGACGTGGCGGCGCACCCCCTCCTCGAACAGGCAGGTCGGCGCGGCGGAGATCGCCAGCGCGATCAGCTCCTTGTGCCTGCGCGACAGCGGTCCGGCCTCCCAGGCCGCCCGGCCATAGTCCATGTAGGCCATGGCGATCTCCGGGGCGGTGCCGGCCATGAAATCGCCGGCTTCCGGCCAGGCGCCGGTGAGCTTGCGGTAGTCCTCGATCGCCTCGCTCAGCTCCGGCGGGAGGGGCGAGCGGTCCGCCGCTTCTCCAAGTTCCTCGGAGAGGATCCGCATCCCCATGGCCAGCGGCTGCTGGGCGGCGACCGCCGTCGTCAGCAGGATCACCTGCAGCACCTCCTCAGGGGTGGCACCGGCCTTCAGCGCGTACTCCATGTGCCGCCGGCCGCCGCGGTCGTACATGTGGTTCACCGAGATATCGATGGCGATGTAGACGAACTCGCAGAGCTTCTGCGGCAGCTCGCCCGACTGGGCCGGTGCCGACTGGAATGCCAGATAGGCCTTCAGGAAAGCCGGCGAACGGTCCAGCAGCACCTCGTGGAAGCGCGACCAGTAGCCCCGCGTGCGCAGGATCTCGGCCTTCAGCTCCGCCTTCTCGTCGTCGGTCATGTCGGATGCCTCCCTGCAGGCCTCATGCGTCCGCCGCCGCCATCAGCACGTCGGCCAGCGCCTCCCGGCTGGCGCGGGGCGCGGCGAGCGTGGTCTGGCGAGTGACGATGCGTTTCAGAGTGCGATGGAGGCCGTAGTCCCAGGTGAAGGCGATGCCGCCGTGCATCTGTACGCAGGCTTCCGCCACGCGCCGGGCGTGGCCGCCGACATGGGAGCGGGTCGACAGCAGCGCGAGGCGCGCCTCGCCGGCCGGCTCGTCCAGCTCCTCCGGTGCGGTGTCGATGCACCAGGCGGCGTATTCCACGGCCGCCTTCATCGTCTCCACCGCAACGGCCGCATCAGCCGCCATGTGCTTGATCGCCTGGTTCTGGCCGATCGGCCGGCCGAACTGCCGGCGCTCCTTCGCGTAGCCGACCGTGAGGTCGAGCGCATACGCTGCGGCGCCGGTCATTTCAGCTAGAACGAGCAGCGCGAGCAGGTCGTCGAGGCGGCCGGCGACGGATGCGGCGCTGTGGTCGGCGGGCTTCGCGGACAGGCTGACCCAGGCCGCCGAGCTGGCGACGTCGAAGAGGTCGGCGGCGTCGAGCGTCACCTCGGACCGGTTCACCACGTGCCAGGTGCGGTGCCCACCGGCCGCGACCGGAAGGACGAAGAGCCTGGCCTCGTGGGCGAAGGGGACGAGGGCGCGTCCGCCATCCGGTGCCACCGCGCCGGTGACCGCCACGCCGACCGGCTCGCCGGCGCAGAGCACGTCGGCGATCGCAGGCGAGCCCGCCAGCGCGAGGCTCGCCGCCAGCATCTCGGTGAGCGGCGCGGCGGGGAGCGCGCGGCCGATCTCCAGCGCCGCCGCCACGGCGTCGACGGCGCCGAGTATCGGGACGCCGTCGTCGCTGGCGAACAGGCCAAGGTCCGCGGCCGCCCGCGTGACGTCCGACGCCGGATAGGGGAACGGGTGGTCCGTGGCGGCGGGAAAGCCGGCGAGCATCCGGCCGACGCTCTCGCCCAGAAGGCGCTGCTCGAAGGAGAAGTCGAAATCCACCGGATCGCCCTCCGTCAGCGGGGCAGGCCGAGCATCCGCTCGGCGATGATGCTGCGCTGGATCTCCGAGGTGCCGGCGTAGAGCGTTTCCGCGCGCGCCTGCAGATAGAGATAGCGGAACCGCGCCACCCCCGGCGTGCCGGCGGCGAAGTCCTCGCCCAGCACCTCCAGGGCGAACGTGGTGATCCGCTGGTGCAGCTCGCTCCAGAACAGCTTCACGATGCTCGCCTCGGAACCGATGCCCTTGCCGGTCGCGATGCGGCTTGCCGTCTTCAGGTTGAGGAGCCGCAACATCCGGAGTTCCGCGGCGAGCGTGCCGACCGTCTGGCGGAACCAGCCGTCGCCGGCCTTCTCCGGGCGGGCCGCGAGCAGCCGCAGGAGTTCGGAGAACTCCGCCTGGAAGCGGGCCTGGCGGTAGAGCCGGGCCGTGGCGCGCTCGAAGCCGAGTACGCCGACGGCGGCATGCCAGCCCTCGTTGATCCCGCCGAGATGCATGCCGGCTGGAATGCGGACGTTGTCCAGGAAGACCTCGTTGAACTCCCGGCGGTCCGTCATCTGGCGCACCGGCCGGACCGTGATGCCGGGAGTCCGCATGTCGAGGACGAAGAGGGTCAGCCCCTTGTGTTTCGGCGCGTCGGGGTCGGTGCGGGCCAGGAGGATGCACTTGTTGGCGTGGCGCGCGAAGCTGGTCCAGAGCTTCTGGCCGTTGACCACCCAGTGGTCGCCTTCGCGCACGGCGCGGGTGCGCAGCCCGGCCAGGTCGGATCCCGCCTCGGGTTCGGAAAAGCCCTGGCACCAGATGTCGTCGAGGCGCAGCAGGCGGGGGATCAGCTCGCGCTTCTGCTCCTCCGATCCCACCGCCAGCACGATCGGGCCGACCAGTTCCTTGCCGATGGTATTGATGCCCTCCGGCGCCGAGGCGCGCCCGAATTCCTCGGCGGCGATCAGCTGCTCGACGATTCCGAGTCCTTGGCCGCCATAGGCGGTCGGCCAGTGGATGCCCTGATAACCGGCGTCGTAGAGCGTGCGCTCCCACCACGTCTGGAAGCGCGCGTTCTCGTCCTCGTCGGCGGGGCCGGTGAATCGCGGTCCGGCCCAGTCGGCCGGCAGCGTCTTCGCGATCCAGGCGCGCAGATCCCGTCGGAAGGCCTCCTGTTCGGCGGTGAAGGAAACGTCCATGGCCGTGTCCTCTCCCCGGTCGGTCCGGGTGGTGGCTCTGGTTGCTCGGCGCCGGGCCTGAGGGTCTGCGCGCTGGTGCGTGCGCGCCTAGCGCGGTTGCGCGTCGGCCTTGCCGAACGCACCGCGCGCACGCAGATCAGCCACCTCGTCGTCGGCGTAACCCGCCTCGCGCAGCACTTCTTCGGTATGGGCCCCCAACGCCGGCGGCGGAGTGCGCATTTCGCCCGGCGTGTCGGACAGGTGGAACGGCGTGGCGACGTAGCGCGCCGGACCGGCGTCCCCCTCGTACGCGAAGATGCCGCCGATCGCCTCGAGCTGGGGATCCTCGGCGGCCTCGCCGAGATCCTGGACGATCGATACGTTGACCTTCACCGCGCTGAGGCGCGCGTGGATTTCGTGCTTGGACAGCGACCGTGTCACGGCCGAGATCGCGGCGACCACTTCGTGGCGCAGACGCAATCGCTCCGAGGCCGTGCGGAATTCCGGCCGGTCGAGCGCCTCCGGGTCGAGCGCGTGAGTGAAGCGCTGCCACATCTCGTCGCTCGGGGCGATGATCACGACGTGGCCGTCGCTCGCCGGAAAGGCCTGGTTGGGCACGCTCAGATGGTTCGCCGTGCCCATCGGCCGGTGCTTGTGTCCGGTCAGCCAGTAGTCCTGGTAGAAATAGCTCATCAGGTGGGCCGAGCTCATCAGAAGCGATGTCTCGACCTTCTGGCCCAGGCCGGTGCGCTCGCGGTGATAAAGCGCCGCCATCACGCCGCTGACGATGGCGAGGCTGGCGTGCAGATCGATGATCGCCGAGCCGGCGCGCACCGGTTCGCCACCTTCCTCGCCGGTGATGCTCATCAGGCCGGAATGGGCCTGCAGCGCCAGGTCGTTGGCGCCGACGCCGGCCAGCGGGCCCTTGCCGCCATAGGCATGGAAATCGCAGTAGATCAGCCGCGGATGGGACTCGCGCAGGTCGTCGTAGCCGAGCCCCCAGCGCTCCATCGTTCCGGGCCGGAAGTTGTTCACGAGAATGTCGGCGGACGCGATCAGCCTCCGCGCAACGTCGCGTCCGGCCTCGCTTGCGAGGTCCAGCTCGATCGATCGCTTGTTGCGGTTGAAGGCGCGAAAGGACGGGCTCGGCCCGCCGAGGCGCTCCAGCTCCTGGGTGGTCACACCCAGATAGCGGCAGTCGTCGCCCTTGACAGGGTTCTCGATCTTCACGACGTCGGCGCCGAGGTCGCCGAAAAGCTGGGTGGAATCCGGCGCTGCGAAGACGCGGGAGAAGTCGAGGACTTTGATGCCTTCCAGAACCGCGGTCATGTCCTACCCGTGGGTTTGCGCGCGTTGCTGAGCCGGCTCAGGATCCGGAAACGAAGACTGTGGCTTCGCCGATGGTCAGCCGGGTGCCGGCGTCGTCCTCGCACCACACGTCGAGCGTGATCTCCGTCGGCTGTCCGGCGACCGGCGCGATATGGGCGACCCGCGCACAGGTGATGACCACCTGATCCTCGTAGATCGGCGCGACATATTTCGTGCGCAGCCGGCAGCGTTCGGCGACGCCGCGCCCGAACAGGTCGATGAGCAGTGACAGGATCCAGTTGGTCGACACCATGCCGTCGGCGATGATGCCCGGCAGCCCCTGGGAGCGGGCGTAGGCGTCGTCGTCGTGGATGGTCGGTTCCTGGGTGTGGATGCGTCCGTCGTCCGCCGCAACGGTTGGCTGGGCGTCGACATACCAGCGCATGCGCTCGCGGGTCATGGGGCGGGGCGGCAGACGGAACTCGGTGCCCACGGACGGTTCGAAACGGGTCATGGGTGCGTCCCCCTCACGCTGCTTCGCCGTCGTCGGACGGTGTGTAGGACAGGATCACCCGGTCGAAGTAGCGAACCAGAAGCTCGTCCGTTGCGGCCCGGCGCAGCTCCATCTTCAGGACCACATAGTCGCGGCCCTTCTTCTGGTAGCGCTCGGTGATGACGCCGGAGACGCGCAACTGGTCCCCCACATGGACCGGCGCGAACACTTCCGCGTCGTATTCGAAATGAATGCGGGCGGAAGGGCCGGTGCCTTTCGGGCAGGCGTGGCGGTAGAGCCGGAGCTTGTCGAGGTGTATCAGCGTCGGGGGCATGACCTGCCCCTCGCTTCCCTGGAAGCAGGGATTGTGCATCTCGACTGCGTGGCTGTATTCGCGGACGACGAAGGAGCTCAGCGTGTAGTCCACCGGACCGAGCACGTCGCCGGTGTCGAGATCGGATACGAAGCCGCCGACCGCCATGGACCGTTCTCTCCCTGGGGGCCGGTCGGTGCCTCAACCGTTTGCGCCGCGTGCCCCGCGTTGTCTCTTGGAGGTCGAGTTAGCATGCGCGGCGAGCGGTCTGAACGGCGATGAGGCAAGGGTCTTCTTTGCAGAAATTGTAAAGATGGCGGCTTTGAGCTACCAAAGCCCTCAGATCCAGGCGGTTCCGGGAGGGCGAGTTGGAGTGGATCCAGACGCTGAGATCGTTCACCACGGCCGTTCAGGAGGGCAGTCTGTCCGGAGCAGGACGCCTTCTCGGTCTGTCGCCGGCGTCCATCTCGCGGCACATCTCGTCGCTGGAGGACAGGCTCGAGACCCAGCTGCTCAAGCGGTCGAGCCGCCACCTCGCACTCACGGAAGCGGGTGAGATCTACTATGCCCGCGTCGAGCAGGTTCTGGCGCAGCTCGAAGAGGCCAATCACTCGGTCAGCCAGCTCCAGGCAAAGCCCCAGGGCGTGCTGCGGGTCCATTCCCGTATGCTCGTGGGGCAGCTCATGATCCTGCCCCACCTGCCGGAATTCCTGTCGATCTATCCCGACATCACCGTCGACCTGATGATGTCCAACTCGATCGCCCCGGTGATGGACCAGGGCACCGACGTGGACATCCGCATCGGCCGGCTGGAGGATTCCTCGCTGATCGCCCGCAAGCTGACGTCCAGCGAACGGGTCGTCTGCGCCAGCCCGGGCTATCTCGCCGAGCGCCCCGCGATCGCGGAACCGGCCGACCTCAGACACCACAACTGCCTGACCTACCGGATCAATCTCGGCACGCCCGTCTGGCGGTTCCTGGATGCGGCAGACCGGATCGAGGAGGTGCCGATCCGCGGCAATGTCCGCACCGATTTCGGCTTCGCGCTGGTGACCATGGTACGTGACGGCGTCGGCATCGGCCTTTTGCCGGACTGGTCGGTCCATGAGGACCTGAAGAGCGGACGGCTGGTCCGGCTGTTGCCGGACTACAAGGTGAGCCACATCGACTTCGACAATGGTGTTTACGCCGTGTTTCCCGCCACGCGGCAGACGTCGGTGAAGCTGCGGCTGTTCATCGATTTCATCGCCGGCGTCTTCAAGCGCGAGCTGGATCCCGCCGGCTGAGTGCACACAAGGGAAGGGCGCCTTCCCTAGACAGCCGCCTTCCGCATGAAACGGCGCATCTCGCTCACGAACCGTTCCGGCGCCTGGTAGGGCACGAAGTGGGCGGCCTCCGGCACCGGCACGATCTCGGCCTGGGGCACGAGAGCGCCGATCTCACGGGCGCCATCCGGCGGCATCAGAACGTCCTTGCCGCCCGGCATCAGGATCACGGGACAGGTCAGCTGCGGCAGGATCGGCCGGATGTCGATGTCGAGAAAGCCGAGGACGGAGAGGGCGTAGCCTTCCGCCGACTGGGCCGCATAGCGTTCGGCGAACCGCGCGTAGCGGGCGTCGCGCGGCATGTCGTGAAACGAGGTCTCCGGAGCCTTCGGCATCAGGACCGCCATACCGTGCCGACGCACCTCCTCGGTGCGGGCCCGCAGCATCTCCTTCACGTGCGGCAGGTTGCTGAGCCCCGGGTTGGTCATCACCAGGCCAGCGCAGAGCGCCGGCTCCCGTGCCGCCAGGATGGCCGCGACCATGCCGCCGATGGCGCACCCGGCGAGCGTCACGCGCGCAAGACCGAGGTCGTGGATCATCGCCGCCAGGTCGGCGGCGTGACCCTCCGCGTCGACCGGCTCTCGGGGCAGGGGCGCTTCGCCCGCACCCTGAAGATCCGGCGTGACGCAGAAGAAGTCCCGCGACAGCTCCGCCACCGCCTCGTCCCAGAAGCGATGGTCGGTTCCGAGCGCATGGACGAACACGATGGCCGGAGCCGAGCGGTCGCCGTGCGTGACGACGTGCAGACAGGCCATGGTGCCGCCTCGCCTACGGCGTTTCCGAAGGGCGCTCGAAGACGTAGCCGTTCGGACCGCTGCGCACATAGCCGCAATAGGGTGCAACGAAATGCGCCGGCAGGATCAGCGCGCCCTCGTCGGCAGCGTATTTCAGCATCTTCGCCCGGGTCTCGTTGGCCAGCTCCGGGTTCTCGCAGTACTTGCTGCTCCACTCCGGATGATAGATCTGGATCGGCTGATGCATGGCGTCCGCGATGAACAGCGCTTCCTTGCCGCCGCCGCGGACCCGGATCCCGACCATGCCCGGCGCGTGGCCGGGAAGCGGAACGAGATCGATGCCCGGCATGATGGTCTCGGTGCCTTCCACGACCCGCATCTGGCCGGCGTCGACGATGGGCTGCACGCTGTCCAGATAGGTGGTCCAGGCCTGGGGCGGCTTCTCGGCGGCGCCCCGCTTCGGGTCGCGCACCTCGAGTTCGGTCGCCGTCGCGACATATTCGGCGTTCGGGAAGGTCGGGACCCACGTGCCGTCCTGCAGGCGGGTGTTCCAGCCCACGTGATCCACGTGCAGATGGGTGAGCAGCACCATGTCGACGTCTTCGGGCTGGACTCCGGCCGCTGCAAGCCGCTCAAGGAAGCCGGTCTTGTTGTGATCGAAGCGCGGCGACAGTGGCCGGTCCTTGTCGTCACCGCCGGCCGTATCGATCACAATCGTCTTGTCCGGGGTGCGCAGGATCCAGCTGTGGATCATGGAATAGAAGCAGTTGCGCTCGGGATTGTAGAAATCCGGGATCAGCCACCCGCCGTGCTCGGCGACCGTCTCCTCTCCGAAGTGCTTCAGCAGGCTCACGTCCTCATCGAGAACGAGTTCCTCGACGCGCGATATCCCGAAGTCACCGATCTGGATCACGTGCTTCCTCCAATGTTTCGTTTCGAGGGAGTATATCGGCCATAAGACGGGGCATCATTGCAGATCCCGCAACGAAGGTTTGCAGGCAGACCGCTTATCCGCCCCCCCGGGCTTGGCTAGTGTTGCGGCAACGAAAACAAGATCAGCCATAGGGAGATGCCTTCGACGATGCGGCCATTCGAGCTGCGTTCCATTCGCCATGCGAACCGGAGCGCGGCGACGGACGGTCGGACATCAGAGGGGCTGTCGTCTGAAACGCCGCATGAGCACGAGCCTTCTGGATATCTCAGGGGTGGGCATCACGTTCGGGGGCATTCGTGCGCTCAGCGACGTCTCCCTGTCGGCCGCCGCCAACGCCGTGACCGCGGTGATCGGACCGAATGGCGCGGGGAAGACGACGCTGTTCAACGTCATCTCCGGCTTCTACCCGGCCCGGGAAGGGTCGGTGGCCTTCGACGGTCACGACCTCCTCAGGCTCTCCGCGCACAAGCGCTGCGATATCGGCATTGCCCGCACCTTTCAGAACATCGCCCTTTTTCCCGGCATGACGGTCGCGGAAAACATCAAGCTCGGCGCCCATCACCAGTTGAAGACCGGGCTTGCCGCCGCTGCAGTCTATCTGGGGCTCGCCCGGCGCGAAGAACGGGCGCTGGACCGGCGCATCGACACAGAGATCCTGCCGCTGCTCGATCTGGAAGACGTGCGCGACCGCTCGGTCTCCGGGCTCCCCTACGGCGTGCAGAAGCGGATCGAGCTCGCCCGGGCGCTGGTCAGCCAGCCGAAGCTCCTGATGCTCGACGAACCGTTCGCGGGCATGAACACCGCCGAAAAGGCGCGGATGTCCCAGTATATCAGCGAGATCGTCCGGCAGACCGACCTGACGGTGATTCTGATCGATCACGACATGGAGTCGATCATGACGATGTCGAACCATGTCGTGGTCCTGAACTTCGGCCGGGTGATTGCTGCCGGCACGCCGGCCGAGGTCCAGTCCGACCCGGCTGTCATCGAAGCCTATCTGGGCAAGGAGGAATGAGCCGGTGAGCCTGTTCCTCGAATTCAGCCTCGTCGGGCTGGCGTCCGGCGGCATTTACGTGCTGGCGGCCCTCAGCTTCGTCATCGTCTTCAAGGCGACCAACGTCTTCAACTTCGCCACCGGCGAGATGATGATGCTCGGCGCCTATCTCTTCTTCTTCTTCGACCGCCAGCTCGGAATGGGCTGGGCCGGTGGGCTGGTGCTGGCGCTGGTCGCCGCTGCGCTGGTGGCGATGCTCACCGAACGAATCGTGCTCAGACCACTGGTCGGACGCCCGCACATCGTGCTGGTCATGGTCACCTTCGGGGTGGCCAGCGTCTTCCGCGGCATCGCGGGCCTGATCTGGGGACCCAACAACCAGCAGCTCACCGAGCTTCTGCCACGCACGCCGCTGTTCCTGGGCGACGTTCTGATCCCCGGCAAACTGGCCTGGGGCTTCGTCGCGGCGGGCGTGGTGGCGGCGCTCTTCATCGCCTACTACCGCTTCTCCAGGGCCGGCACGGCCATCCGGGCAACCTCCACCGATCAGGTGACCGCCGAAAGTCTCGGCATCAACATCGGTTTCGTGTTCCTGCTGTCGTGGGGCCTTGCGGGCGTGCTCGCCGCGACCTCCGGCATCCTCGCCGGGTCGGTAAACGGCGTGACGCCGCAGCTCGGCCTCGTGGCCCTCAACGTGTTGGCCGTGGTGATGCTCGGCGGCCTCACCAGCGTCGGCGGCGTGGTCATCGGCGGCCTCGTCATCGGTTGGCTGGAGACCATCGTCGGCGCCTATCTCGGTGCCGCCTGGCAGAGCTTCATTCCCTACCTGGTCGTCCTCCTCGTCATGTTCGTTCGGCCGACAGGCCTGTTCGGCGAAAACCGGGTGCAGCGCATATGAGCGAGCAGGCCACCGCGATCGACAGAGCGCCGGCGCCAAGTGGCGCAGCGGCTGCGCGCAAGGTGGAAACCGTCAGCTGGGTGCTGCTGGCTTTGGCGATCGCCGGCCTGCCGTTCTTCGGCTCGGTCTACACGCTCTACATGGCCTGCCTGATCGGCATCAACGTGATCGCCACCGTCGGGCTCAACATCACGGTCGGCTACACGGGTCTGCTTTCGGTCGGCCATTCCGCCTTTCTCGGCGTCGGCGCCTATGTGAGCGCGCTCATGTGGCTCCATCTGGACACCCCGCTCGCCCTCAACATCGTCGGCGGCGCGGTGGCGGCGTTCCTGGTCGGGATCGTCTTCGGCCTCCCGGCACTGCGCATCAAGGGCGTCTATCTCGCCATCGCAACGCTTGCCGCTCAGTACATGCTTTACTTCGTGTTTCAGCAGTGGACGCCGGTCACCGGCGGCGACCGCGGCCTGTCGTTGCCGAAAATCGACGTTTTCGGGCTGGGGGACGACGGCTTCTACTATGTGGTCGCGGGCGTTGCCTTCGTGACCACGCTGGCGGCGCGCAACCTGTTCCGCACCCGGGTTGGTCGATCGTTCATCGCGGTGCGGGAGAAGGACTACGCCTCGGAGGTGCTCGGCATCAACGTCGTCGCCACCAAGCTCGTGGCGTTCGGCCTCGGCGCTGCCTATGCGGGCGCGGCCGGCGCGCTGCTCGCCGTCTTCCTGAGGATCGTCAATCCGGACCAGTTTACGCTCCAGGTGTCGATCTTCTTCCTGGCGGCTGTGGTCGTCGGCGGGCGTGCGTCCATCCTGGGCTCGATCCTGGGGGCGCTGTTCATGACGCTGATGCCTGAATTCCTGCGCTTCGGCCTTGAAACGGCGGCGGGGCCGGGGGCGGATCTCGCCGGCCTCCTGTCGCCGCTGCGCGAGATCATCTTCGGCGCTCTCATCATCGGCTTCCTGATCTTCGAACCTCGCGGGCTGGTGGGTCTGCTCCGTCGGGCTTTCGGTCAGGTCGAGGAGATTGACGCCAACTCTGAACACTGACGGCAACGACGAACCAAGGACACAGCGGGAGGAAACGCTCATGTTCGAGTTGAAACGGAGAAGCTTCATCGGCGGCGCGGCCGGTCTCGCATTCGCGCTGGCGGCCGGCGGTATTGCGCCGGCGTCCGCGCAGGAGGGAGAAGCACTCAAGTTCTGGGTGCCGCTGCCGCTCACCGGACCTCTCTCGGTCACCGGCCAGGCCCAGCAGGTCGGCTGGGAGCACGCGGTCGACTGGATCAACAAGGAGGGCGGCATCGAGGGCCGGCCGATCGACATCGAGTTCTACGATGACGAGTACAAGGTCGAGCTCGGCGTCGCCGGCTTCAAGAAGGCGGTCTCCGGTGGCGACGTCGTCTTCTCGGGCGGCGACGGCACCCCGTTCGTGCGTGCGATCTCGCCGGAGAACAACGAGACCTACAAGACGCTGATGTCGAACACCGGTGCTGCGTCGGATCTCGTCGACACCGACAAGTACAAATATCACTTCCTCGTCGGGCCGACTTACACGGACCAGGTCCACATGCTGTTCGACTACATCAAGGACAATCAGCAGGGCGACGCGGAGCCCAGGGTGGCACTTGTCTACTCCGCCTCGGAGTTCGGCCGCGATCCGCTGGAGAACGCCCGCGAGCTCGCTGACGAGATGGGCATCGAGATCGTCCTCGAGCAGGAAACCAAGTGGGTCGAGGTCGACGTGACCTCGCATGCCATCCGAATCCGCCAGGCCAGGCCGGACTACGTCATCTTCCACGGCTATGCCGCCAACGTCTGGCCGGAAATCGTCAAGCTGGTGCGCGACTACGGCGTCGAGACCCAGTTCATGGGGACCCTGTTCGGATCGCATCCGGACGTGGTCGGAACCATCGGCGACGCGGCGAACGATTATCTCGGCACCGTCTCGGTCAACCTGCTGGTCGGCGAGGCAGACACGCCGATGATGAAGACCATCGACGAGTATCTGAAGACGTGGACCGACAAGCCGTACACCGGCTACGCCAATATCGGCTACATGCAGAGCTGGGCCACCGCGATGGTGCTGCGCGAGGCGATCGGTGCGGCGATCCGCAATGGCGAGGAACTCAACGGCGACAACCTGATCAAGGAGATATCGGCGATCACGGACTTCGACGCCGGCGGCATTTTCGGGATGCCGATCAGCTTCGTCGACAACCGCATCCCGTACGGCGTCATCTACCGCTACAGCATCAAGGACGGCGAGCTGACCGTCTCGGAGGCTGCGCCCTGGATGAAGGTCGACTGAGATGGCCGCAGCCCTGGAGCTCGCTGACCTGAGCGTCGTTTACGGCGGATCCAACGAAGCGTTGGACGGCGTCAGCCTCAGCGTGCCCCAGGGCGGCTTCGTCGCCCTGCTCGGCACCAACGGTGCCGGCAAGTCGACGACGCTGAAGGCGATTTCCGGGCTGCTCCGCTTCGAGAACGGTTCGGTGAGGCGGGGCAGCATCCGCTACATGGGGCAGGACATCGGCGCGATGCCCTCCTACCGCCGGGCCCGCCTCGGCATCCTGCACGTGCGCGAGGGACGGTGCGTGTTTCCCACCATGACGGTGGAGGAGAATCTCGAGGCGGCGCTGTTTGCCCGTGGCCGGCGCGGTCCGGCGGTGGCCCGGCGCACATACGACGAGATCTTCCACTATTTCCCGCCCCTGAGGGAGCGCCGGCAGTCCTCCGCGGGCTATCTCTCCGGAGGGGAGCAGCAGATGCTGGCGATCGGCCGCGCGCTCTTCGCCCAGCCGGAACTCCTCATGGTCGACGAGGCCTCGCTCGGCCTTGCGCCCAAGATCGCGGCCGAGATCTTCACCATCCTGCGGCAGATCAACGAGGAGCGGGGCCTGTCGATCCTTGTGGTCGAGCAGAACGTCGCGCTGGCGCTGCGCCGGGCCGACTACGGCTATGTCCTGGAGGCGGGACGGATCGTCGAGGAGGGCAGTGCCGAGAGCCTCACCAACCGGGAAAGCCTGTCGAAACGCTATCTCGGTGGTGGGGAGAGTGCTCACTGAGCACCGAGACGCCGGCCGAGCGGCGCGACACGGAAGGATACGAGACATGGACCTGGAGACCTGCCGTCTGGAGGTATCCGACGGCATAGCGACCGTCACGCTTGCCCGGCCGCCGGTGAACGCGCAGAACCGGCAGATGCGCGACGAGATCATCCGCGTGTTCGATGCTCTCAGCGATCGGGACGATGTCCGCGTCGTCATCCTGACGGCGGAAGGCAAGGTCTTTTCCGCCGGCGCCGACATCAAGGAGCGCCGAACCCTGGTTCAGGGCCCCGGCGACTACATCAGCCACAACCGGGTGACGCGGGAATTTTTCTATGCCGTCGCCGACTGCACGAAGCCTGTCATCGCCGCCGTGCACGGAGCGGCGATCGGCGCCGGATGCGCGCTGATGCTCTATTGCGACATTATGATCTGCAGCGACGATGCTTTCATCCGGATGCCGGAGATCGATGTGGGCCTGGCCGGCGGCGGGCGCCTGATCATGGACCATTTCGGCCGCTCCAACGCCCGTTACATCTATTTCACCGGCCGCGACGTGCCGGCCACCGAGTTGCACCGGCTCGGCATCGTCACCGCCTGCGTCCCGCGCGCGCAACTGATGGGCGAGGCCATGCAGATCGCCCGCGAGATCGCGGCCAAGAACCCCCAGGCGGTCCGCTGGATCAAGCGGTCGCTGGAGGTCGTGTCGAACCTGCCGGCCCGCGAGGCCTATCGCTACGAGCAGACCATCACCCACGACCTGTCCACCACGCGCGAGGCCCAGGACGCCCAGACGGCCTTCGTGGAGAGCCGGAACCGGTAGAGCATTTCCCGTTCGGATTGGAGCAATCTGACCGGCAAAGGAATCATTCAAGCCTTTGATCCTGGACCCATTTCCAATCGATCAGGTGTTTCCACCGGATCGGAAAAAGGCTTTAAGGCTCTCCTGTGTTGCCGGGCAAAGCGGAAAACGGTTCGCTGTTCGGATCCGGATCCAAGATGATCAGGCCATTGAAGCCGGAGGAAAGCCGATGACCGCGCACCGCTGCGCCGTCCTGGACGACTATCAGAATGTTGCGGCCGACATGGCGGACTGGTCGTCGCTGTTGCCTGAGGTGGCCGTCGATTTCATCGACCGGCCGCTGACCGCCGGCGAGCGCGCGGAAGCGCTGGCTCCCTATTCGATCGTCGTCGCCATGCGCGAGCGAACCCCGTTCGATGCTGAGCTGCTCTCCCGGCTGCCCAATCTGAAGCTGCTGGTGACAACCGGTATGGGCAACGCGGCCATCGACATGGATGCCGCCCGGCGGCACGGCATCGTCGTGTCGGGAACCCGCGGCTCCGTCGGCCCCGCCGCCGAGCTCGCCTGGGGACTGCTGCTGGCCGTGATGCGCCACATTCCCGACGAGCAGGTGAATTTCAGTGCTGGCGGAGACCGGTGGCAGCTCACCCTCGGCCGCGACCTCAAGGGCAAGACGCTGGGCGTCGTCGGGCTCGGCAAGCTCGGCAGCTTGGTCGCCGGCTATGGCCGCGCCTTCAACATGCGCGTGCTCGGCTGGTCGCGCAGCAACACCCCGGAGCGCTCCGCCGAGCTCGGCGTGGAGTACCGGGCGACGCTTGCCGAGATGCTGCCCGACTGCGACGTGGTCAGCCTGCATCTGACGCTGACGCCCGAGACACGCGGCATAATCGGGGCTCAGGAACTGTCCGCGATGAAGCGCGACGCAGTGATCATCAATACCTCGCGCGGGCCGCTGATCGACGAGGCTGCGCTGATCGCGGCGCTGAAAGACGGCCGGATCGGCGGGGCCGGCCTCGATGTTTTCGACGCCGAACCGCTGCCCGCGGACCATCCGTTCCGCACGCTCCCGACCGTCGTCTGTACCCCGCATCTCGGCTACGTCACCCGCGAAACCTACGCGATCTATTACCGGGATGCCGTCGACGACATCTGTGCGTTCCTGGCCGGTGAGCCGAAGAGAATTCTCAACGCCTCAAATCCCTAGAACCGGGTATGCCCCGGGTCGCTTCAGATTCGTTATAAATCCCAATGGGATACAGGAACACGGTCTCGCGGGGCGGTCTGAGCCGAAAGCTTTCGGCTTGTCGGCAGATCGCCGGGCGAGGTCCGCGCGGTTGACCGCAAACGCGGCTGAGGCCAAAAGCGGACTGTTCGCGCCTTCGGCAACTCCTCAGCTGACCGCGCGCAAGCCCGGCGAAAGCGGACACCGGTTTTGTCGCGGCATTTCTTTCCTATCTTTCGGCACATGGCCGAACCAACCGCTTACCTGCACTCGTGGGCAGAGAGTGAGCAAGGAGATGACGATGGTGAACCTGACCTTCCCCGATGGCTCCGTGCGCGAATTCGACACCGGCGTGACCGGCGCCGACATCGCCGCATCCATTTCCAAGTCGCTGGCCAAGAAGGCCGTTGCCGTCTCGCTCGACGGTGCGCTCGCGGATCTCGCCGAGCCGATCACCGGCGACGCCGCGATCGAAATCGTGACCCGGGAGGACGACCGGTCGCTCGAGCTGATCCGGCACGACGCCGCCCACGTCATGGCGGAGGCGGTGCAGTCGCTCTATCCCGGCACCCAGGTGACCATCGGACCGGTCATCGAGAACGGATTCTATTACGACTTCGCCCGCAACGAGCCGTTCACACCCGAGGAACTCCCGGCGATCGAGGCGAAGATGCGCGAGATCATCGCGCGCGACGCCGCCTTCACCAAGGAGGTCTGGTCCCGCGAGAAGGCGAAGGACGTCTTCCGCGACATGGGCGAGGCCTACAAGGTCGAGCTGGTGGACGCGATCCCGGAGAACGAGGACGTCAAGATCTACCGGCAGGGCGAGTGGTTCGATCTGTGCCGCGGTCCGCACATGCCCTCCACCGGCAAGGTCGGTGAAGCGTTCAAGCTGATGAAGGTGGCCGGCGCCTACTGGCGCGGCGACGCCAACAATCCGATGCTGACCCGCATCTACGGGACGGCCTGGCGCACCAAGGGCGAACTCGACGCCTATCTCCACATGCTGGAAGAGGCGGAGAAGCGCGACCATCGCCGGCTCGGCCGCGAGATGAACCTGTTCCACTTCCAGGAGGAAGGGCCGGGCGTCGTGTTCTGGCACGCCAATGGCTGGCGCATGTTCCAGTCGCTGGTGTCCTATATGCGCCGGCGTCTCGACGGCACCTACGACGAGGTCAACGCGCCCCAGATCCTCGACAAGGGGCTCTGGGAGACCTCCGGCCACTGGGACTGGTACCAGGAGAACATGTTCGCGGTTAAGTCGGCCTACGGCTTCACCCATCCGGACGACGACGAGGCCGACCACCGGGTGTTCGCGATCAAGCCGATGAACTGCCCGGGCCATGTGCAGATCTTCAAGCACGGCTTGAAGAGCTACCGCGATCTTCCCATCAGATATGCCGAATTCGGCACCGTGCATCGCTACGAGCCGTCCGGCGCCCTGCACGGTCTGATGCGGGTGCGCGGCTTCACCCAGGACGATGCCCACGTCTTCTGCACCGAGGATCAGCTTGCCGCCGAGTGCCTGCGCATCAACGACCTGATCCTGTCAACCTACGCCGATTTCGGCTTCGACGAGATCACCGTGAAGCTGTCCACCCGGCCGGAAAAGCGCGTCGGCTCGGACGAGAGCTGGGATCATGCCGAAGCGATCATGGCCGATGTGCTGAAGCAGATCGAGGCGGCGTCGCACGGCAAGATCAAGACCTCGATCAATCCGGGCGAGGGCGCCTTCTACGGGCCCAAATTCGAGTACGTGCTGCGCGATGCCATCGGCCGCGACTGGCAGTGCGGGACCACCCAGGTCGACTTCAACCTGCCGGAACGGTTCGGCGCGTTCTATATCGACTCCGATTCGGAGAAGAAGCAGCCGGTCATGGTCCACCGCGCCATCTGCGGGTCGATGGAGCGCTTCCTCGGCATCCTGATCGAGAACTATGCCGGGCACCTGCCGCTCTGGCTGGCCCCGCTGCAGGTCGTGGTCGCGACGATCACCTCCGACGCCGACGCCTATGCCAGCGAAGTCGTGGAGAAGCTGAAGGCGGCGGGCCTCCAGGCCCATGCCGATCTGCGCAACGAGAAGATCAACTACAAGATCCGCGAACACAGCCACGCCAAAGTGCCGGTCATCCTGGTCGCGGGGCAGCGCGAGGCGGAGGCGGGCACCGTCAATGTCCGCCGGCTCGGGTCGCGCGATCAGGTCTCCATGGACCTGAACGAGGCGATCGCGGCGTTCGCGGACGAGGCGACGCCGCCGGATCTCAAGCGCCGTCAGGCGAAGGCCGCCGCCGCCTGATCGGCGACTGACGACGCCAACGAACACAGAAAAAGCCGCGTCCGATCGGGCGCGGCTTTTTTGACCCCA
Organism: Amorphus orientalis; assembly: GCF_030814015.1. Lineage (NCBI taxonomy): Bacteria > Pseudomonadati > Pseudomonadota > Alphaproteobacteria > Hyphomicrobiales > Amorphaceae > Amorphus > Amorphus orientalis. The sequence continues at coordinate 758,488 of NZ_JAUSUL010000002.1, forward strand.
GCAGGGTAGAAACCGGTTCCAGCTGCGGCCCGGCGCGCCGTTGCCGGGCTCAGCCTTCGGTTCGGGCCAGGACCTCGACCTCGCGGTCGGCGCCGGGATCGACGGTAAAGTTGCGGCTGTAAATCTGGTCCCGGTTCTTCGCGACAACGGAATAGTCACCGGCGGCCAGAACGAAGCTCGGGAATGCGCCGACGCTTTCCACCACGATGTCGCCGCCGGGCGTGTAGACGGTCCAGGCGGTATCGGCCAGCGCTTCGCCGCCTTCCTCACCCACCAGCTTTAGGGTGACGCTTGCCGCGCGGTGCTGCATCGTCGCTTCGATGACCTTGCCCGGCTTCACCTCGAGGTCGGCCCGGCGCATGGCGTTGACGCCGCCATAGTGGCTGACGACGTGATAGGTGCCGACCGGCAGCGGCACGATTTCGTCGGCAGAGGCCTCCGCGACGAGCCGCCGACCGTCCGGGAAGGCTTCGTCCGGCTCGTAGATCGAGAAGGAGAGGGGTTCCTTCGGCGGCTGATTGTCGTCGCCGATGACAGCCGACAGCTTCAGGCCACCGGCGTTGAGGACGAACGTCTCGGTCTGGACGTCGCGGAAGAGATCGATCCGCTTGGCGGCGGTCGCCCGTCCGAACGAGGCATGGACCAGATAGCGGCCCGGCTGCAGGCGGAATTCGGCATCGCCGCCCTCCCGCTCGGTGATCAGGGGCAAGCGGCCGTCGGCGTCGGGGATCACGCCGAACAGGCGCCAGTGAACGCCGTTGTCGAGCGGGCGTCCTTCATTGGTCAGCTTGGCGATCAGGTAGAGTGCGATCTCCTTCTCCGACGGGGTCCCGGTCTCGATGTCGGCCGGCGGCGCATACTGCGACAGCGCGGCGCTGAACTCGGGGCTGTTGAGAATCGGAAAGTTGGAGACGGTGGAGAAATCCGGAATAGCCCGCTCGGGTGCATTGGGGTCGGGTTTTGCCTTCGGAACCGGTACGTCGGCGGCAATCGCGAGCGGGCACAGCGCAACAAGCAGCGCCGCCACTCCAGCGAGCCTTCCGATCGCCTTTGGCTTCATCGGCCCTGATCCTTTCCCTGTTCCACGTCGCTACGTTGCATGGCGGGGCTCTCGGACGGCCCCGGAAACTGTATTCGCCACAAAACTGAATACGATGTCGATATCATGGCCACAAGCCCCGGGTGCTTGCGGAACCCGTGTTTCCGGTCGCATAAGGGGCCGGATTTCCGCAGATAAGCCGGGGTTTTAGTCGTTCAAATGACGGATCTGCTCACACACCTGCGCACACGCCGTTCGGTTCCCGCCGCCAATCTCGGCGCGCCGGGGCCCGATTCCGAAACGCTGACCGACATGCTGACCATCGCGGCGCGTGTTCCCGACCACGGCAAGCTCGCGCCCTGGCGGTTCATTCTGTTCGAGGGAGATGCGCGGCTTGCGTTCGGGGCAGCGCTCGCCGATCTGGTGAAGCGGCGCGACCGGGAGGCGAGCGAGGAGTTTCTGCAGCGCGAGCGGGACAGGTTCGCATCCGCGCCGCTGGTCGTCGGTGTGGTCAGCTGCGCCGGCCCGCACCCGAAGATCCCGGAGTGGGAACAGATCCTGTCCGCCGGGGCCGTCTGCCTCAATCTGGTTCATGCCGCCTATGGCCACGGCTTTGCCGCCCAGTGGCTGACGGAGTGGTACGCCTACGATCCCGAGGTGCTGGCGATGCTCGGCCTCGAGCCCCACGAGCAGATGGCCGGTTTCGTGCAGATCGGGACGGCGGATAGCGTTCCGACGGACCGCGCCCGCCCGACGCTGGCCGGTCTGATCACGAACTGGGATCCGGCCGCCCGCGCCGGAGAGTGAGACAGCGCGGACGGCGCGGTCAGACAGACAGCCCGGCGGCGCGGGCGCGCTCCAGTAGACGCTCGGCCCGCCGCAGATGCGGGCGGTCGACCATCTCGCCGTCGAGGCCGACCACGCCGGCGCCTGGTTTGGCCGCGAAGGCGTCCACGATCCGCCGGGCCGATGCAATGGCGTCGGCGCCGGGCGTGAACGCCGCGTTGATGACAGGAACCTGAGCGGGGTGAATCGCCATCTTGGCGGTGAAACCGTCGCGAGCCGCCATCTCCGATTCGCGCTTCAGCCCGTCGATGTCGCGAAAATTGGTATGGACGGTGTCGATCGGCGCGACGCCCGCATGGACCGCGCCGGCCAGGCACAGGCTGCGCGCCATCCGGAACGGATCGGTCAGGTTGCCGTCCGGGTCGCGCATCGATGCGGCGCCGAGCTCGGCGGAAAGATCCTCGCCACCCCAGGCAAGCCCTGCGAGCCGGGAACTGCTGTCGCGGTAGGAACCCAGCTGGAACAGAGCGCCGGCGGTCTCCGTGGCGACCACAAGGATCCGGGTCGACCCATCTGGAAGCCCCACCTCCGCCTCCCGGACGGCCAGTTTGGCATCCAGGCGCGTCACATCCGGGCCGCCGGCCGCCTTGGGCAGCATCACGCCTTCCGGCCGGGCAGGCATGACGGCTTCGAGGTCGGCATCGACAAGCTCGGTCTCGAAGGCATTGATGCGCACGAACAGACGCGGCCTGTCCGGCGCGTCGATGGTGTCGGCAAGAAACGCGGCGGTTATCCGTCGGGCCTCGGCCTTGGAGTCGGCGGAGACGGAATCCTCGAGATCGATGAGGAGGACGTCCGCGCCGGAGCCGAGGCCCTTGTCGAGCTTTCGGCGGCTGTCGCCGGGAACGAAGAGCAGGGAGCGCATGGCGGGACCCGGCTCAGGCCTGGGGCTTGCGACGAACCATGACGGTCCGCTTGCTCACCGCCACCACGACGTCGTGCTGGTTGTAGGCCGTGTGCTCCAGTTCGAGGATGCCGACATCGGGCCGCGACTTGGATTCGCGCTTGGACAGCACCGTCGTCGTCGCGTGGATGGTGTCGCCGTGGAAGACGGGCGCCGGAAAACGCGTCTCGCTCATGCCGAGATTGGCGATGGTGGTCCCGACCGTCAGGTCGCTCACGGAAATGCCGATCAGCAGGCCCAGCGTGAACAGGCTGTTGACCAGCGGCTGGCCCCAGTCCGTCTCCGTCTCGCAGTAGTGGCGGTCGATGTGGAGCGGCTGCGGGTTCAGCGTCATGTTGGAAAACAGCATGTTGTCGGCCTCCGTCACGGTCCGGCGCAGCGTGTGCCGATAGACGGTTCCGACAACGAAATCCTCCAGATAGAGACCGCCGCGTGCCGCCGACATGCTTTCCTCCGATGGTCCTTGTGATCTTGGACGTCGATAGTGAGCGATCGGCCGGCGGCCGACAACCGCGATCTGTGTGGCGCGGCTCGACCTCCCGGGACCTTATGCGATGCGGTCAGTAGCGGAACTGCTCGGCGAGGATGCGCTCGTCCCAGCTGTGGTCCGGATCGAACATGACCAGGCTTTCGGAGTGGTCGTCCTCGGCCACCTCGACCTCGACCACCGAGCGGATTTCCTGATGATCCGCCGCCGCCGCGACCGGGCGCTTGGCGGCCTCGAAGATCTCGACGCGGACCGAGGCGTGGTTCGGCAGAAGCGCGCCGCGCCAGCGCCTGGGCCGGAAGGCACTGATCGGCGTCAGGGCGAGCAACGGGGCGTAGATCGGCAGGATCGGCCCGTGGGCGGACAGGTTGTAGGCCGTCGAGCCCGCCGGCGTGGAGACGAGGATGCCGTCGCAGATCAGTTCGTCGAGCCGCACGCGGCCGTCGATGGAGATCCTGAGCTTGGCCGCCTGATGGGTCTGCCGCAGCAGCGAGACCTCGTTGATCGCCCGCGCGGTGTGTTCGGCCCCGTAGACGTCGCGCGCCGTCATCAACAGCGGGTGAATCGCGGTCGTCACGGCTTCCGCGATGCGCTCGTGCAGGTCCTCGGCCCGGTATTCGTTCATCAGGAAACCGACCGAGCCCCGGTTCATCCCGTAGATGGGCTTGCCCGTGTTCATGAACCGATGCAGCGTCGCCAGCATGAGACCATCCCCGCCGAGCGCGACGATCACGTCGGCATCGTCAGGCGGCGTGTCGCCATAGCGCGCAATCAGCTCGCTCCGTGCGGCTTCCGCCTCGTCGGAGGGGCTGGCGACGAACGCAATCGAGGGGAGAGCAGTTGGCTGGATCATGGCGAATGTCCGGAGGGTGTGCAGCGCCGTACCATGGCCGCCCGTTCCTGCCAACTGATCCCCGCGCAACCAGAAGGACCGAACGGCGATGGACGACAGCGACCTGACCCTGATCTACACCACCTTTCCCGATGTGGAGAGCGCGCGCCGGGTCGGCGGCGATCTGGTGACCGACGGACTGGCGGCCTGCACGAACATCCTGCCGGGCATGATTTCGGTGTTCGCCTGGGAGGGAAAGATCGAGCAGGAAAACGAGGTGGCGATGATCGTGAAGACGCGCCGCGCCCTGATCGACGCGGTGACCCGGGCCGTGGTGGACAAACACCCCTACGACGAGCCGGCGGTGGTCGCGCTTCCGGTGACCGGCGGGTCGAAGTCCTTTCTCGACTGGATCCGCAGTTCAACGGCCGCGGCCTGAGAGGGGCGCCGCTGCGGACGGATCAGCGGCCAGGATCGCCGCGGCGGCCGCCAGATCGTCTTGCGTGTTGATGTTGAAGAAGGGGTCGACGTCCCGGCTGCCGATCCGGACGGGGTCGAAGACCACAATGTCGGGCGCGTGACGGTCGACCCAGGCCATCACCGACGTCCGTTCGGCGCGTCCGAGATGGTCCTCGAGATCGTCCAGAAGCGTCGTGGAAAAGCAGCCCACGACCGGATGGACACGCCCTCCGGAGGCTGCGATGGAGATTGCGCTCCCGCCGGCCAACAGGCGCTCGAGACAATCCGTCGGCAGGAACGGGGCGTCGACCGGAACGAGCGCGACGCGGTCGCACTGGAGACTGTCGCGCGCCCACCTGAGAGCCGCTGCGAGCCCGGCCAGCGGGCCGCGACGATCGGCCGTGCTGTCGGAAAGGATCGGAAGGGCGTAGGTCCGGAGCCGCGGGTCGTCGGCATCGGCGTTGAGCGCGATCGGATCGGCCTGTGGGCGCAGGCGGGCGAGAACGTGGTCGAGGAGCGGGGTCCCGGAAAGACGCACGAAGGGCTTGTCACCGCCGATCCGGTGGCCATGTCCTCCCGCGAGAATCACCGCCGGCCGTACCGTCTTTTCGTCTGGCCGAAGCGCTGGCATTGACGGACCACGAAGCCTCAATAGGGTCGCACAAAATGATTTGGCCACTGAAGGGCAGGAAATCTCCCATGGCAACACCGACGAAGGAGACCGTGCGCGAGCGGCTCAGCCATGTTCCCGGGCCGGACGGTACCGGGGACCTCGTCTCCTTGGGGCTCGTTTCCGAGATCTACGTCTCGGAGGGGCGGGTGGCGTTCTCGATTTCGGTTCCGGCCGAGCGGGCTCAGTCCCTGGAGCCCCTGCGCAAGCGGGCGGAGGACGAGATCGCGGCGATCCCCGGAGTGCAGCGGGTGATGGTTGCGCTCACCGCGGAACGCGCGCCCGGTCAGGCGCCGGCGGCATCCTCCGCACCGCCGCCCAGGCCGGCCCAGTCCAAGGCGGGAGGCGGCGCCGGGCCGCAGCAGGCGCGCGGCGGGGCGATCCAGGGGATCCGGTCCATCATCGCCGTCGCCTCCGGAAAGGGAGGCGTCGGCAAGTCGACGACGGCGGCGAACCTGGCGTTCGCGCTGGCGCGCAACGGCCTGTCCGTCGGCATCCTGGATGCCGATATCTACGGGCCGTCAATGCCCCGGCTTCTCGGCCTGACCGCCAAGCCCGAGGCGATCGACGAAAAGCGGATCAAGCCGCTCGAAGCCCATGGCGTGAAGGTCATGTCGATCGGGTTTCTGGTCGATCCGGAAGCGCCGATGATCTGGCGCGGCCCGATGGTGGTTTCCGCGCTCACCCAGATGCTGCGCGACGTCGCCTGGGGCGACCTCGACGTGCTGGTCGTGGACATGCCGCCGGGAACCGGCGACACGCAGCTCACGCTGGCGCAGAACGTCCCGCTGGCGGGCGCGGTGATCGTCTCCACCCCTCAGGACCTCGCCCTGATTGATGCCCGCAAGGGTCTGGCGATGTTCGAGAAGGTGGACGTCCCCATCCTCGGGATCGTCGAAAACATGAGCCATTTCGTGTGTCCGCACTGCGGCGAGCGGTCCGACGTCTTCGGAACCGGCGGTGCGCGACACGAGGCGGAGCGGCTCGGCGCGCGCTTCCTCGGCGAGATCCCGCTGCACATGGCGATCCGTGAGCGCTCCGACAGCGGTACGCCCATCGTGGTCGCCGAGCCCGACAGCCCCCAGGCCCGCGCCTTCATGGACGTGGCCACCGGCGTGCTGGAGGGCCTCGACGAGGCGGCGGCGGCCAGCCGGCCGATGCCGAAGATCGTGATCGAGGACGAAGCCTGAAGCGGCGTGACGCCTAGCGCAGCAGGCTGTCGCGGGCGAACGCGCCGAGGATCAGTGCGCAGACGGCCCCGACGATCATCGGAAGGAACATCGGCCAGGCCGTGCCGGCGAGGGCGTCCACGTCGAACAGGCGTCCCACGATGACGGTGGCCACCGCTCCACCGCCGACCTGCACTGCGCCGGCCACGCCCGAAGCTGCACCGGCGAGGTCGGGGTCGACGCTGACGGCACCGGCAATCGTGTTGGGCAGCCCGAATCCGTTGCCGATCCCCGTTATGACGAGCGGTCCGAACAGGGCGATCGGCACCTGGAAACCGGCGCTGAACAATCCCACCGAAAGGACCACACCGGTCAGCGTGAGGCTATTGCCGATGGTGATCATGCGCCCGATGCCGATTCGGGCGCCGAACCGGGCGGTGACGAAGTTTCCGAACATGTAACCGAGCACCAGCGGCATGAAGTACAGGCCGAAGGTCGCCGGGCTCAGGCCCAGGACGCGGATCGCGACGTAGGGTCCGCCGGATACGAGCGCGAAAAAGGTGCTCGATAGGAGCATCAGCGTTCCCGCGTAGATCCAGAAGGCGCGGTTGCGCAAAAGCCGCAGGCTGCCGTCGAGCATGGAGCGGGAGGACGCCGTTTCCGCGCTTCTGCGGCGCGTTTCCGGCAGAGCCATAAAGGCATAGATCAGGACCAGACCGCCGAAGGCGGCCATGAAGTCGAAGTTCGCGCGCCATCCGAAGGCCTGCTCGAACTGTCCGCCCAGCGCCGGCGCCAGAACCGGTGCGATCGCCATTCCCATGTTCAGATAGCCGATCCGCGCCGCTGCGGCGTTGCTGGCGGACGTGTCGCGAACGATCGCGCGCGCCAGCGAGAGCCCGGCGCAGGCGCCGAATGCCTGAACCATCCGGGCCAGGAGAAGGGCGCCGATCGATCCGGCCATCGCACAGGCCAGACTGCCGGCCACGAACAGGACGAGTCCGCACAACAGAACCGGGCGGCGGCCGAACCGGTCCGACAGCGGCCCCATGATGAGCTGCCCGATCGCGGTGGCGGCCAGATAGACGGTGATGGTGAGCTGGATGCTCGTCGCATCGGTTCCGAGCGCGCGCTCCATCGCCGGAAGCGACGGCACGTACATGTTCACCGCGATCGGCTGCAGCGTGGAGACCACGATGAGCACGAACAGGGAAGGCGGCGTGGAGCGGGAGGCGATCCGGGAGATCATCGTCTGGCTTTGGCAGCGCGGATGCCGGTTGGCAAGGCGAAAGCGTCCGCCTTGTTCCTGCGGGCATATCAGACCCGGATCGGGGACGGTGCGTGGCAGCGGCGAGCGGTCAGCCCCCGGTCACCGACATGTGCCGCGAGACGGCTGGTGCCTGGCGATCGCGGTCGATGATGAAATCGTGTCCCTTGGGCTTGCGCGCGATCGCCTCGTCGATCGCCGCATGGAGCGCCTCGTCGCCCTCCGAGGCCCGCAGCGGCGCGCGAAGGTCGGCTGCGTCCTCCTGGCCGAGGCACATATAGAGCGTGCCGGTGCAGGTGAGGCGCACCCGGTTGCAGGATTCGCAGAAATTGTGGGTCAGCGGCGTGATGAAGCCGAGCCGGCCGCCGGTCTCCCGGACACGGACATAGCGGGCCGGGCCGCCGGTGCGGTCGGGAAGGTCGTCGAGTGTGTAACGGGTCTCGAGCCGGCGCCGGACCTCCGACAGCGGCAGGAACTGGTCGGTGCGGTCGCCCTCGATGTCGCCGAGCGGCATCGTTTCGATAAGGGTCAGGTCGTGGCCGCGTTCATGGCAGAAGGCGAGCATCGTCTCGATCTCGTCGGCATTGACGTCGCGCAGCGCCACCATGTTGATCTTGACGTGGATACCCGCTTCCTCGGCCGCGCGAAGTCCGTCCATCACCTTGGAAAAATCGCCCCAGCGGGTGATCGCCTTGAATCGGTCCGGATCCAGGGTGTCGAGGGAGACGTTCAGGCGGCGAACACCTGCCTGCCGGAGATCGTCGGCAAAGCGCGCCAGCTGCGACCCGTTCGTCGTCAGGGTGAGCTCTTCCAGCGTGCCGGCGTCCAGATGGCGGGAGAGCGAGCGGATCAGGTCCATCAGATTGCGGCGGACGAGAGGCTCCCCGCCGGTCAGCCGGAGCTTGCGGACGCCCCGGGCGACGAACGCCGAACACAACCGGTCGAGCTCTTCCAGTGTCAGAAGATCCCGCTTCGGCAGGAACGTCATATTCTCCGACATACAGTAGACGCAGCGGAAGTCGCACCGGTCGGTCACCGAAACGCGAAGATAGGTAATGGCCCTCGCGAACGGATCGACGAGGGGGCCGCGGTTGGTGTCCGGATTGAGAGACGCCATATCGGCCATTGCTCGTGTCTTTCCTGGCTTCCACATGAGGCCGAGCCTATCGCGGTGAGGCGCGACCGGGATATACAGCCGAATATGACGGTCATGCCGCGGGATCACAAGGTCCGGCGTTACCGGCTCCGCGGTCGGCGCGGAAACTCCGAAGACAGGATGGGGAGCGACGATGTCGACGAATGCACTGGCTTGGCCCACCGAACTCCGCCTGAAGACGGGTCGGCGCGTTCTGACGGTCACCTGGGATGACGGATCGAGCGACGAGCTGACGGCGGAGCTGCTGCGGGTCCGCTCGCCGTCGGCGGAGGTGAAAGGGCACACGCCCGCCGAACGCAAGACGGTCGGCGGCAAACGCGAGGTGTCGATTTCGGCCATCGAGCCGGTCGGAAACTACGCCGTCCGGCTCGTGTTCGACGACGGTCATTCCACCGGGCTCTATACGTTCCGCTATCTGGCGGAACTGGGCCGCGATCGGGAAACGGTCTGGGAGGCCTATCTCGGCGAACTGGAGGAGAAGGGCCTTTCCCGCGACCGGCCCGGCCAGCGGTGATCGCGGAACACATGTGGATTGTCCGGAACCGGGACCGAACTTTTCGCGCAAAGGCGGTTCCCAAACGCAGGCTCTTGTTTTAGGAAAACGCCTTCGCTAAATGGGGCTCGCTTCTCGACGAGCTCGATCGAGGCGACACCTGCCGCCCCGGCGGCCGGTGGGGGATAGTTTAACGGTAGAACAGCGGACTCTGACTCCGTTAGTCCAGGTTCGAATCCTGGTCCCCCAGCCACTCCGCTTCCCTTCACGCTTCCCGCATTGCAGATGACCTCACCAGCCGGACGATGTGTCGCGGCCTGGCAAGGCTTTATGTCCATTTATTAAGTTGCGAAACCGCGGGCCGGGCGCTAAGTAAAGCTTTCATAAGAAGAATATTAGGCGAAGCTTATTGATCCGTTGGCAACAGGCTTCACCATCTGTACGATTTTTATGACGCTGACAATTCGGGGGCGTGGTAGTCAAGAGGACGGTCGGTCCGAATCTTGAACCACCCATGGCCTGAGACGTCTCATAAAAATGATGGCTGAAAGCCGCGCTTCTACAGACTGGCAATCGAATATTAGGGGAGTGTGACAGTCCAGACGATGACGGCAAGCGACGGGTTTGAATTTCCGGCTGCCTGGGATGCGGACGGACCGAAAGCTTTTCATCTCCTGTCTCTGTCGACGCAGCAAGAGCTGCGGGGGCGCGTGCGGGAAGCCGTACGCCAGCATCAGGTCGTTCCCTACTATCAGCCGGTGGTGTCCCTGAACACGGAAACCGCCGTGGGGGTCGAGGCCCTGGCGCGCTGGACGTTGCCGACCTCCCGCATCATCGGCCCCGATCATTTCATTCCGGCCGCCGAGAGCGGCGGCTTCATCGGGGACCTCTTCTTCCAGATCCTGCGGCAGATGTGCGCCGACGTCGTCAAATGGGACCCGTCTATCCGCGTCGCGGTGAACGTGTCTCCGAACCAGTTTCGCGATCCCTTTCTTGCCAACAAGATCCTGTCGGTCCTGGATGGGACCGGGCTGTCCGCCGAGCGCCTCGAGATCGAGGTGACGGAAGGCAATCCGCTTGCCGACTGGACCCGTACGGCCCGGACCATCAATTCACTGAAAGCTGAGGGCGTCCGGTTCGCGCTGGACGATTTCGGCACCGGATATGCGAATCTGGGTCAGCTCAATGGACTGCCGTTCGACAACGTCAAGATCGACCGGTCCTTCGTGACCACGCTCATGGAGCGGCGCGAGAGCCGGACCATCGTGAAGTCCATCATCTCGCTCTGCCGGGATCTCGAGAAGACCTCGATCGCCGAGGGGGTGGAGACCGGTGCCCAGGCGGAGTGGCTGCACGACAACGGCTGCGATCTCGCCCAGGGGCACCACTTCTCCTATCCGTTGCCGGCGGATGCCGTGGACGAACTGTTCCGGGTCGGAGACGAGAGCGTCTACGGGCTAGCCTGACCGCTGGTCGAGCGGCACACCCAGACGGCCGGCCAGATCCTGGATGAACTGCCACGCGACACGGCCCGAGCGGGCGCCGCGCGTGGTCGCCCATTCCAGCGCTTCGGCACGCATCGTTTCCGCATCGACATCCAGCGCATGGTGCCGGGCGTAGGCTTCCACCATCGTCAGATATTCTTCCTGGCTGCATTTGTGGAACCCGAGCCAGAGGCCGAACCGGTCCGACAGCGAGACCTTCTCTTCCACCGCTTCGCCGGGATTGATCGCGGTCGACCGCTCGTTCTCGACCATGTCGCGGGGTAGAAGATGCCTGCGGTTCGAGGTCGCATAGAAGATCACGTTGTCCGGCCGCCCCTCGATCCCGCCTTCCAGGACCGCCTTGAGCGATTTGTAGGACGCGTCGCCGCCGTCGAAGGACAAGTCGTCGCAGAACAGGACGAAGCGATAGTCGGAACTGCGCACCACGGACATCAGCGCGGGAAGGGTCTCGATGTCCTCGCGATGGATCTCGATCAGCTTGAGCGGAGGACGGCCGCTCGCGGTGGCGTTGACGTGGGCGTGGGCGGCCTTCACCAGCGACGATTTGCCCATGCCGCGCGCGCCCCAGAGAAGCACGTTGTTCGCGGGCAGCCCCCGGGCGAATCGCTCGGTGTTATCGAGAAGCTGATCGCGGACGCGGTCGACGCCCTTGAGGAGCGAGAGGTCGACACGGTTGATCCGGACGACGGGCTCAACGCGGGCCGGAGAGGGGTGCCAGACGAATCCGTCGGCCTTGTCGAAGGTGATGGGTTCCGGCGCAGGTGGGACCGCGCGCTCGAGCAGCGCGATCAGCTTGTCGAGCCGTGAGACAAGGGCATCGTCCTGGGAATTGGACACGAGCAGGGACCTCCAAGGCGACCGGGACTGCAGGCGGCGGGATTCGTTTGCAATGGCGGTCATGGCCGCTATAGTCCGCGCCGTTTTCCGAGATCAAGGCGGACGACGGGATTTGGATCTTCGACGGGTCCGGAAGCGGGCGGCATATCGGAAACCGGTTTTGCTTTTCGTGGTCGCTTCCCACCTATGATGACGATGAGTGGCTGAGCGGCTCCGGCCTTTCCGGATCGCACCCGGCCGACCCGGACGAGCGGATCCCCCGAGATACGCCAAACAAACGGAGCTGAGAACGGTTCATGTGGGTTACCCCAGCCTATGCCCAGGGTTTCGGCGGCGGGGGCGGCAGCGAGCTGATCGTGTCGCTGCTGCCGTTCATCCTGATTTTCGTGATCATGTATTTTCTGGTCCTGCGGCCTCAGCGCCAGCGCATGAAGGCGCACCAGGAAATGGTGTCTGCGCTGCGTCGTGGTGACACGGTCGTGACGGCGGGTGGCCTGATCGGGAAGATCACCAAGGTGGTGGACGAGAACGAAGTCCAGGTGGAGCTTTCCGAGGGGGTTCGGGTCCGTCTGATTCGCAACACCATCACCGAGGTCCGTGCCAAAGGCGAACCGGTCAACGACAACGGGTGATCCACCCGCTGTTCCATGTGACCGTGACAGCCACGGCATCGTCGGCGTTCGGCGGCGCGATGTCGGCCGCCGCGCTTATCGATAGGCTCTAAATGCTCTACTTCGCCCGCTGGAAGATTGCCCTGATCATCGGTGTGGCCGTCATCGGCCTGCTGGCGGTCATTCCGAACTTCTTCCCGAAGTCGACTGTGGATTCCTGGCCGTCCTGGCTTCCGCATCGGCAGATCGTGCTCGGTCTCGACCTGCAGGGCGGAGCCTATCTGCTCTATCAGGTGGACCGGGAGGACTACGTCCAGAAGCGGCTTCAGTCGCTTGTGGGCGAGATCCGGCAGGAACTGCGGGAGGAGCCGCGGATCGGCTACACGGGGCTCGGCGTCGCGAATAACGGAGCCCAGGTCCGCATCCGCGACACGGCTCAGGTCGAGGCCGCCCAGGAACGTCTGGCCGATCTCGTGAACCCGCTCCAGTCCACTCTGTTCGGACAGGGCGCCGTCGACGAGTTCCAGATGACCACGGGCGAGGGCGGACTGATCCGGTTCACCTTCACCGAGGACGGGCTGTCCCAGCGGATCCGCTCGATCGTGCAGCAGTCGATCGAGGTGATCCGGCGCCGCATCGACGAGCTCGGCACCACGGAGCCGAACATTCAGCGCCAGGGAGAGGACCGCATTCTCGTCGAGGCGCCAGGTCTGGATGATCCGGAGCGCCTCAAGGCGCTTGTCGGCCAGACCGCGCAGCTGACCTTCCATCTGGTCGACACCACCGTCGATCCGCGCCAGGCGATCGAGACGCGTCCGCCGCCCGGCAACACCGTCCTGTATTCGATGGACGACCCGCCGCAGCCCTACGTGGTCGAGGAAAGTGCGCTCCTCGGCGGCGAGGATCTGGTCGACGCCCAGGCGACGTTCAACCAGCAGACGAACGAACCGATCGTAACGTTCCGTCTGTCGACCGGAGGCGCCCGCAAGTTCGGCAACGTGACCACGAACAACGTTGGCCGTCCGTTCGCCATCGTGCTGGACGAAGAGGTCATCTCGGCGCCGGTCATCCGCGAACCGATCATCGGTGGATCCGGACAGATATCCGGCAACTTCACGGTACAGACTGCCAACGATCTGGCGATCCTGCTGCGGGCGGGCGCGCTTCCGGCCCGGCTCACGATCGTGGAAGAGCGGACCGTCGGACCCGGCCTGGGTCAGGATTCCATCGAGGCGGGCGAGATCGCCGCCGTGGTGGCGGTGATCGGCGTGGCGGTCGCGATGCTGGCGGTCTACGGGCTGTTCGGCGTGTTCGCGAACATCGCCCTTGCCGTGAACGTGATCCTGATTCTGGGGCTGTTGTCTTTGCTGCAGGCGACCCTGACGTTGCCGGGCATCGCAGGCATCGTATTGACGATGGGTATGGCGGTGGACGCCAACGTGCTGATCTACGAGCGCATCCGGGAGGAGGCCCGGCAGGGCCGATCGGCAATCACGGCGATCGATGCCGGCTTCTCACGCGCGCTCGGCACGATCCTGGACGCGAACATCACCACGCTGATCGCGGCCGTGATCCTGTTCCAGCTTGGCTCCGGCCCCGTGCGCGGTTTCGCCGTCACGCTCGCCATCGGCATCGTGACCACGGTGTTCTCGGCGTTCATGTTCACCCGGCTGCTCGTCGCCCAATGGGTTCGCATGCGGCGGCCGTCGGCCGTTCCGTTGTGATTGACGGAAAGGCGGAGCAAAAATCATGCGTCTAGTGTCCCTGCCCACCGACACGAAATTCCGCTTCATGAAGTTCTGGAAGCTGGGATTTGTGCTGTCGAGCGCCCTGTCGGTCGCCTCGGTGATCCTGTTCTTCGTTGTCGGACTGAACTACGGCATCGATTTCGAAGGCGGAACGCTCGTCGAGATCCAGACCAAGGACGGTCCCGCGAACATCGGCGAGCTGCGCCAGGAGATCGGCCAGCTCAATCTCGGTGACGTGCAGATCCAGGAGTTCGGATCGCCCAACGACGTGCTTATCCGTGTGGTGCGCCAGCCGGGCGGCGAGCAGGAACAGCAGCGCGCCATCCAGCTGATGCGCGACATGTTTCAGGATCGCGTCGAATTCCGCCGGGTGGAAGTCGTGGGGCCGGTGGTGTCCTCGGAGCTGGCCCAGGCCGGTCTGATCGCTGTCGTGTCGGCCCTGCTGGCGATCATGATCTACATCTGGTTCCGGTTCGAATGGCATTTCGCCGTCGGCGCCGTCGTCACGACGGTGCACGACGTCCTGATAACGATCGGCATGTTCGCGGTGGTCGGCTTGGAGTTCAATCTGACCAGTATCGCGGCGGTGCTGACGATCGTCGGCTACTCGCTGAACGATACGGTCGTGGTCTACGACCGGGTTCGGGAGAACCTTCGCCGGTACAAAAAGATGCCGATGGCGGAGCTGATCGACCTGTCGATCAATCAGATGATCTCGCGCACGATCATGACGTCGGTGACGACCCTGATCGCCCTGATCGCGCTGTTCATCTTCGGCGGCGAGGTCATCCGCTCGTTCACGTTCGCGATGATCTGGGGCATCCTGATCGGCACCTACTCGTCGATCTTCATCGCCGCGCCGATGCTGATCATGTTCAAGCTGCGACCGGACGACAGTGCGGACGACGCTGAGGAAGCGGCCCCGGCGGGAGCGTCCTGACATGACGGAGCCTGAGGGCGGCGACCGGTCGGTCCCGCCGGGCATCGTTCTGAAGGAGGCGCACTATCCGGCGCGCGCGCCAATCGATTCCTATGGGGACGGCGGGTTCCGTTTCGCCGAGATGTCCCACAAGGGATCGATCCTTTGCGTGCCCTCCGGGATCTATGCTTGGGCACCCCGGTCTCTGGAGGATCTCGAAGCGGACGCGTTCGATCGCATCGTCGCGGAAAGCGATGACATCGAGCTGCTCCTGGTCGGGATGGGGACCATGCCGCTTCCGCTGCCGGAGCCTATCCGGGAACGGCTCCGGGACGCTGGCGTGCGCGTTGAGGTGATGCCGACCGGATCAGCCGTGAGGACGTTCAACGTCCTGCTGGCCGAGGAGCGCCGGGTCGCAGCGGCTCTGCTGGCTGTCGCATGATCGGACGGCAGCGGACGCATACCCGACGCAGCGCGGCGGCCGTGACGTGTTTTCTTCGCTATCCGAGTTTCTGACCCGCGACGCGCGCCGATACGGCCCTATGTCCCGATCGACATGACCGACGTATTCGATCAGTGCCAGCACCTGGTCCGCACCAAGGACCCGGACCGGTTTTCGGCGTCCCTGTTCGCGGCGGCCGAGCACCGGCCGGCGCTGATGGCGCTGTACGCCTTCCATTTCGAACTCGTTCGCGTGCGCGAGGTGGTTCGCGATCCGATGCCGGGAGAGATCAGGCTGCAATGGTGGCGCGATCTCCTGAACGGCGGCGGTCACGGAGACGTCCGGGGCCATCCGGTCGCCGATGCGCTGCTTCAGACAGTGGATCGCTATTCGCTGCCCCGGGCGCCGCTGATCGCGATGACCGAGGCGCGGGTGTTCGACCTGTATGACGATCCAATGCCGGATCTTGGCACGCTCGAAGGATATGCCGGAGAGACCCATGGGGCGCTCTTCCAGCTTTCCGCGCTGGTTCTGGCCAACGGCTCTGATCCCGGAACAGGCACCCTGGCGGGACATGCCGGTGTTGCCGAGGCGATCGCGTCGGTGCTGCGGGCGCTCCCGCATCATCTCCGCCGCGGCCAGATGTTCCTGCCCCAGGAGATGCTAGAGCGGCACGGAACCGACGCGACCAGGGCGATCTTCGATCCGGTTGACCCCGGCACAAAGGCGGCCGCCTGGGAGCTCGACGAGCAGGCATGGCGGCATCTGGCCGAGGTGCGCAGCCTCGGCGACAGCGTTCCCGCCGAGGTGGCGCCTGCTTTCCTGACGCTGGCTCTGGTGCCGCGCGTCCTCAAGCGAGTGGCGGCCACCGACTACGATCCCTGGACGAGCGACGTCATGCCCTCGCGGCTGCAATCCCTGTGGACGTTGTGGCGGGGCGCGCGCCGCATGCGAAGTCGCGAGCGGAACGGACGGGTCCCGCTCGGCGCCTGCCTGGCGCGATAAGGGCCTATTCGGCGGCGACGCTTTCTGCGCCCTGGAGCCAGCGCGCGTAGTCCGCCCTGGCCCGCGCCGTCATCAGACGCTTCTTGGCCGCGCCCCGCGCGGACCCCGTGATCCGCTTGCCTTCGCCATCGACCTTCGGGGCTTCCATCGGGGGAAACAGCCCGAAATTGACGTTCATCGGCTGGAAGGATCGCGGTGCGCCTTCGTCGTGCCCGACCACATGTCCGCCCGTGATGTGGCCCAGCAGGGCGCCCATGGCTGTGGTCGGTGGAGGCGCAGGCTGCGTCCGGCCGAGCCGGTCTGCGGCGGCGAACCTGCCCGCAAGCAATCCGATCGACGCCGATTCGACATAACCCTCGCAGCCGGTGATCTGGCCGGCGAAGCGCAGCTGGGGCCGCGCCTTCAGCCGCAGGACCGGATCGAGCAGCGTCGGGGAGTTGAGATAGGTGTTGCGGTGCAGGCCGCCGAGCCGGGCGAAACGGGCGTCCTCAAGTCCGGGAATCAGGCGGAAGACGCGGGCCTGTTCGCCGTAGACGAGCTTCGTCTGGAAGCCGACCATGTTGTAGAGCGTGCCCAGGGCGTTGTCGCGGCGGAGCTGGACGACGGCGTAGGGCTTCTCGGTCGGCTTGTGGGCATTGGTCAGGCCGACCGGCTTCATCGGCCCGTGCCGGAGCGTCTCGCGGCCGCGCTCGGCCATCACCTCGATCGGCAGGCATCCGTCGAAATAGGGCGTGTCGAGCTCCCACTCGCGGAACACCGTCTTTTCGGCGGCGAGCAGCGCGTCGATGAAGGTCTCGTACTCCTCTTTCGACATCGGACAGTTGAGATAGTCCTTGCCGGTCCCGCCGGGACCCGGCTTGTCGTAGCGGGACTGGAACCACGCCTTGTCGAGGTCGATGGAGTCGAAGTGGATGATCGGCGCGATCGCATCGAAGAAGGCCAGCGCGTCCTCACCGGTCAGGCTTCGGATGCCGTCCGCGAGCGCCGGCGAGGTCAGCGGTCCCGTCGCGATGATCGTGTCGCCCCAGTCCTCCGGCGGCAGCCCGTCGATCTCGCCCCGCTGAACCGTGACGAGCGGGTGCGCGGCCAGCGCCTCGGTCACCGCCGCCGAAAACCCGTCGCGGTCGACGGCGAGCGCACCGCCCGCGGGCACCTGATGCCGGTCGGCCGCTGCCATGATGACGGAATCCGCATCGCGCAGCTCGGCATGGAGCAGGCCGACGGCGTTGTTCTCCGCATCGTCGGACCGGAACGAGTTGGAACAGACGAGCTCGGCCAGGCCGTCGGTCTTGTGGACCGGGGTCTCGCGCACGGGGCGCATCTCGTGGACGATGACAGGTACGCCGGCCTGAGCGATCTGCCAGGCGGCCTCGCTTCCGGCAAGGCCACCGCCGATGACGTGCAAGGGTTTCATACGCGTTCCTATGAAGGGCGGTCCGGCTTCGGGTCAACCATGGCGACGGTCCGGCAGTGGGGTGCGACACGCCCGGCGACACACCGTATGTGTCTTCTCCGTGACAGCGCGGCCACAACCAGCGGCTTTCCGGCGCATGCGGCCATCAACCAGCTGGTCATCATTGACCAGTCAGGGTAGGCCGAACGTTAGCAGAAAGGTGCGAGACGTGGTGAGTCGGCTTTTTGGCGTCTTGATGGCCGTGTCGGTGCTGGCTGGCTGCATGCAGCAGCAGGTCGGTCAGCCGTCGATGTGGTATGCGGCCAACCAGGCCGTGCCGCCGACCGCCACCAAGCTGGTCGTCTGTCACGGCTTCGGCTGTGCGCGCAGGACATCGGTCTCGCTCAGCCCCAAGAACCTGGAAAAGCTCCGTGCCATCCTGGTGCGCGGTCGGTCGTCGCCGGAGGCGGAACGTCGGGCCATCGGCAAGGCGGTTGCCTGGATGGAGCGCACCGTGGCGCCCACGGTCGGATCGGAAGGGGATATCGGCGGCCTCGACATCTGGAATTCCGGCGTGGCCGGCCAGATGGACTGTATCGACGAATCGACCAACACGACGAGCTATCTGCTGCTTGCCGAAAAGCGCGGCTTCCTGAAGCATCACACCGTTCAGCGTCCGGTTGCTCGCGGATTCTTCCTCGACGGGCGCTATCCGCACGCGACCGCGGTGATCTCCGAGGCCGAAACGGGCGAGCGGTTCGCCGTCGATTCGTGGCGCAAGGCGAACGGCGAGCTGCCCATCATCATGCCTCTGCAGACCTGGTTCGACGAGAAGCCGAGCGTGTGAGGCGCGCGCTCAGGTCTGTCGGCTCGGATCGCCCGCCGAAAAGGTCCGGTCGGACAGGTTGAGCCGGCCGGCCGCGATCCGGCGCACGCGGTCGCGCGCGGTGGCGTCGGCCTCGCTGGCGTCGAGATCGTCCAGGAGATTGCGGGCCACCAGCGTGAGGAGGTCGCGGCGGGGCGCGCCGTCCGCCGTCTCCGGCAGGGCATCGACCGGCTGGACGAGATCGGGTGTGCCGGGTGCTCCCAGCGATTCCCGGCACCAGGACTGGAGTTCGGCCGGATCGGCCGCGCCATGGGTCTCAACGAAGGCGTAGAGCCCGGCACCGTGGCGCGGATAGGGATAGCTGGCCACCACTGCGCGCGCGACATTCGGGTGAGCCTCGAGGCGCTCCTCGAGCCTTGCGCCGTACTCGCGCAGCCGGTCGTGTCCGCCTTCGCCGTCTGACCAGGAGAAGAGATCGCGGGTCACGGTGTTGTAGACGCGCTTGCCGGTCGCCATCCAGATGCGCGTCGGCAGGCTCTTGCGGGCCAGCACCGCACGCTCGCGCGGGGTGAGGGCGTCGGGACAGTAGCGGCGCTTGTGCTTGAGGAGGTGGCGCAGATCCTCGTAGGCGAGAACCCGGAAGAGCTTGCCCCGTCGGCGGAAGACGCTGGCGAGCTGGAAATCGATCAGCGCGGGGGTGCCGTCGGCAAGCCGCAGCCAGTTCTGCTGCTTGGCGAGGTCGTTGTGCACGACGCCGCGCCGGTGCAGCGCATGGAGCCGGCGCTTGGCTTCCCGGAAAAAGGCGGTGTCGCCGGTCGGCTGGGCGATGTGCAGCGGCACGCCGGACAGCCAGGAGCGGTAAAGATGGGTGCGGTCGGCCGCCACGAGCTGGGGGACACCCTCCAGACCCGCCAGCCTGCGCAGGGCGCGGCGCTCGTGCCAGGCGAGCAGATGCGCCAGCGGCCTGGACCAGACCGGCGTCGGACCGACGTCGCGCTCCACCACCGTCGCCGGGCCGAGACGGCCGAGGGTCACCCGGCTGAAGACGTCGCTCTTCAGGACGCTTTCCGGCTCGAACGATGCAGCGGGGGCGGGGGTGTTGGCATCCAAGGCGTCAGGCTCTCCGATTGGTCGACGCCTTCCCTAAAGCAATTCGCGCGGAATCGGAATTGATCCGTGGCGAACGAAACAGGGATCAGAAACAAGAAAACGCCCGCCGGGGGAGGGGCCGGCGGGCGTTCCTTTTCACCACGGCCCGAGGGGAGGGATTGGCCGTGGCTGACGACCCGGGATACGCAGAAACTACGTCCCGGTTCGAACTGAAATTCAGGTGCGATGGGTGGTCCTGGAGCGGCCGACCAGCTTCTCGATGTCGAGCGAGGTCAGCCCGAGATCCATCTGCTGGCGAGGCGAGAGCTTCGTCAGCTCAGCCACATTGCGGTTGTCCTTCCAGGACTGAAACGTCCGAACAAAAATGTCGAACATGGCGGCGCTCCATAAAAAATGCCGGCCTGTTCACGGCCGACAGCGAAACTGCTCTCGTATCGGCGGCTCCATTGCGTTGTTCGCGACCGTCGACTGCCCGCTATATGGGCTTGTTTGCTTTCTTTGTAATCACCTAAAACGGCATGACTGTCCTGCAGTCCATGCATCGCCGTGTGACGGCTTCGTGCAAGAGCCGTCACGATCCAGCCACAATCTTTGAGGGCAGAAGCGGACCTACTCGGCCGCGCTCGCCGTTTTGCGGATGGGCCGGCGATCCAGAAGCTCCGCGAGGAACCGTCCCGTGTAGCTTCGCGGCTCCTTCACGACGTCCTCCGGCCGGCCAGTGGCGACGATCTCACCGCCGCCGTCGCCGCCTTCCGGGCCGAGGTCGATCACCCAGTCGGCGGTCTTTATCACCTCAAGGTTGTGCTCGATGACGACGACGGTATTTCCGGTTTCCACGAGCCTGTGAAGGACTTCCAGAAGCTTCGCCACGTCGTGGAAATGGAGGCCCGTGGTCGGCTCGTCGAGGATGTAGAGGGTCCGTCCTGTGGCGCGCTTGGAGAGCTCCTTGGCGAGCTTCACACGCTGCGCCTCGCCGCCCGAAAGCGTCGTCGCCTGCTGGCCGATCTTGATGTAGCTGAGACCGACCTGCTTCAGCGTCTCCAGCTTGTCGCGCACCTGCGGCACCGCCTCGAAGAAGCTGCAGCCTTCCTCGACCGTCATTTCCAGCACGTCTGAGATCGATTTGCCCTTGAAGGTGACGTCCAGGGTCTCGCGGTTGTAGCGCTTGCCCTCGCAGACGTCGCAGGTGACGTAGACGTCGGGCAGGAAGTGCATTTCGATCTTGATGACGCCGTCGCCCTGGCAGGCTTCGCAGCGGCCGCCCTTCACGTTGAAGGAGAAGCGGCCCGGCCCGTAGCCCCGCGCTTTGGCTTCCGGGAGGCCCGCGAACCATTCGCGGATCGGAGTGAAGGCGCCGGTATAGGTGGCCGGATTGGACCGCGGTGTACGGCCGATCGGCGACTGGTCGATGTCGATGATCTTGTCGATCAGCTCCAGGCCTTCGATGGAATCGTGTGCGGCGGGCACGTCGCGGGCACCGTTCAGGCGGCGGGCGACCGCCTTGTAGAAGGTGTCGATGAGGAGCGTCGACTTGCCTCCGCCCGACACGCCGGTGACGGCGGTGAAGGTGCCGAGGGGAAGATCGACGGAGACGTCCTTCAGATTGTTGCCCCGGGCGCCCTTCAGGCGGATCCTGCGGCCCTTCTTCAGGCGCCGCCGCTCGTCCGGCAGCGCGATCGCCTGGGCGCCGGACAGATACTGCCCGGTCAGCGAATTCGGGTCGGCCACGATCTCGTCCGGGGTGCCCTGGGAGACGATCTGGCCGCCGTGCACGCCGGCGCCCGGTCCGACATCTACGACATAGTCGGCGGCCAGGATCGCGTCCTCGTCGTGCTCCACCACGATCACCGTGTTGCCGAGATCGCGCAGGCGCTTGAGGGTTTCCAGAAGCCGCGCGTTGTCGCGCTGATGCAGGCCGATCGATGGCTCGTCGAGCACGTAAAGCACGCCGGTCAGGCCCGAGCCGATCTGGGAGGCGAGACGGATACGCTGGCTTTCGCCTCCCGACAGGGTTCCGGAGTTCCGGGACAGCTGCAGATAGTCCAGGCCCACGTCGACGAGGAAGCGCAGCCGCTCGCGGATTTCCTTGAGGATCCGGCTGGCGATCTCGTTCTGCTTGGCAGTGAGTTGCTCTTCCAGCCCGTCGAACCAGGCGTGCGCCTCGCGGATGGAGAGCTGCGAGCCTTCGCCGACATGCCGGCCGGCGATCTTCACCGCCAGCGCCTCGGGCTTCAGCCGGTATCCGCCGCAGGCTTCGCAGGGCGTGTCGGACTGATAGCGCGACAGCTCCTCGCGGACCCATTGGGAATCCGTCTCCCGCCAGCGCCGCTCGATGTTGGTCACGACGCCCTCGAACGTCTTGCGGGTCTCGTAGCTGCGCAGGCCGTCGTCATAGACGAAGGCGATCTTCTCCTTCGTGCCGTAGAGGATCGTGTCGCGGACCTCCTCGGGCAGGTCGCGCCAGGGCGTGGTCATCGACACGTCGTAGTGCTTGGTGATCGCTTCCAGGGTCTGGGTGTAATAGGGCGACGTGTTCCCCGTCCGCGCCCACGGCAGGATCGCGCCGTTGCGCAGCGACAGGGCGTCGTCCGGCACGACGAGATCGGCCTCGAAGCTCAGCGTGGTGCCGAGCCCATCGCAGGAGGGGCAGGCACCCACCGGGTTGTTGAAGGAGAACAGGCGCGGCTCGATCTCCGGGATCGTGAAGCCGGACACCGGGCAGGCGAACTTTTCGGAGAAGACGATCCGGCGCGGCTTTCCGTCTTCGTCGGTCTCGTCGGCGAACTCGGCCACCGCAATGCCGTCGGCGAGCCGGAGCGCCGTCTCGATGGAATCGGCGAGCCGCGTGCCGATGTCGTCGCGGACCACCACCCGGTCGACCACCACGTCGATGTCGTGCTTCAGCTTCTTGTCGAGGGCAGGGGCCTCGGCGATCTCGTGGAATGCGCCGTCGATCTTGACCCGCTGGAAGCCCTTCTTCTGCAGCTCCGCCAGCTCATTGCGGTACTCGCCCTTGCGGCCGCGCACCATCGGCGCCAGCAGGTAGAGCCGCGTCTTCTCCGGCAACTCCAGTACCTTGTCGACCATCTGGCTGACGGTCTGGCTTTCGATCGGAAGGCCGGTGGCCGGCGAATAGGGCACGCCCACGCGTGCCCAGAGAAGGCGCATGTAGTCGTAGATCTCGGTGACGGTGCCCACCGTCGAGCGCGGATTGCGCGAGGTGGTCTTCTGCTCGATCGAGATGGCCGGCGACAGGCCGTCGATCTGGTCGACGTCCGGCTTCTGCATCATCTCCAGGAACTGGCGCGCATAGGCCGACAGGCTCTCGACATAGCGGCGCTGGCCCTCGGCATAGATCGTGTCGAAGGCGAGCGACGACTTTCCCGACCCGGACAGGCCGGTGAACACCACGAGCGAATCCCGCGGGATCTCAAGGTCCACGTTCTTCAGATTGTGCTCGCGGGCACCTTTGATCGCGATCGTCTTGTGCATGGAAACGAAGCCATCCGGTCTGGGTCTGACGCGGCGGGCCGAGCCGCCGGTGCGGCCTTCACCTACCGCCAAAAGGGAGGGGCCTGCAAACCCTGCGCCGGTAGCCGACTCGGGATCCCAGGCCTCGTGGACAAGAATGAATGTTCTACCAATGTTCCGGGCGTCGCGGCAACGCATCATGCCGCGCGAAAATGAGCCGGGCCGCAACCTGCTCTCCAGATAGGATCGCGGACAGGAATGGCCAGAGGCACGGCCGGCGAAGTTTTGTTCCGTGAATGTTCTTGTCTCCGCCGGCTGTTTCCGGCACAAATCGATGGAAACGCTCAACCCGTGGAGAAAACCCGTGGATCGCGCCGCCGGGCGATTGGTCATGGCGCGTGAGCCCGTTATCGTCCGCGACGCACCTGGCGGCGCGTGATAGTCAGCCGCGACACGAACCGACCAAGACCCAGCTCAAGGAGACCACCATGGCCGGCAGCGTCAACAAAGTGATCCTCGTCGGCAATCTCGGTGCCGATCCGGAAATCCGCCGAACCCAGGACGGCCGGCCGATCGCCAACCTGCGGGTGGCGACCTCGGAGAGCTGGCGCGACAAGAATTCCGGCGAGCGGCGCGAGCGCACCGAATGGCACCGGGTGGTCATCTTCAACGAGGGCCTCTGCCGGATCGCCGAGCAGTATCTGCGCAAGGGCTCCAAGGTCTATCTCGAGGGCCAGCTCCAGACCCGTGAGTGGGAAGACCAGTCCGGCCAGAAGCGCTACTCGACCGAAGTCGTGCTACAGGGCTTCAACTCGTCGCTGACCATGCTGGACGGCCGCGGTGAAGGCGGGGGCGGCGGCGGCGGCTCCTCGGGCGGCGGATATGGCGGCGGCAGCTCGTCGGGCTCCGGCGGCTTCGGACAGTCCGGCCCGATGGACCAGGGCGGCGGTGGCGGCGGCGGATATGGCCGCGACCTCGACGACGAGATCCCATTCTAAATCGCTCGGTCAGCCAAAAAACTCTCAAATACAATGATTTGAGAGGGGCTTTTCGTTCGATGCTGCAGGTCTGAGCGGAATTCTTCCCGCTCGGTTCGCTGCCGCACATTCGTCGGGCGCCCGGCGGCTGTCTTCATCCCTGGAGTATCGACGTGGCCTCAGTGGACATTCTGGACGCATGTTCGCGGGGCGGCATCCCTGATCGGCTCAACGAGGATGCGTTCGGCGCAGCCGGCCGCTTCGCCTGGGTGATCGACGGCGCGACCGGCGTCGGCGACGTCGAATGCCTCGACGGTCCGAGCGATGCGGCCTGGCTGTCGTCCACGGCGAGCGCAGTGATCGCGGAGCGAATCGCAGCCGGGACCGACGATCTGCCGGTGCTTCTCGACGCGACGATCCGCGAGCTTGCGGACCGGTTCGATCGCGAAGCTGTCCGAAGACCGAAGGCGCGGCATCAGCGTCCGACCGGCGCGATCCTCCTTGCCCGGTTCGACGATGCCGGGATCGACGTGATCGAACTCGGCGATTGCGTGCTCCTGGCGCGCGGCGAGAGCGGCGCCTTCGCATCGGTCGGTCTGGAACGGGCCGGGCGCGAAATGGAGCAGGCGGCGGCGCGGCGCATGCGGGAGGCCGGGGCGACGGTTGCCCATCCGGAGGTCCGCCGCCGGATGCAGGAGAGCCGCGACCGGCACAACACCGACGAGGGCTACTGGATCTTCGGCCTCGACCCGGAGGCCGCGCAGCATGCCCGCCGGCACCGGCTCGATCTCCCGGCTCCGTCGGTTGCCCTGTTGGCGACAGACGGGTTTGCGTCACTGTTCGAAGACTACGGCCGCTACCCGCCGCGGGAGGCTCTCGACCTGGCCGTGAGGGATGGGCTCGCTCCGCTCTGCGACGAGCTGCGGCGCATCGAGCGCGACGAGGATCCCGACTGCCTCCGCTATCCGCGCTTCAAGCAGTCCGACGACGCGACGGCGCTTCTGGTGGCGACCGCACCATAAGCGATTACCCCGGGGCCTCCGGTCAGGTCTGCCGCCGGGCAGGCATCGGGCCCCACTTGTTGTCGTGGGCCTGGGAGGGAATGAGCGCCACGACGATCATCGCGATGACGCCGACATAGAAGAACGACATGGCGTAAAACAGCAGCGCGAACCAGCCGGAAAGGCCGATGTCGTGCAGCCGGCGCACGAACACCGCGATGCCGGGCAGGAGCATGCAGAGATAGAACAGACCGAACAGGGCAATCGTAGCCACCGGAATGCCGCCGGAAACCACGTTCCTGATCACGCCGTCGATCACGAGCCCGACTGGAAGAATGAGGAACTGGGCAAGGATCGAGAAGACGAAGAACGCCCAGTATTCCTTCCGCCGCGCGCGGCCGGAGACCTGCACGTAACGGCTCGTCAGGCAGGCCCAGAAATATCCCCAGAAGCTCAGAGGCTGATCAATGGGCGCGCTTACGGCAAAGGGCGTCGCCGACACCGACGGATGAGGCGCCGGGGCGGGAAAGATGTCGCGGGCAACGGTCCCGTCGACGCGGAAATCGACGCGCTCGCCGGCGGCGATCGGCTCTGACCGGCCGAGGTCGCTGCGACCGAACGTGTATCGGGCGCCATCGTCGCCGCTGATGTGGCCGAGGCCGGATTCAGAATCGTAATGAAGAACGTCGCCCCGCACGTCCGTATGCTCCCGTCAGCCCTGACTATTCGACACCCATACGCCGAATGCCTGGCTCTTGCACCGCTTTGCCGCTGTCGCGCAACCGGCCCTACCCCCCACGGCAGGACAGTCAGGCGGACTTGGTCAGCGTGATGATCCCGTCGGCGACGAACTGGACGGCAAGCGCCGCCAGGATCACGCCGAGAAGGCGGGTGAGAACGGCCTGTCCCGTTACGCCCAGGAACCGGTCGACCCGGGGCGCCGCGAGAAAGATCGCCAGTGTCGACGCGATCACCAGCGCGATGATGGCGATCATCGCACCGAACGCGGCGGTCGACGGAGCCCGGTCCGCCAGCAGGATCACGGCCGAAATCGCACCGGGCCCGGCCGTCAGCGGGATGGCGAGCGGAAACACGGCGATGTCGGAATGCTCGTCGTCGTCCGGGGCGGCTGCGGTGCTCCGTTGGGCCGCGGGCTTTGCGAGTTCACCGAGGCTCTCCTCGTGCTCGGTCTCGTGGGTCGCCTCCTGGGCGAGGGTCGCCTTGCGTTCGGTGCGTTTGGCGAACACCATTTCGGCGGCGATCCAGAACAGGAGCAGCCCGCCCGAGACCCGGAACGCGGCCAGCGAAATGCCTAGGAAGCCGAGTAGAGCATTTCCCACGAGCGCGAACGCAACGAGGATCCCGAACGCGACCGCGCAGGCCTTGATCGCCGCGCGCCGCCGCGCCGTCCGGGACCATCCCGGTGTCACCCCGAGAAAGATCGGCGCGAGCCCGATCGGATCGACCGTGACGAACAGCGTCGTGAGAGCGTACATCAGGTAATCGGTCATGCGCCGCTTCTCCCCCCGGTGCATGATGTGCGCATGGTCCGGCCGAAGGGCCTGGCAGAGCGGTTGTGAGGCCGCTGCAGCCGCCCCATTTGACACGATGGGGACGACAGATCCGATACCGAAATTCAGAAGTCAGCGGATTGTCTCGTAAGCTTTTGAATTCATTTGTCTATTTTGCTGCGATTTCTGCAGGGCGAATTGGCCCCGGACGTCAGAATCGTCTATAGACATCGGAATCGACCTAACAATGAGAGCGTGACGTTCCGTGAGTGACGAGCAAGTTCCGCCGCCGAGCGACGATCCGAAGGGCGTACGCGGCATTTCCATCACCGACGAGATGGAGCGGTCCTATCTCGATTACGCCATGAGCGTGATCGTTAGCCGCGCGCTGCCGGACGTGCGCGACGGCTTGAAGCCTGTGCATCGGCGCATCCTCTACACGATGCACGAGAACGGCTACGACTGGAACAAGCCCTACAAGAAGTCCTCGCGCGTCGTCGGCGACGTCATGGGTAAATATCACCCGCATGGCGACCAGGCGATCTACGATGCGCTGGTGCGCATGGCGCAGGACTTTTCGATGCGCCTGCCGCTGGTGGACGGGCAGGGCAACTTCGGCTCGGTCGATGGCGATCCGCCGGCCGCGATGCGGTACACCGAGGTGCGTCTGGAAAAGGTCGCGAACGCGCTTCTGGACGACATCGACAAGGCGACGGTCGACTTCCAGGACAACTACGACAATTCCGAGCGCGAGCCGGTCGTGCTTCCCGCGCGTTTCCCGAACCTTCTGGTCAACGGGGCCGGCGGCATCGCCGTCGGCATGGCGACCAACGTGCCGCCGCACAATCTCGGCGAGGTCATCGACGCGGTCATCGCGCTGATCGACGATCCGGAGCTCTCCGCGGAAGCGCTCTGGGACCTGATTCCGGGACCCGACTTTCCGACCGGCGGCATCATCCTGGGCCGCTCCGGAATCCGGAACGCGTATCTCACCGGCCGCGGGTCGATCACCATGCGCGGCAAGGTCGAGATCGAGCCGGCGGGCAAGGATCGCGAAGCGCTGGTGATCAAGGAGATCCCCTATCAGGTCAACAAGGCCTCGATGGTGGAGAAGATCGCCGAGCTGGTGCGCGAGAAGCGGATCGAGGGCATCTCGGACCTGCGCGACGAATCCGACCGCGACGGCCTGCGCGTCGTGATCGAGCTGAAGCGCGACGCCGTGGCCGACGTGGTTCTCAACCAGCTCTACCGGTTCTCGCCGCTGCAATCGACGTTCGGCGCCAACATGGTGGCGCTGAACTACGGCCGTCCGGAGCTGATGCAGCTGCGCGATCTGCTGACCGCCTTCATCGGCTTCCGCGAGGAGGTGGTCACCCGGCGCACCAAGTTCCTGCTCAACAAGGCCCGCGACCGGGCCCACGTCCTGGTCGGTCTGGCCATCGCGGTCGCCAACATCGACGAGGTGATCCGGCTGATCCGGACCTCGCCGGATCCGGCCACCGCGCGCCACGAGCTGATGAGCCGCGACTGGCCGGCCCGGGACATGATCCCGCTGGTCAAGCTGATCGACGACCCGCGCCATGCGGTCGCCGAGGACGGCACCTGCCGCCTCTCGGAGGAGCAGGCCCGCGCCATCCTCGATCTGCGCCTGCAGCGCCTGACCGCGCTCGGCCGTGACGAGATCGGCGACGAGCTCAACAAGCTCGCCGAGGAGATCAAGGACTACCTGGATATCCTGCGCTCGCGCATCCGGGTGCTGGAGATCATCAAGGACGAGCTGGGCGCCGTGCGCGACGAGTTCGCCACCCCGCGCCGCACCGAGATCGTCGAAGGCGGTGCGGACCTGGAAGACGAGGACCTGATCCAGCGCGAGGACATGGTCGTCACCGTCAGCCACGCCGGCTACATCAAGCGCGTGCCGCTCGCCACCTACCGGGCCCAGCGTCGCGGCGGCAAGGGCCGCTCCGGCATGTCGACCCGCGAGGCCGACTTCGTCGCACGGCTGTTCGTGGCCAACACGCACACGCCGGTCCTGTTCTTCTCCTCGCGTGGCATCGTCTACAAGGAAAAGGTCTGGCGGCTGCCGCTTGCCGCGCCTCAGGCCCGCGGCAAGGCGCTCATCAACATCCTGCCGCTGGAGAACGGGGAGGGCATCAGTTCCATCCTTCCTCTGCCGGAGGACGAGGAGAGCTGGGGCGAGTTGGACGTGATGTTCGCCACGACGAAAGGCACGGTCCGCCGCAACAAGCTGTCGGACTTCGTACAGGTGAACCGCGCCGGCAAGATCGCCATGAAGCTGGAGGACGGCGACGGCATCGTCGGCGTCCAGGTGTGCTCGCCGAACGACGACGTGCTTCTCACCACGGCTCACGGTCAGGCGATCCGGTTCCCCGTCACCGACGTCCGGGTGTTCGCCGGCCGCACCTCCACCGGCGTGCGCGGCATCGCGCTCGGCAAGAGCGACCGGGTGATCTCCATGTCGATCCTTCGCCATGTGGAGGCGTCACCGGCGGAACGCTCGGCCTATCTGAAGATGCGCCGGGCGATTGCCGGCGAGGGCGAGAGCGTCGTCGAGGTCGAGCCGGACGAGGGCGCCGCGGTTGAACTCGGCGGCGAGCGCTATGCGGAGCTTTCGGCGGCGGAGCAGGTGATCCTGGCCATCTCGGAGAACGGCTTCGGCAAGCGCACCTCGGCCTACGAGTACCGGGTCACGGGGCGCGGCGGCAAAGGCATCGTCGCCATGACCGTGAATGACCGCAACGGCGATCTGGTCGCGACGTTCCCGGTCGAAGATGCCGATCAGATCATGCTGGTCACCAACGGCGGCCAGCTCATTCGTTGCCCTGTCGACGGGATCCGGCTTGCCGGCCGCAACACGCAAGGCGTCATCGTCTTCTCGACCGCAGAGGGCGAAAAGGTCGTCTCGGTCGAACGCGTGTCGGAGGAAGAAGCCGAGGAAGCCGACGCGGACGATGCCGGCGATGTCGGAGAGGGCGGAGCGGGCGAGCCCTCCGAGGACTGATCCGAGACCTGGCCGGCTCTTGAGATGGGCCAGAAAAGATATGCCCCGCAGCGTTGCCGCTGCGGGGCACCCGTCATGGTGATGGGGGGGGCGTACCACCACGACGAAGACCTAATCGGAGCTTTGTCCGTTTCGGACACTTCGTACCAGTCACGTGTCTGTGCGACCTGTCACGGTTGCGCGAGCCATCGATCGCCGCTTCCGGCATCCGCCCAAGGGCCACCGGGGCGGATAAAGGCCGCTTTCGGGTCTCCGGTTTCCGCCTGCGCTCAGCGCTGCGCGAGCTGCTGGGACGCCGGAACCCTATTTAAGGTTGTGGTCGCGTTCGCTTCGTCGGTCGTTACCCTGGTTACGAAACGAACCTTGCCTGCAGCTTGCCGATCGGACTTCCAGTTGACGCAGCCCGGCGAGATGTTCGGCCAGGACTGATCGGCACACAGGCCCTGGGTCACGGTCTGGAACCGGTCGGTCTTCGGCGTGGAGGTCACGCTGCTGCTTGAAACACCGGCCGAAACGGCAATTGCTGTGAAGGCCACTGCGGCGGACGCGGCAATCAAACGGGTCGTGAAACGATGCGCGATCATCTGTCCTTGCCCCTTGCCTCCTTCGCGGGAGACTTTCTGGCTTCGATGATCTGAAGATGGCACGCGGCGGGCTTCACTCCAGTGATTCGCATCACAGTTGTGCCGCAATCCCAGAAATGCGCCCGCGCGGTGGGCGAGCTGGACTGGTTTGGAGGCGGTGCCGCCCGCCGAATAACGGAAGCGGTCGGCCGAATAGCTGGTGCTGTACATCATGGCGTTGCTCCTCTGCTTAACAACTCGCTAAGCCGGAACGGGTTCCCGATCGCGATGCCGGGGTTGCAGCTTGGACGGCGAGGGGCTAGAGCCCGCTACGCCCGGCGGACAGGAAAACTCGATGGCTGATCTGACCCGAATTGCGCTTTATCCCGGTTCGTTCGACCCGGTGACCAACGGTCATCTCGATGTGCTCGCCCACGCGCTCGGCATCGCCGACAAGGTGGTCGTGGCGATCGGCGTGCATCCGGGCAAGGCGCCCATGTTCTCGTTCGACGAGCGGGTGGACATGCTGCGCGACTTGGGGCGCACCCTGTTGCCGGCCGATCAGCAGCATCGCCTGGAGGTTGTCGCCTTCGACAATCTGGTGACCGAGGCCGCCGTCGATCACGGTGCGACGCTTCTCATCCGGGGACTGCGCGACGGGACGGATCTGGACTACGAGATGCAGATGGCCGGCATGAACCGGACGCTCAGGCCGGACGTTCAGACGGTTTTTCTCCCGGCGTCGCCGGAAGTTCGTCACATCACAGCCACGCTTGTGCGCCAGATCGCGCGGATGGGCGGATCGACGAAGGACTTCGTTCCTGCCGACGTCGCCCGGCGCCTCGCGGACAAGACCGCCGGCGCCTCCTGAGCCGACTACTCAGCACATCCGAGAGAGAGGTCTCCATGTTCCTCCGCATCGCCGCCGCCGCGGCCCTTGCTCTGGCCTTCATCGTTCCGGCCGCCGCTCAGAGCGCGCCGACGCCCGAAAACACCCTGGTCCTGGAAACCAACAAGGGGACCGTCGAGATCGCGCTTCGGCCGGATCTCGCCCCCAACCACGTGGAGCGGATCAAGCAGCTCGCCCGTGACGGGTTCTATGACGGCGTCGTCTTTCACCGGGTGATCGACAATTTCATGGCCCAGACCGGCGACCCGACCGGTACCGGCACCGGCGGCTCTGACTATCCGGACCTGAAGGCCGAGTTCACCCCGACCCCCTACGAGCGCGGCACCGTCGGCATGGCGCGGGCCCAGAGCCCGGACAGCGCCAATTCGCAGTTCTTCATCATGTTCAACCGCGTGGACAGCCTCGACGGCAAATACACCGTCTTCGGTGAGGTCATCGACGGCATGGACGTGGTGGATTCCATCAAGAAGGGCTCGCGCAGCGCCAACGGCCAGGTCTCCGATCCGGACCGGATCGAGAGTGCCTATATCGCGGCTGACCGGTAAGCCACCGCGCGCCAGATAATTCAATGCGACCGTGTCCGGCTCTCCTCGAGCCGGACCTCAACCCAAGGAGACCCGACGTGGCGGATGCCGAGAACACCCTGGTCCTGGAGACCACCAAAGGACGCGTGACGATCGAGATGAAGCCGGATGTGGCTCCGAACCACGTCGCCCGCATCAAGGAACTCGTGCGGGACGGCTTCTATGACGGCATCGTCTTTCACCGCGTGATCGATGGCTTCATGGCCCAGACCGGCTGCCCCCGCGGCAACGGAACCGGTGGCTCCGGCAAGAAGCTGAAGCAGGAGTTCAACGACGCGCCTCACGAGCGCGGAACCGTCTCCATGGCCCGGACCCAGGACCCGGACTCCGGCGACAGCCAGTTCTTCATCTGCTTCGACCGCCATCCCTTCCTGGACCGCCAGTACACGGTCTGGGGTCAGGTCACCGAGGGCATGGACGCCGTCGACCAGATCAAGCGCGGCGAGCCGGTTGCCGATCCCGACCGGATCGAGAAGGCCCACATCGCCGCCGACGCGGCGTGACAGACGAGGCGTCCCGCGGCAGCGGCTCCGCCGCCGCGGGGCCGCTGTCACTCACCGATTTCGATTTCAATCTGCCGCAGGATCGGATCGCGCTGCGTCCAGCCAGGCCG
Organism: Amorphus orientalis; assembly: GCF_030814015.1. NCBI lineage: Bacteria > Pseudomonadati > Pseudomonadota > Alphaproteobacteria > Hyphomicrobiales > Amorphaceae > Amorphus > Amorphus orientalis. Next base: position 790,855 of record NZ_JAUSUL010000002.1, read on the forward strand.
CGCGACAGTGCGCGCCTGCTCGTCGTCCGTCCGGATGAGGAACCGGTTCTGTCCGACCGGATCGTCCGGGACCTGCCCGACCTGCTGCAGCCAGGCGACACGCTGGTCTTCAACGACACCCGCGTAATTCCGGCGCAGCTGTTCGGCGTGCGCGCCCGCGGCGATGCCGAAGCCCGGATCTCGGCGACCCTCCACAAGGATCTCGGCGGCGCGCGCTGGCGCGCTTTCGTGCGCCCGGCGAAGCGGTTGCGCGAGGGCGAGGTGATCCGGTTTGCCGCCGATCCCGACGGGGCAACGGCGGACGTCCTTGTTGCGACCGTGACCGATCTCGAGGGCGGGGAGGCGACCCTTTGCTTCGATGCCCGGGAGGCCGACCTCACCGATCGGCTCGGCACGGTCGGGCACGTTCCTCTGCCGCCGTACATTGCGCGGCGCCGGGGCGACGACGTGACCGACAAGGACGACTACCAGACCATCTACGCCCGCGATCCGGGATCGGTCGCAGCACCCACGGCGGGGCTCCACTTCACAGAGGATCTGGTCGGACGCCTGCGGGCGCGCGGCATCGGCACGGAGTTCGTGACGCTCCACGTCGGCCCGGGCACGTTTCTGCCGGTCAAGAGCGACGATCTCGACGCCCACCACATGCATGCGGAGTACGGCACCGTGACGCCGGAGACGGCAGACCGCCTCAATGCGGTGCGCGCCTCGGGCGGGCGCATCGTGTCGGTCGGCACGACCAGTCTCCGCCTTCTGGAATCGGCGGCGGACGAGACGGGGCGCATTCACCCGTTCGGTGAAGAGACCGCGATCTTCATCAGGCCCGGCTACCGGTTCCGGGCCGTGGACGTTCTCATGACCAACTTTCACCTGCCAAAGTCGACCCTGTTCATGCTGGTCGCGGCCTTTTCCGGATTGGAGACGATGCAGTCGGCCTACGCCCACGCGATCGACGCCGGCTATCGCTTCTATTCCTACGGCGATGCCTGTCTGCTGCATCGGGGGACCGACCGGTGAGCGAACGCTTTTCCTTCACGCTGCTGGCGAACGACGGGGCGGCCCGGCGCGGCCGCCTGTCGACCCCCCACGGGCTGGTGGAGACGCCCGCCTTCATGCCGGTCGGCACCCAGGCCACCGTAAAGGCGATGCTGCCGGAGCATGTGCGCGAGACCGGCGCAGACGTGGTGCTCGGCAACGTCTATCACCTGATGCTGCGCCCGGGCGCGGAACGGGTCGACCGCCTCGGCGGTCTGCACCGGTTCATGAACTGGCCGCACACGATCCTGACCGACTCCGGCGGTTTCCAGGTCATGTCGCTGGCCGCGCTGCGCAAGCTCGATGCGGACGGGGTCACGTTCAAGAGCCACATCGACGGCTCGATGCACCGGCTCACGCCGGAGCGCTCCATCGAGATCCAGGGCCTGCTCGGTTCCGACATCCAGATGCAGCTCGACGAATGTGTGCGCCTGCCGGCGTCGCGAGACGAGATCGCGCGGGGCATGCGGCTGAGCCTGGACTGGGCGGAACGGTCCCGCACCGCGTTCGAGGGGTTCGGTGGTCCGGAAGCGGGGCGGGCGCTGTTCGGCATCGTGCAGGGCGGCGATGATCTGGCGCTGCGCGAGGAATCGGCAACCGCGCTCTCCGCCATGCCGTTTGAAGGTTACTCCATCGGCGGGCTCGCGGTCGGTGAGCCCCAGCAGGTGATGTTCGACGTCACCGCCGCGACGACGGCCTTCCTGCCGACCGAAAAGCCCCGCTACCTGATGGGGGTGGGCACGCCGGACGATCTGGTCGGATCCGTCGCCCGCGGCGTCGACATGTTCGACTGCGTGATGCCCACGCGGGCAGGGCGGCATGGCGTCGCCTACACGCGCTTTGGCAAGCTGAATCTCAAGAACGCCCGCCATGCGGAGCAGATCGCGCCCCTCGATCCGGAGGGGCCGACGGAAATATCGCGCAGCTACAGCCGCGCCTATCTGCACCACCTGATCCGGGCCGGCGAGATGCTTGGCGCGACGCTTCTGACCTGGAACAACATCGCCTACTATCAGGCCCTGATGCGCCGCCTTCGAACGGCCATCGAGGAGGGGCGTTTCGACGACGAGGCGGCGGTCATTCGCGAGGGCTGGGTGCGGGGAGACGTCGTCTCCTCATGATCGGCTCCCGGCTGCCTTCAAGGGGTGGCCATTGCCGACGCCCGAACCCATTTTGGGGAGACGAAGAGACGGGGCAGCCATCATGCATACGAGCGGACCTGCGGAAGCGCGCACCGACGTGCCCCCGGATTCGCATGCGATCCAGCAGCTCAGCGACTGGCTCGTCGAGCAGGGCCTGACGCGTGACAATCTCGACGTGCTGATCCAGGGCTTCTGTGAAGGCGTGGCCGCGCTCGATATCCCGCTCGTCCGCATGCACATCTCCATCGCTGCGCTGCATCCAACGGTGAAGGGCTATGGCGGCTACTGGTGGCGTGGCCGAGGCTTCGTCGCCGAGGAGTATGAGCGCTCCAGCATGCCGCAGATCGGCTGGCAGTCGAGCCCGCTGCGCGTCATGCTGGAAGACGGCGTGATGGCCATGCGCTTCCGGCTCGACACGAACGAGCCGCTGGAGTTCCCGATCCTGGACGAGTTCAGAGAGGAGGGCGGGACCGATTGGGTCGGCCGCATGGTTCAGTTCGGAGATGGCGAGAGCAGCACCGGGCTCCCCGGTATGCTCATGTCGTGGCTGTCGGATCACCCGGGCGGCTTCAGCGAGGCTGATCTCGCGACCCTTGATCGGCTGGTGCCAAGGCTCGGCCTCTCCTGCTACCGGATTGCGCTGAAGCGGGCGGCGGAAGACCTGCTCGACGCCTATGTCGGCACCGATGCCGGCCACCGGGTGCTGTCGGGCCAGATCGAACGCGGGGCGGCGAGCCGGCTCAACGCCGTCATCATGGTCGCCGACCTGCGCGGCTTTACCCATTTCGCCGACGAGACCGAGGGCGAGGACGTGCTTGCCTCGCTCAACGATACGCTTGGCAGCCTTGCCGACATCGTCGATGCCCACAAGGGCGACGTCCTGAAATTCCTCGGCGATGGCTTCCTGGCGATCTTCAGCCTGGAGGGACGCGACCCGCCCGCGGTATGTGCCGAGGCGCTGGCTGCGGCGGACGCCATGCAGAAAGCCAACGATGAGCTGAACGCCGAGCGGACGGCGGTCGGTCGTCCGCCGCTGGTCGTCGATGTCGCGCTTCATCTCGGGGAGGTGATGTACGGCAACGTCGGCTCGATGCGCCGCCTCGATTTCACCGTGATCGGACCTGCCGTCAACGAGGCGAGCCGCATCGAGGCGCTGTGCGAACCGCTGGGCGAGCGGCTGCTGGTGTCGGAGAGCTTTGCCGGCGTGTGCGGCGTCGGCCTGCGGACCGTTGGGACGCATGAGTTGCGGGGAGTGGCGAGGACCCAGGAGCTTTTTGCGCCGGTCCCCGGTTAGCGCTGCCTGCCGTATTCTGGCGAGGGCGTCGGAATCAAACCGCCTGAGTTGTTCTCTGCCTGCACGCGTGTGTAGACTTCTGATCATCGCCCGCAACACTTGGACTAAGCAGAGCGAATAACCTTTGCCGACGGACGATCGGCCGTTGCCCAACTTCTGCGCGACGTCGAGCGAAAGCAGGAATTGTTTACGTGGTGGCGCGGGACATTGATAAATGTAACCTTCCGCGCACTGCCCATATTCGATACCTTATTTCATGCTCGGCGCGGCCAATGCCCCATAGGGATCAAAAGTGCTCGAGCGTCTAGCGCTGGTAATATATATGGTTTGCGTCGCGATTTCAGTATTAATTGAAATCGCGACGATTGTTATTTTTATAATATATTTAAATCAACGTGGCTGGCACTTTGAAGCGCCTGCTATTTTGTTTTTCATTTTCTCGCTGATTTTTGGATGGATTGTTTACGGAGTAGGGCGTGCGATATTGTTTATCGTTGTAGGTAGGTAGCGCATTGTAGGCGCACCTGCGCGAGATCTATAGACCCAGAAGCCGCTTGAGCTCGGCGTGGAACGGGGCGGCCAGGTCGTCGCGGTCAAGGGCGTAGGCCACGTTGGCGGCCAGGAAGCCGACCTTCGAGCCGCAGTCATAGGTGTGGCCCTTGAAGCGCAGGCCGTGGAAGGTCTGCTCCTGCATGAGCGTCAGCATGGCGTCGGTGATCTGGATTTCACCGCCGGCGCCCTTTTCAGTCTTTTCCAGGAGCTGGAAGATCTCCGGCTGCAGGATGTAGCGCCCGGTGATGATCAGGTTCGATGGCGCGGTCCCCTTGGCCGGCTTCTCCACCATGCCGGTAACCTTGTAGACGTCGCCGTCGCCGTCCTCGATCTCCACCACACCGTAGTTGTGGGTCTGATCGGCCGGCACTTCCTCCACAGCGATCACATTGCCGCCGTGCGATCCGTAGACCTCCATCATCTGGGCAAGGCAGCCCGGATCGGAGTGGACCAGCACGTCGGGCAACAGCAGCGCGAACGGTTCGTTGCCGACCAGTTCGCGTGCGCACCAGACGGCATGGCCGAGGCCGAGCGGCGCCTGCTGCCGTGTGAACGAGACCGATCCGGCAGGTGGCTGCGCGCTGCGCGCCTCTTCGAGCCGGTCCAGCTTGTCCCGCTCCCTCAGCGTCTCTTCCAGCTCGAAGGCGATGTCGAAATGGTCCTCGATCACGGCCTTGCCGCGCCCGGTGACGAAGATGAATTTCTCCACGCCGGCGGCTTTCGCCTCGTCATAGACGTACTGGATCAGCGGGCGGTCGACGACCGTAAGCATCTCCTTGGGCATCGCCTTGGTGGCCGGCAGGAAGCGCGTACCGAGGCCGGCGACAGGGAAGACGGCGGTGCGGATCGGGGAAGGGGCCATCGTTCTCTCTCTTCGTTGGCGGGTATTGCGAGAATCGTCGGCAGGGGAAGTCGTGGGACGCACTTTGGTTCGTGTGGATTACCAAACCCTCTTCGTCTGAGCCACGGTTTTGCGTGTTGCAGCGCAACCGCGGGACCCGGTCCACGCGCAGGGCACAACCCAGTCATGCCGAACCAGGTGGGACTTGTTGCACACAAAGGGTTCAAGCGGCCCGAAGCTTGGGCTATGGACGGTGGCGATCCGTGCCGGCCCCGGCCGTCCGACGTTTCCCGTCCCCGAATTCATTCCCTGGAGGTTTCATGACCGCGATCATCGACATCATCGGCCGCGAGATCCTCGACAGCCGCGGCAATCCGACCGTCGAAGTTGACGTCCACCTCGAGGATGGATCCAAGGGTCGCGCCGCGGTGCCGTCCGGAGCGTCCACCGGCGCCCACGAGGCCGTCGAGCTGCGCGACGGCGGCAGCCGCTACATGGGCAAGGGGGTCGAGGAGGCCGTCGCCGCAGTCAACGGCGAGATCTTCGACGCCATCGGCGGGCTCGATGCGGAAGACCAGGTCCATCTCGACCGCATGATGATCGCGCTCGACGGCACCGACAACAAGAGCCGGCTCGGTGCCAACGCGATTCTCGGCGTGTCGCTGGCCACCGCAAAGGCTGCGGCCGAAGCGGTCGATCTTCCGCTCTACCGCTATGTCGGCGGCGTCGCGGCCCGGGAGCTTCCGGTGCCGATGATGAACATCCTGAACGGCGGTGCCCACGCGGACAATCCGATCGACTTCCAGGAATTCATGATCATGCCCGCGGGCGCGCCGACCTTCGCGGAAGCGCTTCGCATGGGGGCGGAGATCTTCCACACGCTGAAGGGTCAGCTGAAGAAGGCCGGCCACTCCACCAATGTCGGCGACGAGGGCGGGTTCGCGCCCAACCTTCCGTCCGCCAAGGCCGCGCTCGACTTCATCATGTCGGCGACCGAGAGCGCCGGCTACAAGCCCGGTTCCGACGTCTTCATCGCGCTCGACTGCGCCTCGACGGAATTCTTCAAGGACGGCAAGTACGCGCTGGAAGGCGAAGGCCGCACGCTGGGCGGCCCCGAGCTGGCCGACTATCTGGCGGAACTGGTCGACGCCTATCCGATCGTCTCCATCGAGGACGGCATGGCCGAGGACGACTGGGACGGCTGGGCCGCGCTGACTCAGAAGATCGGCAACCGGTGCCAGCTGGTCGGCGATGACCTTTTCGTGACCAACACCGAGCGTCTGTCCGACGGCATCGAGAAGGGCATCGCCAACGCGATCCTGGTGAAGGTCAATCAGATCGGCACCCTGACGGAGACGCTCGAAGCGGTGACCATGGCGCACAAGGCCGGGTACCGGGCCGTGATGTCGCATCGCTCCGGCGAGACCGAGGACGCGACCATCGCGCATCTGGCGGTGGCCACCGGCTGCGGCCAGATCAAGACCGGCTCGCTCGCCCGCTCCGACCGGCTGGCCAAGTACAACGAGCTGCTGCGCATCGAGGAGGAGCTGGGTCCGCAGGCGTTCTATCCCGGCGCTTCGGCTCTCAAGATCGGCTGATCCGGGCGGGGCAACGCATCGTTAAGGCGGGTGTGCGAGAACCGGAAAGCAGCGCTTTTGTGAGTAGCGAGTCGCGCGTTTTCCATGGCCACCCGCCATCGCCGTCCAACAATCCTGTCCCGTCTGGTGCCGCCGATCCTGATGATCGCTCTGATCGTCTATTTCGTGTGGCACGGGCTTCACGGCGACTATGGTCTGTTCGCGCGCATCCGGCTCGAAGAGGACATCGCCCGGCTGAGTGCCGCGCGGGACGAGATACGGGGCCAGCGCCAGGCGCTGGAGGAGCGGGTGTCCCTGCTTCGCGCCGATCCGATCGACGCCGACATGCTGGACGAGCGGGCGCGCGCCAATCTCAATCTGGCCCATCCCGACGAGATCATCATCTACACGTCGCCACGGCTCGCGGCGGCCGGTGATGGGTCCTTGGCGCTGCGATAACACCATCTGAGATCGCGATTTCTCAACTGCGACCGTGTTGCGCTCTTTCACGGTCGTGTTCCCTTCGCTAATGTCCGTCCGACCCGCCTCGGAGGAATGCCGGAGAGCTTTGATGGCTGAAAAGAAAACCACGCCGAGCCGAAAGCGCACCACGGGGACGTCCCGTTCGACGGGTGCCTCGCGCAGCCGGTCGACTTCGCGCAGCCAGTCGGCGAAGAGCTCCACGACCAAGGCGAGCACCGCCAAGACCAAAACGGCGGAAACGCTGACCGGCGAGACCGTCGAGTTCACCAAGGATCAGGACGTCTACGCCTACCGCGAGATGCTGCTCGTCCGCCGCTTCGAGGAGAAGGCGGGCCAGCTCTACGGCATGGGCCTGATCGGCGGATTCTGCCATCTCTATATCGGCCAGGAGGCGGTCGTCGTCGGGGTGCAGCTCGCCCTCAAGGAAGGCGACCAGATCATCACCGGTTATCGCGACCACGGCCACATGATCGCCTGCGGCATGGAAGCCAAGGGCGTGATGGCCGAGCTGACCGGCCGCCGCTCGGGCTACTCGAAGGGCAAGGGCGGCTCGATGCACATGTTTTCGACCGACAAGCACTTCTATGGCGGCCACGGCATCGTCGGCGCCCAGGTGCCGCTGGGTACCGGGCTCGCGTTCGCCAATAGCTACCGGGAGAACGATTCCGTCTCGGTGACCTATTTCGGCGATGGCGCATCCAATCAGGGCCAGGTCTACGAGAGCTTCAACATGGCGAAGCTCTGGAACCTGCCGGTCGTCTACGTGATCGAGAACAACAAGTACGGCATGGGCACGTCGGTCGAGCGGGCCTCGTCGACGACGAACCTGTCCCACCGCGGCGCGTCCTTCGAGATTCCGGGCGAACAGGTCGACGGGATGGAGGTCCATGCCGTGCGCGCTGCCGCCGAGCGGGCCGTCGCCCACGCACGGGCGGGCAAGGGGCCTTATATTCTCGAGATGCTGACCTACCGCTACCGCGGCCACTCCATGTCCGATCCGGCCAAGTACCGGACCCGCGACGAGGTCAACAAGATGCGGACCGAGCACGATCCGATCGAGCAGTTGCGCAAGCGCCTGATCGACGAGCACGGCATGTCCGAGGACGACGTGAAGGCGATCGACAAGGAAGTGCGCGACATCATCAACGACTCCGCCGAGTTCGCTCAGTCCGATCCGGAACCGGATCCGTCCGAGCTGTGGACCGACGTGGTGCGATGAGCCATCGCGTCGCGACAGTGCGGCGGATGAGCAAGAACAGATAACAGGCTTGTTGACGGGAGCCAGGAATGCCGACCGAAATTCTGATGCCGGCGCTCTCGCCCACGATGGAAGAGGGCAAACTCGCCAAGTGGGTGAAGAAGGAGGGCGATAGCGTCTCGGCGGGCGACGTCGTCGCCGAGATCGAGACCGACAAGGCGACGATGGAGGTCGAGGCGGTCGACGAAGGCACCCTCGGCAAGATTCTCGTCGACGAAGGCACCGACGGCGTGAAGGTGAATACGCCGATCGCGCTTCTGCTCGGCGAGGGCGAGGACGAAAGCGCCCTCAAGGAGGCGCCGAAGTCGAACGGCTCCGAGGCCCCCGCGCCCGCGGAAGAGAAGGCGGAAGAGAGCAAGGGCGACAAGGACGAACCGTCCTCGGACGCCGCGAAGGTCCCGGCCGCACCGGCCACCGGTCCGGCGCCGGCCGAAAAGACCTGGGACGCCAAGGATCCGGAGATCCCGGAAGGCACCGAGATGGTCCAGATCACGGTGCGCGAGGCGCTCCGGGACGCCATGGCCGAGGAGATGCGCCGCGACGGCGACGTCTTCGTCATGGGCGAGGAGGTCGCGGAGTATCAGGGCGCCTACAAGATCACCCAGGGACTGCTGGACGAGTTCGGCGCCAAGCGCGTGGTCGACACGCCGATCACCGAGCACGGCTTCACCGGTCTCGGCGTCGGCGCCGGCTTTGCCGGCCTGAAGCCGATCGTGGAGTTCATGACCTTCAACTTCGCCATGCAGGCGATGGACCAGATCATCAACTCCGCGGCCAAGACCCACTACATGTCCGGCGGTCTGATCGGCTGTTCGATCGTGTTCCGCGGGCCGAACGGCGCCGCCGCCCGCGTGGCCGCCCAGCATTCCCAGGACTACGCCTCCTGGTATGCCCACGTTCCGGGGCTGCGCGTGATCCAGCCCTATTCGGCGGCCGACGCGAAGGGTCTGCTCAAGGCGGCGATCCGCGACCCGAACCCGGTCGTGTTCCTGGAAAACGAGATCCTGTACGGCCACACCTTCGAGATCCCGAAGATGGACGATTTCGTCGTGCCGATCGGCAAGGCGAAGATCGAGCGCTCCGGCAAGGACGTGACCATCGTCTCGTTCGGCATCGGCATGACCTACGCCATGCAGGCGGCCGAGGAACTCGCCGGAATGGGCATCGAGGCGGAGGTCGTGAACCTGCGCACGCTGCGGCCGATGGACATCGAGACCGTGGTGGAATCGGTCAGGAAGACGAACCGCTGCGTGACCGTGGAAGAGGGCTGGCCGGTCTGCTCGATCGGTTCGGAGATCTCAGCCCGGCTGATGGAGATGGCGTTCGATCACCTCGACGCGCCGGTTCTGCGCATCACCGGCAAGGACGTGCCGATGCCCTATGCCGCCAACCTTGAAAAGCTTGCCCTGCCCACCGTCGCGGAAGTGATCGAGGCGTGTAAGAGCGTTTGCTATGTATGACAACCACAAGATCTGCCCCGATCTTGACGTTGGAAGTAGATGCTTTGTCTTAGAGCTGAATAATTCAGGGAAGGTGGAGCGTAAGCTCCATCAGCATATCGATAAGAGACGCATGGGCAGAGAAGCGGTGGTAAGTGCCGTTCGCGGATTGGTTGCGCGATACTATTACGGTTCTGGAATGAGTGGTGAAATGATATTGGCCGCTCACTGCAATTCTCGCGGGGGCTCGCCCTCCAAAGATCCGGCGCTCGACGTGAGGTGCGCATTTATCGAGCCTGGGGTTAAACGGCTCTATTGCGGAAAAGACACGATCGCTTGGGTCGACGAGGTAGTTTCACCATCTTCGTTTCGCTCCGGCCAAGGTGAGGGATAAGAGATGCCAACACCGATCCTGATGCCTGCCCTGTCGCCGACCATGGAGGCGGGCAATCTCGCCAAGTGGCACGTCAAGGAAGGCGATACCGTCTCCGCCGGCGACGTGGTCGCGGAAATCGAGACCGACAAGGCGACCATGGAGGTCGAGGCGGTCGACGAGGGCACCGTCGGCAAGATCCTTGTCGCCGAAGGCACGAACGACGTGCCTGTGAACGAGCCGATCGCGATGCTGCTCGAAGAGGGCGAGGACGCCAGCGCCCTGGAGAATGCGGACACGTCCGCGCCGGCGCCTGCGGCCAAGGAAGAGGCGAAGGCCGAACCGGCCGAGAGCAAGGCCGAGACGAAGAGCGAACCGGCTGCGCCGCAAGGCGCGAAGGTGCCCGCCGCCGGCGAGGGCGTGAGCCCGTCCGTTCCGTCGGCAGCGCCCAAGGCCAATGGCGACGGCCGCGTGTTTTCCTCGCCGCTCGCCCGCCGGCTGGCGGACGAGAACGGCATCGACCTGTCCCGCCTGTCCGGCTCCGGTCCCCATGGCCGGGTGGTCAAGCGCGATGTGGAAAAGGCCCTGAAGGAGGGTGTGCCCGCGGCCGCGGAGGCGCCCAAGGCAGACAAGTCCGCTCCGGCATCCGCCGGTGGCGCGCCGTCCGCTCCGGCTCCGGCTGGCATGACCGACGACCAGATCCGCGCCATGTACAAGGAAGGGAGCTTTTCCGAGCTTCCCCATGACGGCATGCGCAAGACGATCGCGCGCCGCCTTGTGGAGGCCAAGCAGACCGTCCCGCACTTTTATCTGACCATCGACACGGAGCTCGACGCGCTTCTGAAGATGCGCAAGGAGCTGAACGATGCGGCGCCGACCGACAAGGACGGCAAGCCGGCCTACAAGCTCTCGGTCAACGACTTCATCATCAAGGCGCTGGCCAGAGCCCTGGTGGCCGTTCCGATGGCGAACGCCACCTACACCTCCACAGCGCGCCTGATGCACGAGCACGTGGACGTGGGCGTCGCCGTTGCCATTCCGGACGGGCTGATCACGCCGGTGGTGCGGGAAGCGGATCTGAAGCCGCTGTCGGTTATCTCCAATGAAGTGAAGGACCTGGCCAAGCGCGCTCGCGACAAGAAGCTGAAGCCGGAAGAGTACCAGGGTGGCGTCACGTCCGTGTCCAACCTCGGCATGTACGGCATTCGTGACTTCGGGGCTGTGATCAACCCGCCGCAGTCGACGATCCTGGCGGTGGGCCAGGGCGAGGAACGCGCCGTTGTGAAGGACGGGGCGCTCGCCATCGCGACGGTGATGACGGTGACCCTGTCGGTCGATCACCGGGCCGTGGACGGCGCGCTCGGCGCGGAGCTTCTGGCCGCCTTCAAGCCGCTGATCGAGAACCCGCTGTCGATGCTGGTCTGAGTTCCCGTCTGAGAGGGCGGGTGTAAATCCCTGCCTGCACTGATTATTCCTTCAGCGCAGCTGCGGCTGCCGCATATCCGCCTTCCGCGCCGTCGACGAAGTGGAAGTGGGTGTTCGACGTGATCGACGGCACGAAACAGGTCATCACCGCCGACTGCTGACGCAGCAGTCCGAAGCGCAGTGTGCCTTCGTCGCGGGCGTGCTTTAAAATGCGCTCGATCCGGTTGGCGGTCGCGACGGGGCAGTCGACGGTCATCCGCATCCCGTCCTGGTATTTTCGGAAGTCGGCGTTGAGCGACGTGTAGGTCCGGTAGGCGACCGGATCGAATTCGCCCAGATTGCGACTGGTCCGGTCCAGGACCCAGGCGATCAGGGAAATCATCCCGATCTTCAGCTTCTGCTTGAACAGCGAAGCCGTTCCGCGGGTCGCCCGCGCTTCCAGGTCGAGACCCTTCGGCGGCCATTGGAAATCCGGTCCCTCCGGCGGAACCGGCCGGCCGCCGTCGCGCTCATCCGCCAACTCGGCGATCAGCTTCCCCATCGTCTCCAGAAAGGCCGGGTCGTCGTCTCCCCGGCTCGGCAGTGCGACGAGGGTCAGGATGGTTCCGTGCTCGGGCTCGAGCGCGGCCCAGCGACAGGAGAGGCCGGTCAGATCCGGGCGGGTGCCTTCGGGCGCGAGGAGATGCGGCAGGTCGCCCGCCTTCATAGCGGCTTCCGCCCAGGAGATCCCGCCGCCGGCGAAGAGCGCGTAGACGGCGGCATCGGACGCGCCAAACCGGGCGACGCGCACATCGCGTCCCGCCGCGCGGATCTCGCCGATCGTGACGGTCGCGGCTCTCAGCGTCAGGTCCAGGTCTTCGGTAACCCAGCGGGCGGTCGCGGCGAGGGCCTGCTCCGCCGTCTCCCGATCCTCGGGCGGCAGGGCGAAGGCCGCGCCGTCGCCACCGAAGACGAACGGAAAGGACTGGTCGCCGCCGAGCGCGTTGGCGACGGCCGCGATCGACGCGGCGCCGGCCATGTTGACCGCCTTGTAGCGTCCGGCGCGGATCGCTTCGGTGGATGTGACGACGTCGGTCACGCCGACGAACCAGTCGTCCGGAAGCGGCGCATAGGCGTTCGGGTCGACGACGGCGGCAAAGTCGATGAGGACCGGGCGGCTCGAATAGGCCGCGTAGGGCAGGGGCATGATCGGATGTTTGGGCGCGGAGATTGAGGTCATATCCGCTTTACGCGGCGGGGCTGCGCCCGGTTTGCATAATCCGCATGGACCGGATGCGGTTCCGGGGTGGCGCAGCCGGCAAAGAGGCTCGACAATCCCGGTCGATCGGTGCTGAAACAGGGGCCGAAAACGCGGGCATCGCGCCCGCGACGAGTTGCCGGCCCGGTCAGAAGGGCCGAACCGGCAAAGCCGCTAAGGAGGGCGCGATGGCCGACCAGTATGACGTGATCGTGATCGGAACGGGACCTGGCGGCTACGTGACGGCGATCCGCGCCGCCCAGCTGGGGCTCAAGACGGCTGTCGTCGAGCGGGAGCATCTGGGCGGCATCTGTCTGAACTGGGGGTGCATCCCGACCAAGGCGCTTCTCAGGAGCGCGGAGGTCTACGATCACATGGTCCACGCCAAGGAGTTCGGACTGTCGGCCGAGAAAGTGTCGGCGGATGTCGGCGCAGTGGTGAAGCGTTCGCGCGGCGTCTCTCAGCAGCTCGCCCAGGGCGTCGGCTTCCTGATGAAGAAGAACAAGATCGACGTCATCTGGGGCGAGGCGAAGATTGCCAAGCCGGGCGAAGTGGTCGTGTCGGAGACCAAGAAGAAGCCGATGGAGCCGCAGCCGCCCCAGCCGAAGGGGACGCTCGGTGCCGGGACCTACAAGGCCAGGCACATCATCGTGGCCACGGGCGCACGTCCCCGGGTCATCCCCGGCATGGAGCCGGACGGCAAGGCGATCTGGACCTATTTCGAGGCCATGGTGCCGAAGGAGATGCCGAAGTCGCTGATCGTGGTCGGCTCGGGGGCGATCGGGATCGAGTTCGCGTCCTTCTACCGCTCTATGGGGGCCGAGGTGACCGTCATTGAGCTCCTGCCGCAGATCCTGCCGGTCGAGGATGCGGAGATCGCCGGCCATGTGCGCAAGCGCCTGGAGAAGCAGGGCATCAAGATCCACACCGAGGCGAAGGTCTCAAAGGTCGAGAAGGCGTCGGGTGGCGTGTCGGCAACGGTGGAGATGAAGGGCGGCAAGACGGAGACCATCAAGGCCGACAAGCTGATCTCGGCCGTCGGCGTCGTCGGCAACATCGAGAATCTCGGGCTCGAGGACCTCGGCGTGAAGACCGAACGCGGCTGCGTCGTCATCGACGGCTACGGCCGGACCAATGTCGACGGGATCTATGCCATCGGTGACGTCGCCGGCCCGCCGATGCTCGCCCACAAGGCCGAGCACGAGGGCGTCGTCTGCATCGAGAAGATCGCGGGGCTCGACGCCCACCCCATGGACAAGCTGAAGATCCCGGGCTGCACCTACTGCCAGCCGCAGGTCGCATCGGTCGGTCTCACCGAGGCCAAGGCGAAGGAGGCCGGCCGCGAGATCAAGGTCGGCCGCTTCCCGTTCATCGGCAACGGCAAGGCGATCGCGCTCGGCGAGCCCGACGGGCTGATCAAGACGATCTTCGACGCCAAGACGGGCGAGCTTCTCGGCGCCCACATGGTCGGGGCCGAAGTGACCGAACTCATTCAGGGCTTCGTGGTCGCCATGAACTGCGAGACCACCGAGGAGGAGCTGATCCACTCGGTGTTCCCGCATCCGACCATCTCAGAGACGATGCACGAGAGCGTGCTGGACGCCTACGACCGCGTCATCCACGTCTGACCGCCGGACGATCGGGCGCGTTCGGCCGACCTGAGCCGGACGCCGTCGGGCCGGGCACGCTCCCGGCTTGGCGCGCCCGGCTTCCGGTGCGACGATGCCGGGGCCGGTTGGGGACAGGCAGCGCGGGGATCCGGACGTGACCTTTCTGATTCGCATGGTGGAGCTGGCCGCTGCGGTCGTGATCCTGGTCGTCGCGTGGACGGCGATCTATCGAACCGACGAGTTCCGAGCCTTTTTCGCCGCCCCCATGGCCGAGCAGGTCGAGCCGGATGGGGACGATGAATTTGTCCGCGTGGGGCAGCACATGCTGGACACCGTCGAAGCCGATCACGCCGCCCTCCGCGACGCCAGCGTCGCGATCGAACATCTGACGCGTCAGCTCGCGGCGACCAACGCTGTGGTCCAGGACCTGCTGTCCGGGTCGTCCGACCAAGTGCGCAGCCGGGCGGAAGCGGTCCTGTCGACCAACGCGGCCCTTCTGGATGCCTCCGCCCAGGTTCAGAGGGAGGCGAAGGCCGCAGCGATCGCCGCGGCCGCCCAGACCAAGTCGTCGGTCCAGGGGCGCGATCTCGACGAGCGGGCGAAAGTCGCCGCGCTGATGCGGGGGACGGGCTCCGGGGACGAGGCCGGCCCCGACCCGATGGAGCCGCGCTGGGGCATCGTGTTCGGCTCCGAACTCACCGAGGATGCCGCCGAGCAGATGCTGTCCCGGGCCGAAGAGAGCGGGTCCAGCCTGCCGGCCATGCGGCTTTACCGACGCAACGGCTTCTATCGCGGTGTCGCCGAGCTGCCGACCTATGCGGCCGCGCTGCAGGATCTGCCGGATATCCGCGAACGGGTGCGGTCGGATGCCTACATCATTTCGCTCGACCAGTGGTGCCCGGGGCCGAGGTCCGATCAGGGGACCGTGGAATGCGGAAGTTGAGGGTTCGGGAACGTGATGGCGGCTGAGGACGACGGCGGGCCGGCCCTGCGCATCCGGATCGATTTCCCCGATCGTCCCTCGCTGGGGCCGGGAAAGATCGCGCTCCTGGAGGCGATCGAAAGTGCCGGCTCGATCACGTCGGCCGCGCGGGCGATGAAAATGTCCTATCGCCGCGCCTGGCTGCTGGTCGAGGAGCTGAACTCGATGTTCGCCGAACCGCTGGTGACGACCCAGCTCGGCGGTGCGCGCGGCGGAGGCGCCATGGTGACCCCGGCCGGCCGCGGCGTGATCGAGAGCTACCGCGCGGTGGAGGCGCGGGCCGCCGAAGCGACGGAAGACCTCCTGGGCGCGCTGTCCGATCCGGATCCGGCCGCAGACGATGGTCTGCAGGGGGAGGCCGGCCGGTAGCGTCCGGCCTCAGAACGCCCGGGCAATCGCGAACTCGACCACGTCGCCCAGCGTGTCGCGAAGCGGCGAGGGCGGCACGTCGGACAGGGCGTCCGTGGCCTTTTTGCCGAATCCACGTGCCACGGCGATGGTGTCGTCGATCGCGCCCGTCGTGCGGACTTTCTCGATGGCCGCATCGAGATCCTCGTCCCGGATCTCGCCGTCCTCGATGCATCGTTTCCAGAAGGCTTTGTCGGCATCGTCGCTGCGCTGATAGGCGTAGATGACCGGCAGCGTCGCCTTGCCCTCGCGGAAATCGTCGCCGGTCTCCTTGCCGAGCAGATCCCGGTTGCCGCCATAGTCCAGCACGTCGTCGATGAGCTGGAAGGCCAGGCCGAGATAGAGACCGTAGCGGCGCATCGCGTCCTGCGCGGCACCACTGTTGCCGGTGATCACCGGACCGACCTCGGTTGCGGCGGAGAACAGCGCCGCGGTCTTGGCCTCGATGACGGCCATGTAGTGGTCCTCGCCCTTGGCCAGGCTCTTGGCACCGGACAGCTGCAGGACCTCGCCCTCGGCGATGACGGCCGACGCGGTCGACAGGATCCGCAGGCATTCCAGCGATCCGGCCTCGACCATGGTCTTGAAGGCCTGGCCGAGCAGGAAGTCACCGACCAGGACGCTTGCCTGATTGCCCCAGATGACACGGGCCGCCGGCTTGCCGCGGCGCACGGCGCTGTCGTCGACCACGTCGTCGTGGAGAAGCGTCGCGGTGTGCATGAACTCGACCGCCGCGGCAAGCTTCACGTGGGCGTCGCCGGTGGCGTCGAACAGATGCGCGCTGGCCAGCGTCAGCATCGGCCGGAGCCGCTTGCCGCCGGACGAAACGAGATGGTTCGCGATCTCCGGAATGAGATCCACGTTCGATCCGGCCATGGCGTAGATGAGCGCGTTTACGCGCTCCATGTCCGGTCCGACCGTGCGGATGAGCCGCTCGACGCCGCTCTCCGTCGCCGGGTCAGCGTCCTTCGACCCGATGCTTTCGGCTGTGTTGCCTATAGCCACGCGATACCATCCTCTTCATCGCTTCGCCGGGACATTAAGCAGGGCCTAGGCGCTCCTGCAAGGCCGGCCGTCTGGCAGCGCTGCTCCGAATGGAAGCCGATCACGCCCGCCGCCGGGCGGCGACGCGGTCGCACCCCGTGGAAACGCCGCGGGCCGGACCGGTCAGGACCTGCACAAGTTCCTGAAACTGGTGTCCTTTCCGTCGATCCGCGGTTTCCACCCGGTCGGAAAAGCCTCTAGGATCGGATATAGGCCGGGCGGCGGCAGAGTCCCGTCGTGCCCACAATCGAACCTTCAAAGGTGACCCTTGGAAGAACTCCTGAAGACCAACGACATGACGCTGATCGCCTATGTCGAGGCCTTGCTGAAGGACGCGAACATTCCCTATCAGGTTCTGGACCAGAACATGAGCGTCATCGAGGGATCGATCGGAATTCTGCCGCGCCGGGTGCTGGTGCCGGAAGACCGTCTGACGGAGGCCCGGACCCTGATCACGGACGCCGGAGAAGGCGCGTCCCTTCCGCCCGCCGCTCGCTGATCTGATCGGCATCGGACGCGGCCCGATGACACAGGCAGGCGTCGTGACAGCCAACGCGGACGAAACCACGCAGGATCGGTTTCTCGACGGCGCATTCGTCCTGATGCAGCGCCGCCGCGGTGCCCATCGGTGCGGGTCCGACGCGATTCTTCTTGCCGCGACCGTATCCGGGGATGCGGTGGGGCGCACGGTGGACCTGGGAAGTGGCCCCGGAGCGGCCGGATTCGCCGTCGCGGTCCGCACCCGATCGGACGTGGTGCTCGTCGACATGGACGCCGAGAGTCTGGCGCTTGCCGCAGCGAGCCTCCGGCTGCCTGAAAACGCCGGGTTCGCCAACCGGATCGGCGTCGTTCAAGGGGATATCGAGGGGCCGGTCGCCGAGTTCACCGAACTCGGGCTCGCCGCCGGCTCCGCCGACCGCGTGATCGCGAATCCGCCGTTCTTCGAACACGGCCGGCACCGCGCCGCGCCGTCGGACGGGCGTGCCCGCGCCCGGATGCTCGGGGAGGCGGGCCTGTCGCCCTGGCTGAAACGGGCAGCCCATCTCCTGCGCCCGAGCGGATCCCTGCACCTGATTCTTCCGGCCTCGCTGCTCGCGCAGGCTCTCTCCCTGATGGAGGGCCGGTTCGGCGCAGTCGACATTCTGCCGGTCCATGCCCGACCCAATACCCCCGCCGACCGGATCCTGGTTACGGCAATCAAGGGATCGCGTGCGGGCCTCAGGATCGTGCCCGGGCTCGTCATGCACGAGCCGGACGGCCGGTACAGCGACGCGGCTTCGCGCATCCTGCGGGCCGGCGCAGCAATCGACCGTCCGCCTCGCTAAGGGTCAGAGCGACCCGGCCTCGATCCACCAGTAGGGAAACGCCGTTCGAAGGGCGTCCGCCGCGCCGTGCGCCTCCGCCTCGTTCGCGAACAGCCCGAAGCAGGTTGCACCGGAGCCGGACATGCGCGTGAAGCGGCAACCCGGTGCCGTCTCGAGAGCCGAAAGGACCCGGTCGATTTCCGGCGCCAGCGAACGCGCCGCCGGTTCGAGATCGTTCCGGGTGTCGCTCAGATAGCCGATCAGCGCGTCGAGGTCGCCGAATTGTGCGGGGAGCGCGGGCAGCGGGGCGTTGTCGCGCCGCTCCAGGCGTTGGAAGACGTCGGGCGTCGCGACCGGAACGCCCGGGTTGGCCAGCACGATCCCCGCGTCCGGCAAGGGGCCGACCGGCGTAATCTCGTCCCCGATCCCCCGCGCGATCAGCGACCTCTGCCAGACGCACATTGCGATGTCGGCGCCAAAGGAAGATCCAATTTTCGCAAGGACTTCGAGTGGGAGGTTCAAGTCCCAGACCAGCGACAGAGCCCTGAGCGCCGCCGCGGCGTCCGCGGATCCTCCGCCGATTCCGGAGGCGGCCGGGAGCGCCTTGTGGAGATCGATCCGCGCGCCGCGCGGTTGGCCGTCGCCGGCTGCAATGGCAAGCGCTTCGGCTGCGCGCAGAACCAGATTGTCGGGACCGTCGGGAACCGAGCCCGCGAACGGACCTTCGATGTGCAGATCCAGTGACCGGCCGGGTGCGACCGTCAGCGTGTCGCCTACGGTCGGGAACGCGACCAGGCTTTCCAGCAGATGGTACCCGTCGGTGCGCCGGCCGACCACGTGCAGAGCCAGGTTGATCTTGGCGCGGGCCGCTTCCTGCACCCAGGGGGCGTCGGACATCGTCTACTGGTCCGACGGCTCCGCCACCGAGGCCGCGTCGGTCTGCTCCTCCTGGAGGCCGTGTTCCAGCTTCTGGAGGATGTCGGCAAGATCGTCGGGCTCCGGATCCAGGTCACGGGCGTGGCTCCACTGGAAATTGGCCTCCAGCTTCCGGCCGACCTGCCAGTAGGCATCGCCCAGATGGTCGTTGATCACCGGATCGTTCGGCTGAAGCGAAACCGCGCGCTCGAGTTCCTCCACCGCGTCCTCGTAGCGGCCCAGCCGGTAGTACGCCCATCCGAGGCTGTCGACGATGAATCCGTCGTTCGGCCGCTGGTTGACCGCCTCCTGGATCATGTCCAGGCCCTCTTCCAGGTGCATTCCCTTGTCGATCCAGGAATAGCCGAGATAGTTCAGCACCAGCGGCTGGTCCGGATAGAGCTCCAGGGCGGTCTTGAAGTCGGCTTCGGCCTCGGGCCACCGGTCGAGACGCTCGTTGGCGATGCCGCGGAAGTAGAACAGGGTCCAGTGTTCGCGTCCGGGCTCATCGAGGGTCGCCAGCCCCTTGGAATAGACCTCTCGAGCGCCGGCGAAATCGTCGTGGCTGCGCATCACGTTACCCAGCGCGACGATGGCCGAAAGATCGCTCGGATCTTCGTCGACGAGCGGTTCGAGCTGGGCCTTTGCAGCATCGACCTTGTCGATCGCATTCAGGTTGAGGCCGATCTGGACCTTTGCCGAGCGCGACAAGGGAGACGTCTCGGGAATGGTCCGGTAGACCGCGATCGCCTGCTCGTGCTGCTGCATGCTCTCGTGCAGCGAGGCCAGCGAAAAGGCCGGCATGCTGGTGTCGGGACCGAGATGAATTGCGAGCTGCAGGTAGCCGGCGGCATATTCCTCGCCGCCGTCCTGGCCGACCGCGACGCCGAGGTCAAAAAGCGCTTCCGCCGCGCCGGCGTGGGCGGTCTCGATCTGCGGTGCGACCGGATCGGAAGAGGCGAGCTGCTCCTGAAGCTGGATCACGAGCGGATGCTCACCGCTGGTCTCCGCGAACTCCGCCACGATGTCCTGGGCCTTGTCGCGATTCCCCGCCCGCGCAGCGGCCCGGGCGACGGCGTCCAGCCCGCGCAGGGCGCGCGGATCGGCTTCGAAGGCTTCCTCGAGACGTTCGACGGCTTCCTCGTGACGGCCGGCCATGTCGAGGATCAGGCCGGCATGTCGCACGGTGAACGCCTTATACCAGTCCGGTCCTTCGAGATCGTCGAGGGCGGCGAGTGCGCTGTCGATGTCGTCGTCGGCGACGTAGCTCCATGCGGTCAGGAGGGCCGCGGTCAGTTCCGGGAGAGGCGACCCGTTGGCGAGCGGCACCAGGGCTTCGCGGGCTTTGTCGGTCTCGCCTTCCTGGAGGGCGGAAACGGCAAGGGTCAGAGCTGCCAGCTGGTTGCTGGGGTCGGCCTCCGCCAGATCGTCGGCGAGATCGACCGCCTCCGGAATCGCCCCGCTCGCGACCAGCATCATGACCGTCCGGTCGAGCAGAACCTCGTTCCCGGGGTCGGCGGCCAGCGCGCGCTTGTAGAAGGCGGCGGCGCTGTCCAGATCCTTCAGGTTGCCCGCATGACGGGCGGCCAGGAAGCTGCCGGACAGCGACCGCAATCCGGTGCGGTCGACCGTGTCGGACATGTCCGCCAGGGCCGGCAGGGTGCACACCGCAAGGCCGGCGGCCACGAAGAGGCCGAGGCGCGGCGCACGCGCCAGAACAGCGGGGAGGCCGGTGGTGGATCGGCGCGAGGTGGTCATCTGACAAGGCCCGTCGGTTCACTGTGACTCGTGGGCGAGACGATGGGGCTTTTCCCGGGACCGCGCAAGGTGAGGCCATTTCGGCTTCGGATTCGTGATCGGAAGCGGGAACAGGCTGCAACAAGGCTTGCCTTTGCCTCGGCCTCCATGCTTTCGCTCTGTGGCCGCGCATGTACGCCGGGCAGGGCGCGGCCCCCGGACGACACAAGTCTCCGGGCGAATATCAGCCGGCGAAGAAGGACGAGTGATGCACAAGTGGGTCTACACGTTCGGTGACGGAGCTGCCGAAGGCACCGCCGGAATGCGTGATCTCC
This sequence comes from Amorphus orientalis, assembly GCF_030814015.1. NCBI lineage: Bacteria > Pseudomonadati > Pseudomonadota > Alphaproteobacteria > Hyphomicrobiales > Amorphaceae > Amorphus > Amorphus orientalis. Next base: position 811,846 of record NZ_JAUSUL010000002.1, read on the forward strand.
TCGGTGGCAAGGGTGCGAACCTTGCCGAGATGTCGAACAGCGGCGTGCCGGTTCCGCCCGGCTTTACGATCACCACCGAGGTCTGCACTCACTTCACCAAGACCGACGGCACCTATCCGGACGAACTCAAGGCACAGGTCGAGGACGCGCTGGACAAGGTCGGCAAGACCACCGGCCGCCGCTTCGGCGACATGAGCAAGCCGCTGCTCGTATCGGTCCGGTCCGGCGCCCGGGTCTCCATGCCTGGCATGATGGACACCGTGCTCAATCTGGGGCTCAACGACGACACCGTCGGAGCGCTGGCCGAAGATGCCGGCGATGCCCGGTTCGCCTACGATTCCTATCGCCGCTTCATCCAGATGTACGGCGACGTGGTGATGGGTCTGGAGCACCACGATTTCGAGGCAATCCTCGAAACCTACAAAGATGAGAAGAGCCTCAATCTCGACACCGATCTGACGGCGGACGACTGGCAGACGATCATCGAGCGCTACAAGCAGCTCGTCGTCGACCAGCTCGGCAAGCCCTTTCCCCAGGATCCGCGGGACCAGCTCTGGGGCGCCATCGGCGCCGTGTTCGGGTCCTGGATGAACGCGCGCGCGATCACCTATCGCCGGCTTCACCAGATCCCCGAGAGCTGGGGGACCGCCGTGAACGTCCAGGCCATGGTGTTCGGCAACATGGGCGACACCTCGGCCACCGGCGTCGCGTTCACCCGCAACCCGTCGACCGGCGAAAACAAGCTCTACGGCGAGTTCCTGGTCAACGCCCAGGGCGAGGACGTGGTCGCCGGCATCCGCACGCCCCAGGCGATCACCGAGGAAGCGCGGATGGAATCGAGCGCCCCGGAGAAGCCGTCGCTGGAGCAGGCGATGCCGGAGGCGTTCCAGGAATTCCGGGACATCTGCAACCGGCTCGAGCGCCACTACCGGGAAATGCAGGACGTTGAGTTCACCATCGAACGCGGCAAGCTGTGGATGCTGCAGACGCGCAGCGGCAAGCGGACGGCCAAGGCGGCCCTGAAGATCGCGGTCGACATGGTCGACGAAGGCCTGATCACGGAGGAAGAGGCCGTCACCCGCGTCGATCCGGCCTCCCTCGATCAGCTTCTGCATCCGACGATCGATCCCGCCGCCGAACGCAACGTGGTGGCCACCGGACTGCCGGCGTCTCCGGGGGCGGCGTCCGGCGAGATCGTCTTCTCCTCCGATGAGGCGGAGCGGCTCGCCAACCAGGGCAAGGCGGTGATCCTGGTGCGCATCGAAACCAGCCCAGAAGACATCCACGGCATGCATGCGGCCGAAGGCATCCTGACCACCCGCGGCGGCATGACCAGCCATGCGGCCGTGGTGGCCCGCGGCATGGGCAAGCCGTGCGTCTCGGGTGCGGGCGGCATCCGGGTCGACTACCAGGCCGGGACGCTCACGTCGGCCGGAAAGACCCTGAAGGCCGGCGAGATCATCACCATCGACGGTGCCAACGGCCAGGTGCTGGCCGGCTCGGTTCCGATGCTGAAGCCGGAACTGTCCGGCGACTTCGCGCGGCTGATGGAGTGGGCCGACAAGGTGCGCCGGATGCGGGTGCGCACCAATGCCGAAACCCCGGCCGATGCCCGGGCTGCCCGCGACTTCGGGGCCGAGGGGATCGGGCTGTGCCGGACGGAGCACATGTTCTTCGATGCCGAGCGCATCGGCGACATGCGCGAGATGATCGTGGCTGACACCGAGGAGGGACGTCGCGCCGCGCTCGACAAGCTCCTGCCGATGCAGCGCTCCGACTTCGTCGAGCTGTTCGAGATCATGGCGGGGCTTCCGGTCACCATCCGGCTTCTCGATCCGCCGCTTCACGAGTTCCTTCCCAAGAGCCCGGAGGAGATCGAGGAGGTCGCCTCGGCCATCGGCGTCTCCAAGACCAAGCTGAAGCGGCGTCTGGAGCAGCTGGAGGAATTCAACCCGATGCTGGGCCATCGCGGCTGCCGGCTGGCGGTTTCCTATCCGGAGATTGCCGAGATGCAGGCGCGGGCGATCTTCGAGGCGGCCGTCGAGGCCGGCAAGCGGACCGGCAATCCCGTCCGTCCGGAGATCATGATCCCGCTGGTGGGCCTGAAGGCCGAACTGGATATCGTGAAGGCCCGGATCGACGCGGTGGCCGAGACCGTCGCCAAGGAGGCTGGGCAGGAGATCCAGTACGACGTGGGCACGATGGTGGAACTGCCGCGGGCCTGTCTGATCGCCGACAAGATCGCCGAAAGCGCCCACTTCTTCTCGTTCGGCACCAACGACCTGACCCAGACCACCTTCGGTATCTCGCGTGACGATGCGGCGTCGTTCCTGCCCACCTATCAGGCGCAGAACATCTTCGAGACGGATCCGTTCGTGTCGATGGATATCGAGGGCGTCGGCGCGCTGGTGAAGATCGGCGTCGAGCGCGGCCGCCAGACGCGGCCGGACATCAAGCTCGGCATCTGCGGCGAGCATGGCGGCGATCCGGCGTCCATCGCCTTCTGCGAAACGGTGGGGCTCGATTACGTGTCGTGCTCGCCGTTCCGGGTGCCGATCGCGCGGCTGGCTGCCGCCCAGGCCGCCCTGAAGGCGATGAAGGCGTAGCCGGAGCGGACCGACCAGGCGCGCCGGGACCGGACAGCGGATGGCAACGGACCTCACACTCGATGCGATCCGCGACGCCGGAAAAGCCGGCGTCGCCCGGGCGCTGGCGGCCGTCGAACGGCGCGACGGCGCGATCCGTCAGGCCGCCCTTCTGGACGCTGCCCTGCGCGATCCGAAAGGGCTGGTCCTTGGGCTCACCGGTCCGCCGGGCGTCGGCAAGTCGACCCTGACGAACGTGCTGATCGCCGATGCGCGGGCGCGGGGCCGGTCCGTCGCGGTGATCGCCGTGGATCCGTCGTCCCGGCGGACGATGGGCGCGCTTCTCGGCGACCGGACCCGGCTGCGGACGAACCCGGACGACGATCAGGTGTTCGTCCGCTCCTTCGCCGCCCGCGACCGGCTGGGCGGCCTGTCCGATTCGGCGATCGCGGCAACGGTTCTGATGCGGGCCCTGTTCGATCTCGTCATTGTCGAGACGGTGGGGATCGGGCAGTCGGAAGCGGACATCGCGCTGGTGGCCGACACCGTCGTTCTGTGCGTTCAGCCCGGTTCGGGCGATTCGCTTCAGTTCATGAAGGCCGGGGTGATGGAGCTGCCCGACGTGGTCGCCGTCACCAAGGCGGATCTCGGCGCACCGGCGAAGCGGGCCCGCGCCGACGTGGAAGGCGCGCTCTCCCTCGCGGCTGAATTCAGCGACTGGCACCCGCGCGTGCTGACCCTGTCCGCCACCACTGCCAGCGGCCTCGAGGCGCTGCACGCCGCCGTGGACGAACACCAGGCATGGCTCGCTGAAGAGGGCCGGCTTGCGCATCGCAGGCGGGAGCAGGAGGAGGCGTGGGTGGTCGACGCGGTGCGTGATCGCTTCGGCACCGCCGGGCTGGCGCTCTGGTCGACCATCGACAGGGGCGCGGCGGCGGCATCACCCTTTCGACGCATTGCCGAGGCATCTGCCACCCTTGGTTCGAAACTCGACCCGGGGTGATCGATCAAAAAAGACCGGATCGCTTAACGGGTTGGCAACCGTGATCGCAGACCATCGTGAATAACTCCTCGGTTGGCCTCAGAGGCTGCCGACCACTTCGCGTAGCGTCTGCTTGAGGGACCCTGGTCTTGCGTATCCCCGTGTCGTTGCCGCGTGCGACAGCCTCCATGCGTCTTATCGCCCGCCGTCTGCCGCTCTCCGCGGCGGCCCTGATGCTCATCGGCGGGCAGGTCGGCCAACAGGACGTTGTCGCCTACATGCTCTCCCAGAAGGACGCGCCGCGCTACATGGCGCGGATCGTCGCCGCGCCCTACGGCGAATCGATGGAGCCCACCTTCGTCTATTCCCGAGAGGACGGTAGCGCGAAGGCCGGGCGAGGTGCCCAGGTCGCACTCGCCGGCTCCGGCGAGTTCGAGCATCTCGGACTGGCCGAGGCGAAGGTCGACCTTTCGGTCGAGACCCTCTCCGTGCGTACCGGGAAAGCCGGGAAGGGCGACCTTCTGGCCGACGTCAAACCCGCACTGGCCGAGCGCGATCTCGGCGCCGGTTCGGTGGCGACCGCCGTCAGTCTTCTGAGTGCGGGATCCTCGCGGGACTTTCCGCGTGTTTCGTTCGTTCAGCCGCGCGTGTTCGACGGGGCCGGCGGCGCGCAGAGCCTGCTGGCAGCCGCCAGTACAGGCGTCGAGAACGATGCGGATGCGGCGGCAGCCGGTGCCCGCTTCATGGCCGCGGCGAGCGCTGCGACGAGTGCGTCGCTGGTCTCCGCTTACGCGCCGGCTGGCGGCGTCGATCTGAATGCCCCGTTCGAGTCCCTTCTCGGCGCGCCGGGGACGGCCAAGGCTCCCGGTCCGCTCGACCACTGGTGGTCCGACCGTCCGCTTCCGAAGGAGGTGCGCGACGAGCGTCAGGTCAAATGCCTGGCGGAGGCCATCTATTTCGAGGCGCGCAGCGAAAGCCGTCTGGGCCAGATGGGTGTCGCCCAGGTGGTGATGAACCGGGTGAAGAACCCCGCCTATCCCGACACGATCTGCGGCGTGGTCTACCAGAACAAGAGCTGGTTCAATCGCTGCCAGTTCTCCTTCGCCTGCGACCGCGTCCGGGACGTCGTCCGCGACCAGCATTCCTGGAGCACGGCGATGGAGATCGCCGAAGGCTACACGAACGAGACCATGTGGCTGCCGGAGATCGGCGCGTCGACGCACTACCATGCGACCTACGTGAAGCCGAAGTGGGCGCCGACGATGAAGCGCCTCGAGCGGATCGGCGATCACGTCTTCTATCTGACGTTCGGCGGCGACTGGACCTGACGGGTATCCCGGTATCCGGCCGCCGAGCGGACATCAGCACGCAGAAGTGTCTTCCAACTTCCTGATTGCGTGAGAGAAATCGTCACCGGGCCGGACCGTTCCGGCCTTGACGCCGCGGCGGGTTTCGACGGGCGTGCGTGCCCATCGATCGAGAAAGGCGCGGTCCTCCTCGGTCTCGGCCAGAAGCGCCTGAAGAACGGTGGCCATGGCCGCCTCGGACCCCCGGGTTCCGCCGTCGTCGATCTTGATGGCAACGCCGAGCTTGCGATCGGGCAGGGCGGCACAGAAGACGCCTTCGGCCCCGACCTTCACATAGACCTTCTCGCGGAAGCGGGTCATGACCTCGGTGCAGAACCCGCCTGTGGCGTCGACCTCGAACGGATGGGCTGCACAGGCTTTTCGAAGCCGCGTCAGCGCCGCCATGCGCTGCTCCGAGAGATCCCGGCCGCTGGCCGCCCGGGCGAAGGCGAGGGCCAGCCGCTCGGGCGGGATCGCCCAGGTCGGGATCGAGCAGCCGTCGATCGCACACACATCGTCCGAAAGCGTTGCCCCGGTCATCTCCTCGAGAATGTCGTGGATTTGGCGCTGGAGCGGGTGGTCGCGCGTCTCATAGCCTTCGACGGGCCATCCGTTGTGGACGCAGGCACACAGAAAGCCGGCGTGCTTGCCGGAACAGTTGTTGTGGGCCGCGCTCGGCTCTTTGCCGGCCCGGCGGATGCGATCCTGATCCTCGCCGCGCGCCGGCCACTGGGTGCCGCAGGCGAGGGCGCTTTCGTCCAGCCCAACCTTCGACAGGATCGAATGGGCGCAGGCGACATGGCCCTCTTCGCCGTCGTGGGACGCACACGCCAGCGCGAGCTCCGCATCGCTGAGGCCGAACGCATCGGCCGCGCCGCTCTCCACGAGGGGAAGCGCCTGGAAGATCTTCACGGCGGATCGGGGAAAGACCGGCAGGTCCGTCGCCCCGAGACCGAGGTGCAGCGCTCCGCCGCCGCCGACGATCGCCACCGTACCGCGGTGCTGGCTCTCCACCAGATCGCCGCGGGTCACTTCGATGAGAACGGGATTGGTCATGATCAGGGTTCCCGATGAGACGCGCCGGAGCTTCGCAGACGCCGCGCGTCCGGTCCATCCGTCTTTGGAGCGCCTGTTGCAGCGTCAGTCTGCCCTTTCCCGGGCCTTGGCCGCCTGCCAGTGGGCTTCCATTTCTTCCAGCGTCGCGTCCTCGGGCCGTCGGCCGTCGTCTGCGAGCGCGGTTTCGATATGGGTAAAGCGGCGGCGGAACTTCTCGTTGGTGCCGCGCAGCGCCGCTTCCGGATCCACGTCCAGATGGCGGGCGAGGTTGGCGACGGCAAACAGAAGATCGCCGATCTCTTCGCCGATCCGCTGCTGCGCCGGGGGACCCGCCTCGATCTCCGCCTCAAGTTCCTCGATCTCCTCGCGGATCTTGGCGATGACCGGGGCCGGAGCACCCCAGTCGAAGCCCACCTTGGCGGCCTTCTTCTGCAGCTTCTCCGCCCGGGTCAAAGCGGGCAGGGCAAGCGGCACGCCGTCGAGACTGCTGGACGAGACCTGCCCGGTCTGCGGGCTTCGCTCGGCCTTGAGGCGCTTTTCTTCGGCCTTGATCTCGTCCCAGAGCGCCTTGACGCGCTCGGGCGGAAGATCGCGTGCATCCCCGAAGACGTGCGGGTGACGGCGCACGAGCTTCTCAGTGATGGCTTCCACCACGCCGCCGAAATCGAAGGCGCCTTCCTCGTCGGCCATCTGGGCGTGGAAGACCACCTGAAGCAGGAGATCGCCAAGCTCGTCCCTGAGATCTTCCCGGTCGCCCTGCTGCACGGCGTCGGCCACCTCGTAGGCTTCCTCGATCGTATAGGGCACGATCGTTTCGAACGACTGCTTGACGTCCCAGGGGCAGCCGGTGTCCGGGTCCCTGAGACGGGCCATGATGGCGAGCAGGGTTGCGATATCGCGCGAAGGGGTCATGCCGTCTCGTCGGGTCCGGTTGCGGGCTTGGTCCGATCCACATGGCCCAGATCGCGGTCCGGGTCCACCAGGTCGCGCACCCGCCCCTTGAGCGCCTTCACGTCCGGGAAGCCGCCATCTTGAACCCGTTCCCAGATCAGCGCTCCGTCGACCTCGATGCGGAATGCCCCGCCGGTGGCCGGCACCAGCGTGACGGCGCCGAGTTCCTCGGAAAAGGTGGAGAGCAGTTCCTGCGCCATCCAGGCCGAGCGGAGCAGCCAGTTGCACTGGCGGCAGTAGGTGATGGTCACATGCGGCTTTTCGGACATCTCAGGACGTGTCTCCGTTGATGTGCTTCAGCGGACGGGGCAACGCAGCCGGTCAGCCGGATCGGGATGTCGGCTCCATGGGAATCGGAAACACCAGGTCATACAGCCAGTTAAAGATGAAGGCGTAGACGATGTAAAAGGCGACGAAGAAGAGGTCCATCACCAGCGCCTGCCAGAGGCTGATCCCCAGATACCAGGCGATCAGGGGCAGCAGGATCAGGAGCAGGCCGGCTTCAAACAGCAGTGCGTGAACGACACGCAGCGGAACTGTTTTCCGCGGGTCGCCGCGCAGACGCAGGAGCGCAGTGTCGAAGCCGAGATTGTAGATGTAGTTCCAGGCCGTCGCGACGACCGAGCTGCCCAACGCGACGGCGCCGATATCGACCAACGGCTTGTCGATCACGAGCGTACCCAGCGGCGTGACGAGCGCCAGGCCGATGATCTCGAAGGACAATGTGTGACGGATCCGGTCGGCAACCGAACGCATGGATTTCTCCGTTTTGGGTTCGGGCCGTCCCGACTGATGGACATGGGTGCTGCGCGAGGTCGTCCTCACACCGATGACCGGCATCTAGCTGGGCGGGAGGCTCGCCACAAGACCTATCGGATCCGGACATCCGAATGCGAACGAATGCGGCCCGGATAGGAGCAGGTGCAGCCGGTGCAGGGGGCAAGCCCGCGATGACACAGCGCGCTCGGAGCGCGCGGGCGGTGGTTGCGCTTTATTCGTGCGCGCCCGCACGCGCACCTGCGAGTCGCATAAGATGCATTATGGAACCAAAACAGCACCTGTATCCGTGGTCCCGGGGATGGATCCAGTCTGTGGCGACGTGATCGTATCGGCCATGTTGGGACCTCGCGCATCGATGCGAAAAGACTGCGCCCTCAACGGCATGGCGCCGGTGTCTGAAGTCGCCCCGCAAGCCGAGCGCCGGTCCGGAACGCCGCCATGACGACGGCGGACGGCTCAGCCGGAAAGCGCGACCTCGAAGGTCATCATGTCGTAGGCCGGTTCGACGCCTTCCGGCAGCTCGGCCGCCAGCGTGTCGAAGTCGAGGTCGAGATGGAGATTGGTGAGGATGCCGCGCTTCACCTTCAGACGTTCGATCCAGCCGAGCGCCTCGGCAACGGTGAAATGGCTGCGGTGCGGCGTATAGCGCAGCGCGTCGACCATCCAGACATCGAGGCCCTTGAGGTGGTCCAGGCTCGCGGCCGGCAGGTCGTGGAGATCGCTGGAGTACGCCACATTGCCGATCCGGAAGCCGAGTGAATCGATGTCACCGTGATGCTGCTGGAACGGCAGGACCGTCACGACGCCGCCAGGTCCGCGCACCGCAACGGGCGTTCCAGGGTGCAGCCGGTGTTCGTTCAGGATCGGCGGATAGCCGGAGCCTTCGGGCGTGACGAAGCAGTAGTCGAACGCCTTGTGGGCGCGCGCCGACGTGGAATGGTCGAGATAGACGTCCACCCGCTTGCGCTCCTTGAGAGCCAGGCCGCGCAGGTCGTCGATGCCGTGAATATGATCCGCGTGCGCGTGCGTGTAGAAGACGGCGTCCAGGCTGCCGGCGCCAGCGTCGTTGATCTGTTCGCGCAGGTCCGGACCCGTGTCGATCAGCACGGTCGTCACGCCGGTTTCCGAGCGGCGTTCGACCAGCAGCGAGCAGCGCCTGCGCCGGTTCTTCGGGTTTGCCGGATCGCACGCGCCCCAGTCGTTGCCGATGCGCGGGACACCGCCGGACGAGCCGCAGCCCAGGATCGTGAATTTCAAGCTATTCATTGGACCGCCGGCCGCGGAACCTTCGAGAACAACCGGAAAAAATTATCAGTCGTGATGGCCGCTATCTCCTCTGACGAGACACCCCGGACATCGGCGAGCACATCGGCGGTCTTCGCGACGAAGGCCGGCTCGTTCCGCTTACCCCGAAACGGTACGGGTGCGAGATAGGGCGCGTCCGTTTCCACCAGCAGTCTGTCTGCCGGTACGTCGCGGGCGACTTCCCGGATCTCTTCGGCGGTCTTGAACGTGAGGATGCCGGAGAACGAGACATACAGACCGAGCTCGACCCCGGTCATCGCGAGGCTCCGGCCCGACGAGAAACAATGGAGGATCGCCGGAAACGGACCGTCCTCGTCATGGGCGGTTTTCAGGATCCGGGCCACGTCCTCGTCGGCTTCCCGCGCATGGATGACCAGTGGCAGTCCGGTCTCCCGCGCGGCCGCGATATGACGCCGGAAGCCTTCCGCCTGGGCCTCGCGTGGCGAATAGTCGTAGTGATAGTCGAGACCCGCCTCCCCGATGGCGACCACCTTCGGGTGCCGCGCCAGATCGACCAGCATCTCGGTCGTGACATCGGTCTCTTCGCCGGCGTTGTGCGGATGCGTGCCGACGGAGCAGAACACGTCGGGATAGGCCTCCGCGACCTCCCTCACCTGATCGAATTTCGCGACGCGCGTGGAGATGGTGACCATCGTGCCGACGCCAGCGGCACGGGCGCGTTCAATGATCGCATCGCGCTCGTCCGCGAAGTCCGGGAAATCGAGATGGCAGTGACTGTCGACAATCATAAGAAGGTCGCTGAACGCTCTATTCGGTTTCCGGTTCCACGAACCGGGGAAAGACGGGTTCGGGTTTGGGCAGAGCCCCGCCGGGCGAAAGACGGCCCGCACCGGCGAGCTCCGAGAAGCTGCGGCGATCGTCGGCGAGGCCGAGAATGGAAAGCAGCCGGCCGGCCGCTGCCGGCGTGATCGGCTGCATCAGGATGCCAACCTGCCGCAGCACCTCCGCGGTCACGTAGAGGACGGTCTTCATCCGCTCCGGATCGCTCTTGCGCAGCGCCCAGGGTTCACTCGCCGCGAAGTACCGGTTGGCATCGGCAACCACCTGGAAGATCGCGGCCAGGGCGGTATGGAGCGCCTGGACCTCGATCGCCTTCCGGCAGGTCTCCAGAAGCGCGTCGGCGGCGGCCAGGATTTCCTCGTCGGCCGACGAGAAGGCACCGTATTCCGGCACCCTGCCCTCGCAGTGTTTCGCGATCATGGACAGTGAACGCTGAGCCAGATTGCCGAGATCGTTGGCGAGATCGGCGTTGATGCGGCCGACGATCGCATCGTGGGAATAGTTGCCGTCCTGTCCGAACGGGACCTCGCGCAGGAAGAAATAGCGCAGCTGGTCGACGCCGTAAGTCTCCGACAGGGCGAACGGATCGATCACGTTGCCCACCGACTTGGACATCTTCTCCCCGCGATTGAACAGGAAGCCGTGTCCGTAGACGCGTTTGGGCAGCGGAAGTCCGGCCGACATCAGGAAGGCGGGCCAGTAGACGGTGTGGAAGCGGATGATGTCCTTGCCGATCACGTGCAGGTCGGCCGGCCAGAACCGCTTGTAGGACGCCGAATCGGTATCGGGATAGCCGATACCGGTCAGGTAGTTGGTCAGCGCGTCGACCCACACATACATCACGTGGCGGTCGTCGCCGGGCACGGGAACGCCCCAGTCGAAGGTCGTGCGGGAGATCGAGAGGTCTCTCAGGCCGCCCTCCACGAACCGGACCACCTCGTTGCGCCGCTCGTCGGGACCGATGAAGGCCGGGTTGTCCCGGTAGTGCGCAAGCAGCGGTTCCTGATAGGCGGAGAGCCGGAAGAAGTAGCTTTCCTCCTCGACCCATTCCACAGGCGTGCCCTGGGGGCCGCGGCGCACGCCATCGTCGCCAAGGACCGTCTCGTTTTCCTGGTAGTAGGCCTCGTCGCGAACCGAGTACCAGCCGGAGTAGCTGTCCTTGTAGATGTCGCCGGCCTCTGCCATCCGCTCCCAGATCGCCTGGCTGGCCGCGGCATGGCGCGGCTCCGTGGTGCGGATGAAATCATCGTTGGAGCAGTTGAGCTCGGCCGCCATCGCCGCGAAACGCGGCGCCTGCCGATCGGCGAACTCGCGTGCGCTGATACCTTCGCGGGCCGCGGTCTGCTGCATCTTCTGGCCGTGCTCGTCGGTGCCGGTCAGGAAGAAGACGTCATAGCCGTCGAGGCGCTTGAACCGGGCCAGCGCGTCGGTGGCGATCACCTCATACGCATGGCCGATATGGGGCGCACCGTTCGGATAGGAAATGGCGGTCGTGATGTAATACGCAGGGCGATCGGTCATGGCATCCGGGAACCGCGGGATAAATCCGTCCGATCAGGACGCGCGCGCCCGTGCCGTCCGGTCGACCTCCGCGATATCATGAAAGAGGTTGAGGACAACCTGCTTGCGGTCGAGGTTGAACGCCTCGGCGACGCCGACGGCGTGAGCGGTCTTTTCCCATACCTCGGCCCACCCGGCAAGCGCCGCCGGGGGCTGCGTTGTCGCGTCCGCGCGCACCTTCTTGGACAGCCAGTCGGACACGAGGTCCACCAGCAGATCGAAGGTCGCATCCGAGCCCGGTCCCGATGTCCGGTCGGCCAGCCGGTGGAGCGCCGCCTCGTCCAGCCTGGGCAGGTTGGAGAGGATGTCGGTTACTGCGTGCTGCAGCCCCACGCCTCCGGCCTCAAGCAGGGTCAAAGCCCGCCGCAGGCTGCCATCCGCGAGATCCGCCGCAACGTCGACAGCCTCCGAATCGTGAGCCTTGTCGGCCCCCATGCCGACGAGCGCCGATTTCATCTGGTCGCCGGAGAGCGGTCTGAGATCGATCCGCCGGCAGCGCGACCGGATGGTCGGCAGCAGCCGGCCTGGAACGTGGCAAACCAGGAGGAAGAGGGCCTGACGCGGCGGCTCCTCGAGCGACTTCAGGAGCGCGTTGGCCGCATTGACGTTCAAATCGTCGGCCACGTCGACGATAACGATGCGATAGCCGCCATGGGCGGAGGTCGAGCCGAAATAGGGCACGATCCGCCTCACCTCGTCGACCGTGATCTCGCCCCTGAACTTCTTTGTCTTGTCATCGTAGGGGCGGCGCAGATGCAGGAGGCCCGGGTGGGCGCCGGTCGCCACCTGGCGGAAGACCGGATGGGTCTCGGGAATCGAAAGGTCGGTGGCCGAGTCCAGCGCCGGGTCCGCCGGATCGGGATGAGCCAGAACGAAGCGGGCAAAGCGGAAGGCGAGCGTCGCCTTTCCGATTCCCTCAGGCCCCGTCAGAAGCAGAGCGTGGTGCAGCCGCCCGCCCCGGTAGGCGGCGATCAGGTCTTCCTCGACCTGGTGGTGTCCGTGAAGGACGGTCTGGTGTCGCGGAACGGGCCAGTCCCCGACCTGATCGGGCTCGGGCGGCGGATCGTCGGCTTTTGTGGTCGCGCGCGCCATGGGCCGCTCAGACGTAGCGGGCCGGGTGGAGCCGGTCGACGACGGTCCGCCAGACCAGATCGGATACTTCGGGCGATGGCAGGCTGGCGTCGATGACGACGCAGCGTTTCGGATCCGACTTGGCCAGACGCTTGAACGCCCGCCTCCGCGCCTCGTCGATCTCGGCCGCTTCGCTCTCGAAACGGTCGGCTGCATCGTCGCCGCGCCGGGAGGCGGCACGCGCCCGGCCGATCTCCGGGTCGAGATCCAGGACGATGGTGAGGTCCGGGCGCACGCCGTCCAGGGAGATGCGCTCCATGGCATTCAGGATCGGCGCTTCCACGCCGGAAAGCCCCTGATAGACGCGCGTGGAATCGGTAAAGCGGTCGCACAGGACCCATGAGCCCGTGGCCAGCGCCGGCCTGATCCTGCGGTCGACGTGGTCGATCCTGGCAGCGGAGAACAGGACGGCTTCGGCCTCGGCGCCGAACGGTTTCGCGGCACCCGAAAGGACGAGCTCGCGGACAAGTTCCGCTCCCGACGTGCCGCCGGGTTCACGTGTCATGACCGTCTTGAGACCGAGATCGCCGAGACGATGGGCAAGCGCCCGGAGCTGGGTGGTCTTGCCGGTCCCCTCCCCGCCTTCGAATGTGATGAAGCGTCCGCGGACAGGCCGCAGGTCTGCGTCTTCCCGTGACGGGGCGGAGGTTCGGTCAGGGCCGGAGTGAGCGGAGGCGGCCGCCCCGAGGTCGGCCGGGGCACGATAGGCGCCCCGAACGTCATTGCCTGCCTCCGCAACGCCGGTCATTGGACGGCGGAGGCGGAGCTGCTCTTGGCCGCTGCGGACGCGATCGCGTTGGTGTCCAGGCCACCGCCAGACGCGCCCATGGTGGCGTAGGCCGCCGTAATCCGGGACGCGATCGGGTCGCTGTCGTCGGCGACAGTCGGTTCGGCGAGGCTGGCCACTTGGGTGGGCTCGGCGAACGCCGCGGGTTTGGAATCCTGGTCAGCGACCGTGTCTTCCGCCGACGCGAGTTCAACCAGCTGCGCCATCGGATCACCCTGCTGCTCGGCAGGCGCGGTCTGCGAGGGCGCCGGCGCCGCTGCGGGCTGAGATGCGGCCGGCAGCGTCTCCGGTTCGGAAGCGGCAACGCCCGGCAAGGACTCGGAGGTGTCGCTGGCAACGGCCCGCGGGGCTTCCTGTCGGACGGGAGCCGGGTTCGCCGGCTTCGAGGACGACGCAATCGGCGGCGGGCCGCCCGGGCTCGGGATCGGACGGTTCGGGCGCGGGTTGTCGCGGTAGTAGGCGATCAGAGCGCCGGTTGCGGAACTCGGCGGTTCCGCGTGCTTGCGCTGTTCGAGCCGTGCACCGGTGCGTTTCGGCTTGGTCTGCTTGGAGGCCAGCAGCACGCCCCGTTCCGGAGCGCTCTTCACCGGCGCGGTGCGGGCGGGTGCCTTGTTGCCGGACGCGGGATCCTGGTAGCTGGCAAGCAGGAAGTCCTCGTCCTTGCCGTCGAGGCGGGCCGGCCCGACATACTGGACCTTCACCTTGGCGACGCCATCGTTGCGGAAGGCAAGAACGTCGGCCGCCCGGTGCGACAAATCGATGATGCGGCTGGAGTGGAACGGGCCGCGATCGTTCACGCGAACGATGATGGACCGGCCGTTCTTGAGATTGGTCACCCGTGCATAGGACGGCAGCGGCATGGTCGTATGCGCCGCCGTCAGGCTGTTCGCGTCGAACACTTCGCCGTTGGCCGTCAGGCGTCCGTGAAAGGCAGCCCCGTACCAGGAGGCCATTCCGACGGCCTCGTAGTCCGGATCTTCCTTCGGCTTATACCAGCGGCCGCCGACCTTGTAGGGCTTGCCGACCATCTCGCGGCCGCCACCCTTCGGGATCGGCTTGCCGGATCCGATAACGCGCGGGCTGGGCGGCACGCCGTACTTCGGGTCGATCTCGGCCTTCTGGCTGGAGGTCGAGTTGCAGGCGGCGAGGACGGCGCAGCCGGCGACGACCACGCAGATCTTGAATAGAGGTGAGGACACCGACACCTTCCGTTTGGCAGTTGCGGCCTTTGAGCCAGAATGAGCGCAGGTTGTCCACGATTGATTTGCCGTCATGAGCGACCGCCCGTGCGTTTGGATCGTTATTCGTGGTCCTGCGCACGCCGATTGGGCCGCACGCGGTGTGCATTAACCTCTCTCGTCTCAGGTCAGAATAGGGCGGCAATGTGACGTGTGCCACAGACCGCGCTCGGGAGAGCTAAGAAGCTCTAAACGCGGTCGCGGAAATCCATCGGATCCGCCGTTGCCGGCGGGCTAGTTTCCGATGCGCGCGCGCCCCGTCAGGCCGTCATCGCGGGTCCAGTAGAGGCGGTCCCCCTCCCCGTCCTTGAGCGTGAAGCAGAACTGTTTGCCATCGTACCAGCTGGTCCATTGCTGGCAGAGCTGGTTGCCGGTGATCCACCACTTGCCGGAATCCTCCGGACGCATGTAGCGGCCGAGCCCGAGCGCTTCGCCTGATCCGTCGACAGTCCCGTTGGCCTGATAGTAGAGCGGGAACTCGCCGCCGAACGGGGTGGCAAGATAGACTCTTTTCCCCGAGATCTGGCTGCGGATCTCCGAGCCGGACAGGGTCGCACCCTGGCCAAGCACGATGGTCGGCGCCAGAACGGCGGCCACGATGATCGGAAGGTGTCGGAGCGGCATTGCGGTTGGTCCTCCGGTTGCAGGGTCGAACACCGGGTCTACGCGCACGCCCCTCCTCCGGATCCACCGTTCACGGCAAGCTGAACGACCCCCATCCGCTCATCGGCACCGGGATTGTCTTGCTGAATCGGGGCGGAGCCCGCTACAGGTGCTCGATACGGAGGAGTGGCCGAGTGGTTGAAGGCACCGGTCTTGAAAACCGGCAGGCGGGCAACCGTCTCGTGGGTTCGAATCCCACCTCCTCCGCCATCCTTGTTTGCGCGCAGCCGCCACACCAACCCTGCGGGCGAGGCTCCGAGTTCGAACTTCGTTCGATCCTCTCCGCCACCCCGCTTCCTGGCGGCGTCGGTCTGATATCTATCCCTGATAGCCCAGCAGCCTCGGCAGCCAGAGGACGAAGCCCGGCACGAAGGTGATGATCACAAGCGCACCGATCAGCGCCAGCAGGAAAGGCAGAATGTCCCGGGAAATCTCCAGTAGCGGCCGCTTGGTGATCGACGAGACGATGAACAGAAGCAATCCGTAAGGCGGGGTTATCAGCCCGAGCATCGAATTGACCACCACGATCACGCCGAAATGGACGAGGTCGATGCCGAGTGCCTGCGCTGCCGGGATGAAGATCGGAACGATGATCAGAAGGATCGCGCCGGCCTCCAATATGCAGCCGAGCAGCAGGAACATGATATTGATCGCGATCAGGAAGCCGGTCGGCGACAGATCGTATTGACCCAGGAACGCGGCGAGCGCGTCCGGGACGTTCTCCCGGGTCACGACATACTGGAAGGTCAGGGCGCCGGCGATCAGGATGCCGACCGTTGCCGTCGAACGGGCCGAGCCCAGCAGCGTCGAATAGAACTGGCGCAGGCTCACCGAACGGTAGAGTACCACGGAGATGATGAGCGCGTAGAAGGCGGCGACGGCGGCCGCCTCGGTCGGCGTGGTGACGCCGCCATAGATTCCGCCCAGCAGGATCACCGGGAGCATGAGCGCGGGGATAGCCTGCAGCGTCGTGCGCGGCATCTCCCTGAGCGGCGTACCATCGTCCACCGGAAAGCCGCGGCGATGGGCGACGATCGAATTCATCACCATCAGCATGACGCCCATCAGCAGGCCAGGCGCCAGACCGGCGGCAAACAGGAAGCCGACCGACTGGTCCGACACGAGGGCGTAGAGGACCATCGGGATCGAGGGCGGGATGATGGGGCCGATCGTGGCGGAGGCGGCCGTGATCGCGGCGGCATAGGAGGGCGTGTATTTCCCGTCCTTGGTCATCATGTTGATGATGATCTTGCCCATGCCGACGGCATCGGCCACCGCCGATCCGGACATGCCGGAGAAGATCAGCGACGAGAAGACGTTGACGTGGCCGAGCCCGCCCTTGAAGCGCCCGACCAGCGCCTGGCTGAACCGCAGCAGGCGGTCGGCGAGCGAGCCCACATTCATGATGTCGGCGGCAAGGATGAACAGCGGGATCGCCAGCAACGTGTAGCTGTGGAAGAGCCCCTGGAGCAGCGTCTCCGACGCGATCGACGGATCGTATCCCGCGAGGATCAGATAGACCGACGCGCCGCAGATCATGGCGAGCCCGATCGACAGCCCGCCGAAGGCCAGGAACGCGATGAGAATGATGGAGGCGGTGAACGGATCAATCATAATCGTGGGTATCCGCGCTCGTCGGCGTGTTGAAGGCCGGTCCGATACCCGAAAGCCCGCGCCAGACGGTCATCAGGCAGCGAACGATCACCGCGACTGCAAACGGGACATAGATCGCGAAGACGTAGTCGAACGGGATATCCAGGTAGGCCGTCTTCTCGATCGACATGAAGGTCACGTATTCGTAGACGTGCGGCAGCGTCCACGCGAAGATGCCGGCGCAGATCAGGCCGGTGGCGACGTCGAGAGCGCGTCGGGCCCATCGCGGCAGCAGTTCGTAGACGATATCCAGGCGGATGACGTCGGACTCTCGGACGACGAACGCGTAGCCGAACAGGATCCCCCACAACCAGGCGATCGCAACCCATTCGACGGTCCAGCCGAGCGGCAGGTTCAAGAGATAGCGGAACGCGATCTGAATCAGGAAGCTGACGAACAGGGATCCGAGCAGCAGGGCCAGGAAGTTTTCCGCTCGACGGCCCAGCCAGTCCACGACGGCGCGGATGGTCCTCATATCGCCTCCCAATTCCTTCCCAAGGCCTGTCCCTCCGCCCTCACGAAAACGAGTCGAATGACGCCCGCATTCGCTCGATGTCCGGCTTGCGGCCGGTAAACAGCTCGAAGGCCCTGACCGCCTGGAAAAGTGCCATACCGGATCCCGGCAAGACCGCGCAGCCGAGCCGGCGCGCGGTGGCGAGCAGCTCGGTTTCCAGCGGGAAATAGATGATGTCCGCAACCCAGTGGTCGGGACGGAGGGCATCCACCGGCACCGGTATGCCAGGATGCGCGTCCATGCCCACCGGAGACGCGTTGACGACCCCGTCCACGGTTGTCATGACATCGGCCGGATCGGACGCGACTTCGGCCCGGCCCGGCCCGGCATGGTTTTCCAGCGCCGCGACAAGCGCCTGCGCGGTGTCGACCTGAAGGTCGTAGACAAGCAGGCGGCCCACACCCGCGTCGATCAGCGCATGGGAAACCGCGGCCCCTGCACCGCCGGCGCCGACAAGGAGCACCGTGTCGCGTTTTGCCTCCGGCAAGCCGCGGCGCAGGCTTTCGCCGAAACCCCAGTAGTCCGTATTGTGCCCGAACCGGCGGCCCTCCCGGAAGACCACCGTGTTCACCGCACCGACGGCCTGGACCGCCGGTGACAGTTCGTCCATCAGCGAGACCACGGCCCGCTTGTAGGGATAGGTGACGTTGATCCCGTTGAAGCCCTCGGCCTCGAGCAGGTCCAGGATCTCCGCCGCCGTCTCCGGCAGGCCCTCCTGGTGCGCGTCGAGGATGCGGTATTCGTAGGGCAGACCCAACCCTTCGGCGGCGGCAAGATGCATCCGCGGGGTGCGCGAACGGCCGATGTTCCGCCCCAACAGACCGATCAGGATCGGTCGGGTTTGAGCGCCTGAACCGGCGTCTTGTTCTGCCTTCTGGCCCGTCGCTGTCACGATCCTCTCCCCGCGGCGATCGATGCCGCCGTCTCGCAGTCCGGTTTCGCCT
Organism: Amorphus orientalis; assembly: GCF_030814015.1. Taxonomy (NCBI): domain Bacteria; kingdom Pseudomonadati; phylum Pseudomonadota; class Alphaproteobacteria; order Hyphomicrobiales; family Amorphaceae; genus Amorphus; species Amorphus orientalis. Next base: position 830,142 of record NZ_JAUSUL010000002.1, read on the forward strand.
CAGAGCGCGTTGATCCGCTCCAGCATGCCGTCCGGCCAGGAGTCCGACAGGCTGGACTCCCTGTATTTCTGGTTCGAGTACTTCCGGAACGCTTCGACGTCCGGCGTATAGACCTCGAGCCCCTCCTGCTTGAAGAACTCAACCAGGTCTTCTTCCTGATCCAGATATTGCTGGTCGCTCCACTCGAATGCCTTCTGGGCAGCGGCACGCATCCGTTCCTGCTGCTCTTCGGACAGCGACGCGAACAGATCGGCATTGATCAGCAGGAGCCCGAAGCCGACATTGTGGCTGGTGAGGACGATCTGGTCGGTGACCTCGTAGAACTTCATCTGCTTGTCGTTGGGAAGCGGATTGTCCTGCCCGTCGATCACACCGGTCTGAAGGCCGGTATAGACTTCCGTGTACGGCATCGGCACCGGGTTCGCGCCGATGGATTCTCCGAGGAACTGCCAGGATTCGCCGCCCGGCATCCGCAACTTGATGCCGTTCATGTCTTCCGGCGTCTGGATCTTCTTGTCGCCGCGCAGGTTCACCTGCCGGGTGCCATAATAGGCAGGCGCCAGAATTTCGACGCCGAGTTCCTCCCGCGCGAGCTGACGGAACTCCTCGCCGATGTCGCTTTCGAAGATTTTGTTGAGATGATCGGCGTCGCGAACCAGGTAGGCCGCGCTGAGAATGCTGAATTCCGGAACCTGGTTCGCCAGGTCCGAGGGCGGCAGCAGCGCCATATCGAGATTGCCGCGCCGGATGGCGGTGAGTTCCGACCCCTGCTTCAGGAGCGTTCCGCCGAAATAGGGCTCGAACTCGAACTCGTCGCCGATTTCCTTGGCGAAGATGTCGGTCAGTGCCACCGATCGCGGCGCATTCGCCTGCGTGACGTCGGCGAAGGTCAGCTTGACCGGGTCCTGCGCCACGGCCCCTCCGGCGAACATCGTCGCCGCCACGAGGGCGGCACCGGCCGCGGACAGGCCGCGCATCATTTTGAGTTTCATCGGTTTCCTCCTTGTATTGTCAGCCGAAGCGATGCTCGGCCAGTCCCTGTCCCACCCCGTGGATCGCGAGGACCGAACCGGCGAGAGGTTCGCTCGCCCGCTGCTCCGGCGTCAGGAACTTGGTGGCGCTGGTCACGTACAGGACGTCGAGATCCGGACCGCCGAAGACCGGGCAGGTCGGATTGGTGACCGGCAGCGGAATCGTACGATCCACTCCGCCGTCGGGCCGGTAGCGGACGAGCCGGCCACCGGCGAAGAACGCCTGCCAGAGGCAACCGTCGACATCGACGCAGGCGCCGTCCGGACGCTCCCCGGTGCGCGAATAGTCCGCGAAGACGCGCTGGTTGAAGATTGCCCCGTCGTCGAGATCCAGATCGAACGCAAAGCTGAGATGCCGACGCGTATCGGTGACGTAGAGGGTCCGGCCGTCGGGCGAAAACGCGATGCCGTTGGAAACGATGATGCCGTCCATCTTGATGGCCACCGTCCCGTCCGGGTCCACGCGATAGAGCCGCCCGTGCGGCCGATGGAGTTGGTTGTCCATCGACCCGACCCAGAGCCGGCCGCGGGCATCGACGCGGCCATCGTTCAGCCGGTTGTCGACACCGGTCTCGACCGTGAGGAATGGCGTGACGTCGCCGGTCTCAGGCGACAGGCGGACAAGCGACAGATCCGTTGCCACCAGGCGGTCTCCGCCGACGGTCGCGGCCTGACTGCCCGCATAGGTGCAGTCCAGCGGGAACACCACATGCGCCCCGGTTTCCGGGTCGAAGGACTGGAGCTTCGGCTTCTCGATATCGAGCCACCACAGCCGACTGGTCCGCTCGCACCACAGCGGTGTCTCGCCGAGCTGGTCCGCCCCGCGCACCACGACTTCGACAGCTTGCTCACGCCGGTTCATCGGTCGTCTCCGGCGGCGGTCGGCGACGCCATCAGCGCGGCTTCGTTGCGCGGCGCGATCGACCGCTTCTGGGCGGCGATGCGAAACGGTGCATTGGGCGCGCCGTAGCCCGTGTAGCCGCCGCGCCGCTCGACGATCTCGAAGAAGAACCCTTCGCCGAAGTTGCGGCTGTAGAGCTGGAAGTATTCGCCGCCCTGCTCGTCGCGGTCGTACAGGATGTTGCGGGCGCGCATCCGGTCGACGATCTCCGGCTCAAGCGCCAGCCGGGCTTCCAGGTCGTCGTAGTAGTTCGGCGATATTCCCAGCGCTTCGAAGCCCCGAGCAGCCAGCGCGTCGGCCGTCCGGAAAATGTCGGTCGAGGCGAAGGCGAGATGCTGGACGCTGGACCCGAAGCTCTCGGCGATGAAATGGCCCGCCAGCGTCTTCCGGTTCTCCGCGCCGTTGAGGGTCAGGCGCAAGGCGCCGTCGTCGCTCTCGATCACCTGGCTGCGCACCAGGCCGCCGGGATCGACCACATCGACCATCGGCAGCTTCCTCGTGCGGAAGATGGAGACGTAGAACAGGATCCACGTCAGCATCTCCTCGTAGTTCATCGTCTGGGCGACATGATCGATGGCGACGAGCCCGGCTTCGCCGTCTGCGGTCGCATCCGCGACCCCGAACTCGATCTCCCAGACGCGGGAGAGATTGCTGGCATCGTCGACGAAATAGATCAGGCCGCCGCCCACGCCCCGGATCGCCGGGATGGCGAGATCGGACGGACGGCCTGGCTGTTCGAACGGCGTCGCCCCGAGCGCCCGAGCACGGTCGACCGTTGCGGCGGCGTCGCCGACCTTCAGCCCGATGGCGTAGGCATTGGCGCCGTGGACCACATAGGAGGCGTGGGCGAGACCTTCCTTCTCCGTATTGACGACGATGTTGATGCCGCCCTGGCGGAACAGCGCCACGTCCTTGTGGCGATGCCGGGCCGCCTCGTGAAATCCCATCGCCGCGAGCAGGCCGGCCAGTTCCTCCGCCTCCTGGTCGGATGCTGCGAACTCCACGAACTCCACGCCCTTCACCGCCACCCGGTCGGGAAGGTCTGGAACCTCGATGGACATTGCCGGCTCGGACCGCTTGACCTGATCCATCAGCGCGACCAGCGAGCGGTGACCATCAATGGCGATCGACTTCGGTGATCCGCCGCGGAACTGGTCGTTGAAGATCTCCAGCGACAGCGGACCCGCATATCCGGTCGCAGCAACCGCGCACATGAAATCGGTGACGGGCAGGTCGCCTTCGCCCGGCATGTTGCGGAAATGCCGGCTCCAGTAGAGCAGGTCCATGTCCATGCGCGGCGCGTCGGCCAGCTGCACGATGGAAATTCGGTCGCCGGGGATGGCCCGGATGGTCTCGACGTCGATATTTCGTGCCAGGGTGTGGAACGAATCCAGCACGAGCCCGACCGCCGGATGGTCAGCCCGGCGCACGACTTCCCAGGCATCCCTGTGGTCGTTCACGTGGCGGCCCCAGGCCAGCGCTTCGTACCCGACGCGCAGACCCCGCTTTGCGGCGCGCTCGCCGAGCTCGGCAAAATCGGCAGCCATCCGGTCGATCCCGCCCAGCGACTGCGTCGATACGTTTGAGCAGATGAGCATCAGGTCCGTCCCGAGCTCCTGCATCACGTCGAACTTCCGTTCCACCCGATCGAAGGTACGGGCGCGGAGCGGCTCCGGCATACCTTCGAAGTCCCGGAACGGCTGGAACACGGTAATTTCCAGGCCATGGTCGCGCACCATCGCCCCGACCTCACGCGGCGAGCCGTCGAACGCGAGAAAATCGTTCTCGAAAATCTCGACGCCATCGAAGCCGGCGGCAGAGATTGCGGCAAGTTTCTCGCGCAGATCGCCGCTGATGGAGACGGTGGCAATGGAGGTCTTCATGGCCGGCTCTCGATGTTCAAATGCGGGAGTGTCACCCGGCCGCACGCTCGACGGCCGCCTTGACCGCAACGGCGTAACCGTCGGCGCCGAGGCCGGCGATCACCGCGCTGGCAACCGGGGAGACGAGCGATTTGTGATAGATCGCTTCGCGGGCGTGGATGTTGGAGATGTGCAGTTCGATGATCGGACCCGGAAACATCTTCAGGGCATCGAGAATGGCGATCGACGTGAACGTGAAGGCCGCCGGATTGATCACGATGGCGGAGCCGGACTCGATCGCCTCGTGGATCCAGTCGATGATCTCGTATTCCCGGTTCGACTGCCGAAAGACGACCTCGACCTCACCCGCCGCTGTCCGGCACATCTGTTCGACCTGCGCCAGCGTGGTGCTGCCGTAGATATCCGGCTCGCGGGTGCCGAGACGGTTCAGGTTCGGGCCGTTGAGGATAAAAAGCGGCTTCATGAGCACTCCGAAGGATTATGGGGACCGGCCGCGACCAGAGCAGACCTGGCGGGAAGGTCGCCGGCGGGCGGGCCTGTCGGGCCGATCCGGCCAAAGGAGGTCGAGGAGAAGCCTCGCGGCACTCGGCAGCGGCGGCACCGACCCGGAGCAGTCCAGATCGGCGCCGATGCGGGACGCTACATCGCGTTGATCTTGTCCAGCATGCCGTCGGGCCAGTCCGCGGCAAGGTCGGATTCCAGATACATCTGCTGGGCGTGCTCGCGGAACGCGTCGACGTTCGGCTTGTAGAGCTCCAGCCCCTGCTCCTCCATGAAGGCGGCGAGTTCCTCCTCGCGCTTCAGATGCTGGTCCTGGCTCCACTGGATCGCCTTGTCGGCAGCAGCCTGGAAGGCCTCCTGCTCTTCGGGCGACATCGCGTCCCAAACGTCGTCGGACACCACCAGCAGGTCGTAGCCCACCAGATGCGAGGTCAGCACGATCTGGGACATGACCTCGTAGAACTTCATGTTCTGGACGTTCGGGAGCGGGTTGTCCTGTCCGTCGATCGCGCCGGTCTGAAGCCCGGTGTAGACCTCCGAATACGCCATCGGGGTCGGATTGGCGCCGAGCGCACGGCCCAGGAACTGCCAGGCCTCTCCGCCGGGCATGCGCAGCTTGATGCCGTTCATGTCCTCCGGCGTGTCGATCTTGTCGTCAACGCGCAGGCCCACCTGACGGGTCCCGAAATAGGTCGGACCGAGAATGTGGATGCCGAGCTGATCCTCGGCGATCGACTTCATTTCCTGCCCGGCATCGCTCTTGAAGAAGTCGTTCAGGTGCTGGGCGTCGCGGAAGAGATAGGCGGACGTCAGCAGCGACCACTCCGGCACCTGCTTGGCGATGTCCTGAGGCGCGATGTTGCCCATTTCCAGGTTGCCGCGCTGGAGCGCGACCAGCTCCGTCCCCTGCTTGAGCAGTGTGCCGCCGAAATAGGTCTGGAGATCGTAGCTGTCGGCGATCTCCTCGGCGAAAATGTCCATCATCTCGGCGCGGATGTCCTGCTGCGAGAACACCGCAGCGAAGCGGAGTTCCGGCTTGTCCTGGGCCGCTGCCGGCACAGCGGAAAGCGCGGAAGCCAGAACCACGGCGGCTCCCGCCGCGCTCAGGGTTCGCAGTTTGAGAATGTCCAGCATCAATCCCTCCTCGGTATGCGCATTCTTTTTGTCGAAGGCAGCCTCCACTGCCATCGCGCGGACCATCGCACCGGTTAAGACACCTTTCAATAGTCAGTTTTAATTTCATCGGAGATTTTTTGTTTTCTCCTATTTTTAGAAATCCCCCGATCCGATGATGCCGGGGCGTCCCAGGGAATCAGATGCAGCGCGCCCCCGTGAAGCAGCGCTTGCCGCGGGCTTCGACGACGCTTGAGAAAGCGCCGTCGCTTGGGCAAGGTGGCCCTCAGATCAAAAACAGATACTCATAGGGTCCGTGAAAGTGCTCGAACCGGCTGAAGCCACCGCATCCATCGGAGAATCCGCATATCATCGGATACGATCCGACATCCTGTTCGGCCGGCTGGAACCCGAACAGAAGCTGAGGCTGGATCGGCTGAAGGCGACATACGGGGCCAGCATCAGCACCCTGAGGGAGATCCTGAACCGGCTCAGCTCGGAGGGGCTCGTCGTCGCCGAGGGGCAGCGCGGCTTCGAGGTCGCACCGGTGTCCGCCGAGAACCTCAAGGAAATTGCCGCTCTTCGCCTTCTCCTGGAATCCCATGCGCTTCGCCAGTCATTCGAGGACGGGGACATGGAATGGGAGGGTCGGATCGTTTCCGCGCACCACAAGCTTGCGAGCATGGAGGCGCGTATGAAGGCCGGCGACAGAAGCGAGACGGAAGTCTGGAAACGGTACGACTGGGAGTTTCACCAGGCGCTCATTTCCGCCTGCGGGTCAGCGGTCCTGATCGACACCCATGCGGGGATCTTCGACAAATATCTGCGCTATCAGATGATTGCGCTGAGCTACCGCGGCGACATCGCCGCGGAAGAACACCGGACGCTGCTCAAGTGTGCGCTGGCCCGGGATGCGGCCACGGCCTGCGAAGTGCTCGAACGCCACGTCAACGGCGGCGTCGAGCACGCGCTGGCGAAAGGCACAATCGTGTAAACATTTTGGCCCAATCGAAAGCACCGGGAAATGGAAGCGACGGGAACGAAACCCCGGTTTCGGCATGCCCGAGAGGTCATCCAACTAGATACGATCACGTAGCTCCCGCAACGCCCTCGGTTTGAATCGAACCCATCAGAGTCGTCGATGACGGCATCAAGTTCGCAATGGTCAGACCAATCGGACCGCACAGTGAGGACGTCGCCGCGGAAGACGCCGATCTTAATCTAATCGTGGATCTGCTCAACTAAGCTACGGCGGAGACAGGCCGGGGTGTTCCGCAGATCGCTATCGAGTGGCTGGCTGATCGGTCGCCGGTCTCCTCCGTCATTATTGGCGCCCGCGACGAGCACCAGCTTCGCCAGAATCTAGTTGCGCTCGAAGAGTACCGAGTTCCGACCATCTCGTGCGCCTCGAACGGGCCAAGGCAAAAAATGAAGATTGGCGAATTATCGCAGAGGACGGGCGTCAGCGTCAGAATGCTCCGCTACTACGAGGCGCAAGGACTTCTGGCTCCCGCAAGAAGCGAGACGGGATATCGCGATTTCACACCCGACGATGCGGATACGGTCGAACGCATTCGTTTGTTGGGTGCCGCAGGCATGACGCTGGCGATAATAAGGAGGATTCTACCATGCTCCCTGAACCAACGGCACGCGTTCGAGCCATGCGACGAGCTTAAGGCCGAACTTCGGCGGCAAATCGGATCAATCGACGATCAAAACCGCAAGCTCGCTGAAAGCCGTGAGCTGCTGACTGATCTTCTTAGCGAGTTCGAAGCCTCCACACTCTAGGGAGCGGCTCATCCGCCATACGGAAAAACCCAGAAGTGTCAGCGGGCAGAGTCCAACGCCAAGTATGTCAACCGGAAAGCGAGCGAAGAGGGTCATCGGCTACGGACATGATCTCGGCTCGCTCGCGAAGCGGACGGTAAAGACCTCTGCACAAAATGGTCATCCGCCCGCAAATGCCGTTTCTCGTCGGGCTGCTAACATCCGGGAAGTCTGCAGTTCAGGAATGAGCACCCACGGCCTCGAACAAGATCAACTCGACACGCTCGTTGCCGGAGACATAGGCGTCGTGCCCCGGCGGTATCTCGAAGAAGTCGCCTTTCCTGATCGACGTCTCCTCACCGCTTTCGACCATCCGGACCACCAGGCTGCCTGACAGGCAGTAGCCGGTATGATGCATCGGACATGTATGAGGGGAGCCAAGAAGCGGCTTTTCATCCGCCTCCCAGGTCCAGCCGGGCTCGAATACGGCGTGCATGCCGGTGGAGCCCTGCGTCGTCTTGACGATGTCGATGCCACCGCGCTCTTTCATGTCGAGCCGGTCGTCCGGGGTCTCAAAGCGACGGGTTTCGATGGTTGTGGCTGTCATGATCTGCCTGTCTTTCTGCAGCCGGGTCCAAAAGACCTGCTGCGCTCATGCATGGATGATTTCGGTTTTCAGAGACTCGAGGATTCGTCCGACCTCGGCGCGGATCTCCGCGTCGTGGTTCAGGGTCTTCATCGTTCCCAGGATATCGTCCGCAGCGGCATCGTATTCCGCCGCCTCGATCGCCATGCCGCGATGGGCCTCAGCCATGCTTCGGCCCGTGTAGGTGTCGGGCCCGCCACTGCCGGCAGCGAAGAAGTCGCAGGTGTGCTGCTTGATCTCCTCGACCCGTTCAGGTCGGTCTGCATACGGCTGGAAGCGGTGGGCGATCAGGGGGTTGTCCATATGGGCCGCTACGGCGCCGTCGACGATCCGACGAATGCCGGCTGCACCACCGAGGCGGTCGTACAGCGTCGCGGTGTCCGATTCTTCTGCTTGTACCCGGGCCATGATTGCTCCCCTCCACTCATTGGGTGAGTTTGGTCAGGTGAGTTCGGACTGATGGGCCTTAACATCGGCTGCCGTCAGAGGCTTGCCGCCGATGGCCCACTCTCCACTGGCGATTTCCTGCACACGGACCCAGGTGACACCGCGCATGGCCTCGCCCTCGATGCCCACCATCGCTTCAGTCACGTCCCGGATCATTTTCTGCTTCTGAGCGTCGTCGAAAACGCCTTCAATCAGCTCGATGTCGACGAGTGGCATTGGCTCCTCCTGTCAGTTTCGGTCGGCCTTGCTCCACCGAAGGTTGTTCGGCATTTTTGAAGGCTGACAGCTGCGGTGGGCGGTTGCCAGTTCACGAACTGAATCGGGGCCGGTACAGCTTCTGAACTGGCAGGGCATTCGAAGGCCATGTCAGAAAGCCGTCCCATGATGGAAGGGAGGCAGCCCATGACCAACGCGAGCTACAAGCAGTTTTGCCCCGTCGCGATGGCGTCCGAGATCCTCTGCACCCGCTGGACCATGGTCCTGTTACGAGAACTGGTTGCCGGATCGACCCGGTTCAACGAGTTGCGCCGGGGTGTGCCGCGGATGTCGCCAGCCCTGCTGTCCAAGCGCCTGAGCGAGTTGGAAGCGGCCGGAATAGTGCAGCGCGAGCGGCTCGCAGGATCGCCGGAAGTCAATGCCTACCGGCTAACCCAAGCCGGGCTGGATCTGCAGCCGGTGGTGGAGGCTGTCGGCCTATGGGGTCAGAAGTGGGTTGAAAGCGAGCCTTCGCTGGAGAATCTCGATGCCGAGCTTCTCATGTGGGACATGCGCCGAAACCTCGACACGCGGCCGGTCCCGGCACGCCGGGTCGTGATCGCGTTCGTCTATCCCGAACTGCCCCGTGCGCAACGCAATTGGTGGCTGATCGTGGAGCCGGATCGTAGCGTGGATCTCTGCCACATCGATCCGGGCTTCGACATCGATCTCTATGCCACGGTGGATCTGCGGACGATGACGGAGGTCTGGATGGGGCTTCGCACGGTCAGGGAGGCTATCGACCGCGGCGCCCTTTTGCTTGTCGGGGACCGGAAGATTGCCGACGCGATGCAATCCTGGCTGGGTCTCAGTCCGTTCGCTCAGCAGGAGAAGCTGGCAAGCTGAGCGGCCGAACTCGTTCGGAGTTGCCCCCGTTGAAGAAGCAGTCCATGTGCTGCCCCGGCCCGTTCAAACAGATTCAGATTGAACGGGACATGCTCAAATTATTGAATCTGATGCCATTTCCGATTGCTCAGATGGTCCCGTCTCCGCGGAAAAGGCTCTAGTCGTCGGGTGCGGCGGCGATCGGCACGATCCTGTAATTGCCGAGATCAGCCCGGATACCAAGCTCGGCGAACGTCTTCTGCGGATTGAAGCCACTTGCCTCTCGGCGTGCGCGCATCGTTTCTCTGGCGGCTTCATAGGCAGCTTCGTCGCGCCACTTTACCACGGTGACGATGTTAAAGACCCCATCCCCAGCAACCTGTTCGAGGACAAGGTTCTCCAAGCAGCCGTCGAGTGTATCGAGTATCGCATGGGTTTCGCCGACCCTGGCGATGAACGAGTCCCGCGCTGTGGCCGGCACATCGAACTTGTCGACTCGAACAATAGCATTGGTTGATCGCGGCATGAGCCTTCTCCGGCATGAGAGATGTGTAGAATGCGGTGTCGAGGTGTTCACCACGTGCCCGTCTGTTTTGGACGTCATGTAGTGAATTCTATTCAACATCAGCCAACGTCGCCGCGATACAGGACATGGATCTTGTTTGCTTTCGGGTCCGTAGACATGCACCGGAACATTCTCAGCCAGAATGCTCAAGGCTCGGGCGCGCCTTCATCACTGCCGTCATTCGCGCGCCCGACCCTTGTTTGCGAAACGCACATCTCCGTTCTCAACGAACATCGGCTCCTCCCAGGACGAAGGCGATGACGGCCACAAGCCTGCTCGCCGATTGCCCGGAATGCGCCACGGATCCTCCCGTTCGACCAGCCTGTATCTACGCGATTGGAAGCCCAACCATGTCAGCGAGGCGTCACGAAGGCTTCCAGCTTGCCCAGCGTCTGCAACCCCAGTTCCACGGCGCCGAAGCCCTTCGCCTCCCGGCACTCCGCAGACGTGCTGAACACCATTCCGAGCGTGACCTTCGTCGCCCCATCCTCATCCTCGAATGACGCCCAGGCGTCCGCGTGCTTCGGACCGTTCTCGCCCCAGTGCAGCGCGTAGCCGATCCTCCCCTCTGGCCGGATTTCGTGATAGCGATGGTGGTTCGGAAAGACCGTGCCGTCGGGCCCGATCATGTCGAACACCCATTCGCCGCCGGCCCGCAGATCGATCCTTTTCGTCTGACAGGAGAAGCCTTCCGGCCCCCACCACTGCGGCAGGGTCTCCGCGTTCATCCATGCGCCCCAAACGATCGATCGCGGCGCCTGGATCACCCGCTGCAGCAGCAAGGTTCGTTCGGCCGTGTCCGCGAGGTTGTCGAGGCCCACACCGAAGCCTTCCCGGTAGCCCGGCGCCATGTCCTCAGCCAGGGAGGACAGTTGCACGGTGAGCACCAGCCTGCTGCCCTCCTGGGTGCCCGAAACGTTCGCCGTCACCAGCGCGACCGACTGTTTCACGTCTCCGCTCGAGAGCACTTCGTAGTTCACGCTGCACGCCTCTGGTCGCAGCTCCAGCCAACCGATCTCGCACCGGATCTCTGGCGCGCCCTCCACCTTGCAGAGCGAAACCTCCCGCCCGCCGATCCTGGTGTCGGCCTCCAGGAACTCCACGGTGACCGAGGGCGACGGTGCAGCCCAGACCGCCCGCGCGGCCGGCGCCGTCCATGCCTGCCACAGCACCGACGGTGATGCGGCCACGTCCCGTTCGAAGGTCAGCGTCGCGAAACGGCCTTCCTTGCCGACGGCACCCGCGAGAGGCGCACCGTCGGCCGCACTGCTCTGTCTCATCATTCACGGTCCTTCATCTCGTTCATCACGAAGGCGTCCAACCGGTCGAGCCGGGCCTCCCAGATCGCCCGCTGTTCATCGAGCCACTTCCGTGCCGGGTTCAGCGCCTCCGGAACGATGGCGCAGGTGCGTATCCGTCCGTCCTTGGAGGTGGTGATCAGCCCCACCTCTTCGAGGACCGAGAGATGCCGCATGACCGTGGGCAGCCGCAGTCCGGTCGGCCCGGCCAAATCCGTCACCCGTGCCGGCCCTTCCGCAAGCCGGGTCAGTATCGACCGACGGGTCGGATCAGCGAGCGCGTGGAAGAGCGACGAGAGAGCGGGATCTTGCTTAGCCATATGGCTAACTATTACTCAGCACCCGGACGCTGCAAGCGAAAACTTAGCAAAGTAGCTAATTTTTTTGCGAGTAGAGGGCGGCCGAGCTGTGGGACCGGGCGATGTCGACCCGCTCCCCAGGGCGAGAGCTTGTTTTGGCGCCCGAGCCCGCTATCCCGGAGATCGTCGCAGAGCCCGCGCGGCGACAACCGCACCGTCTCAGGCGGCGAAACCGACGGCCTTCTGTTCCCTGCGCCGCCATCCTCCGTGACGTGCCGGTGGTCAGGAGGCCCACGCCGCAGATCGCGGCCTAGCCTCAATCGCGTCATAGTTGTCACTCCCGGTGGCCGGGTCCCCGCTCCTAGTCTCTCCCCATCGACCAGACAGTCGCCGCTCTGCGAATGCCGGGAGCGGTGGCGCCGGAGCATGGGAGAAGACTGATGACGAAATACCTCACTGGAACCCGCCACGACTGGCTGGAGGCCCGGCTCGACCTGATCGAGGCGGAGAAGGAGCTGACGCGGCGGGCTGACGACCTGGCTCGGCGACGTCAGGAGCTCCCATGGGTTCGCCTTGACAAGTCCTACCGGTTCGCAACCGAGGACGGCGAGGCGTCCCTCGCGGATCTGTTCCGCGGCCGGTCCCAGTTGCTCGTCTACCACTTCATGTTCGGACCAGACTACGAGGCGGGATGCCCGTCCTGCTCTGCGATCGCCGACGGGTTCAACGGCTTCGCCGTGCATCTCGCCAACCACGACGTCATGCTGACGGCGGTGTCGCGGGCGCCGCTGGAGAAGCTCGCCGCCTACAAGCAGCGCATGGGATGGACTTTCCCGTGGGCCTCGTCCTTCGGCAGCGACTTCAACGCGGACTTCAATGTGTGGTTCACACCCGAACAGCAGATGGAAGGCTCGATCGAGTACAACTATCGCCGCGAGCCTCCGCTTCAGCCGAACGATACGCGCCCCGCCGTCCCAACGCGCACGACCCCCGACGTGCCGGCCTCGGCGGCGGCCATGTCGGGAACGGACAGCGCAACCTACGCCCGGGAAAGGCCCGGCCTGAGCGCGTTCGCGCTCGAGGAGGGCGTCGTCTACCACACCTACTCGACCTATGCCCGTGGGCTCGACGGCCTCTGGGGCGCCTACCAGTGGCTCGATCGGACACCCAAAGGCCGCAACGAGCACGGCTACTGGTGGCGCCGGCACGACGAGTATCGGGCCGCCTGAGGCCAACGAAGGTCGCGGCGAAGAGGATACGTGCGGCCCTTCCAGGGGCCGCGCGTATCCGCAACTTTTTCAGGGTCTGGGCCAAAGCGGACCTCGAGCGGCGCCGTGTCACGCCGTCCATCAAGCAGCCGGAGGTCCCGCGGCGGACAAATCGAATGGTCAGCCCCATACGACAGCAGCGGGCAAGGCTCTTCTACGCCATCGTCTTTCCTATCAGCTCAGACGGGCCGCCGCAGGTGGCGCGACGCAAGCTTGAGCCACGGCGGGAGGTGGAACACGCTCATCAGCAGGTACATTGTCACCATTCCGCCGAGCGGCAGTGGCCCCGCTCCAGCGGTGCAGATCGCGCCCGGGACAGTCTCGGCCGCCGAGATCCACGCCATCACAGCGAAGGTCGGCGTTGCGGCGAGGCTGAGCCAGTCCACCGCGGCGGCTCGTTGCTTCGTCTTCGCTCTCGCGCTTTGATCGTTTGACAGATTGACCACAGCTCGGGCTCCATTTCGACGGTTGCCAGACCCCGCAGCCGCCCGACCACAGAGACTTACGGCTGGAGCAAACGCTGGAGGGAGTGACAATTTTGGCGGGATCCGCATGGATTCGCTGATCGACGCTGCCGCCCGCGCCCTGGTGTCCGGCGACCCGCTCGGCGCACTCAATCGGGTCGCCCTTCGAACCGATGCCCCGGCAACGGCCCTGCAGGGCATCGCCTTCGCCCAGCTCGGCGATTTGGACCGCGCGCGCCAGCTCTTGCGGCGCGCTGCGCGCGCGTTCGGCCCCGCCGAAGCGAGGCCGCGAGCCAGATGCATGCTCGCCGAGGCCGAGATAGCTCTCGTGCACCGCGACCTGTCGGGCGCAACGCGGTTGCTCGGCACGGCGCGCCGAATTCTGGAAGCGCATCGCGACCATGCGAACGCCGCCCATGCGACGTATCTCGAGGCCCGCCGCCTGCTCCTGATCGGGAACCTGGCAGCGGCCGAGACGTTGCTGGGCAGTATTGACGAGGCGGATCTGCCACGGACCTCCCGGACCGGCTATTGGCTCGTCGCCGCCGGAATCGCTCTGCGCCGCATTCGTTCTGATGCGGCGCGTCAGGCTCTGGATCGCGCCGCATCCGCCGCGCGCGACGCTGGGGCGCCTGCGCTGTCCGTCGAAGTCGAAGCCGCCCGCAGCCTGCTCGCCGCCCCTGCAGCCAGGCTCCTCTCGCACAAGGAAGACCAGGTTCTTACGCTGGCCGACGTCGAGGCACTGCTCGCCAGAGACGTCCTCATCATCGACGCTTGCCGCAGCGCCGTGCGCGCGGACGGCGAGTACCTGTCCCTTACGAGCCGGCCCGTGCTCTTCAGAATTGCGCGCGCGCTCGCCGAAGCGTGGCCGGAGGATGTCACCCGGGAGACGCTGCTTGCCCGTGCGGTCCGGTCCCGCGTGGCGGACGAGTCCCATCGAGCTCGCCTGCGTGTCGAGGTCGGCAGGCTGCGCAAGGAGCTCGCGCCGTTCGCCGGTATCTGCGCGACGCGACGGGGCTTCGTGCTGAGGCCCCACCACGCGAGCTCCGTCGCCGTCCTCGTGCCGCCGATCGAAAGCATGCATGCCGACGTGCTTGCCCTGCTCGCGGATGGCGAGGCCTGGTCGAGTTCCGCTCTCGCCATGGCGCTCGGCGTCAGTCCCCGCACGGTTCAGCGTGCCCTAGATGCTCTGGCCAGGACCGGCAAGGTCGAGTCCTTCGGCCACGGCCGCGCATGCCGCTGGATGGTACCCAGCGTCCCCGGATTCCCGACAAGTTTGTTACTCCCGGTCCGGCCGACATCTGGCTACACTCATTCTCCATGAAACGAGCGTCAGCAGAGATACTTCGCGAGTACGGCCCATTTCCCGAGGCCACAAGCGTCAGCGGAGTCAGCTTCGATGGCACGAATGTCTGGTTCGCATCCGGCGACAGGCTGAATGCGCTAGACCCCGACAGCGGCGAGATTGTCCATTCTCTGCATGTCGCCGCAAATGCGGGTACGGCCTTCGACGGAACGCACCTCTTTCAGATCGCCGAGAGCGTCATCCAGAAGATCGACCCGCACAGCGGCAAGATCATCGCGACCATTCCGGCACCGGGCAATGGCGGCGATTCCGGTCTCGCCTGGGCCGACGGTTCGCTCTGGGTCGGTCAGCACCGAAGCCGCGAGATCCATCAGGTGGATCCGGAAACGGGCGCAATCCTGCGCACGATCTCCTCGAACCGCTTCGTGACCGGAGTGACCTGGGTCGACGACGAGCTCTGGCACGGCACCTGGGAAAACGACGCGAGCGAGCTGCGCCGGATCGATTCCCAGACGGGGGAGGTTCTGGAATGCCTCGAGATGCCGGCAGGCGCCGCCGTCTCCGGCCTCGAGGCCGGCAACGACGGCCGGTTTTTCTGCGGCGGCGGAAACGTTGGAATGCTGCGGGTCGTCCGCAGGCCCTAGCCCGATGCTATTTCTTGTCGATCAGGTGTTTCCGCCTGCTCGGATAAGGCTTCAGAACTCGATCCGCATCACCACGCGCCGGGGCGTCCGGCGGCTCATTTCAGCAAAGCTGGTTTCCACAAAGATGCTGCGGCTACTGATGACGCCCTCTCCGCCGGGCGGTTATTCTACGGTATGCCCGATGTCCTCGGCTCCGATCGCAAGCGCTTTTCGGGACGGCACGTTGGAGTGCTCGGCACCGGCCACCCCGCGATGGGAACCCTATTGGATCTGGCGATGCTGACTGAAGAGGCTCCGGACACCCGCCTCACCTGGCTGCTCCGACAGCCCGACCCGGAACGGGTCTATGGCGGCGAGAATGCGGACGCGTTGTCGGAACGCGGCGCCCTCGGCTCCCGCCTGCGCTGGGCGGTGGAGTTCGGCAAGTCGACGGTCCGCTCCGGTTTCCGGCTTGAGCGGTTGGAGACAATGGAGACCGGCTTGACACTGTACGGATTCTTGGGTGAAGCGCCGGTCACGGTCGACGTCGACCAGCTCGTTGTCGCGACGGGCTACCGGCCGGACTTGAGCTTCCTGTCGGAGCTCCGGCTCGACCTCGACCCGGCGCTGGAATGCGCCCGCGCGCTGGCGCCGCTCATCGACCCGAACATCCATTCCTGCGGAACCGTGCGGCCGCACGGCGCGGCGGAGCTGGCACAGCCGGAAGACGGCTTCTTCATCGTCGGCATGAATGGCTACGGGTGCGCACCGACCTTCCTGCCTGCGACCGGACACGAGCAGGTCCGATCGATCGCCGCCCACCTGGCCGGCGACGAAGAAGCCGCCCGCCGGGTCGAGCTGGAACTCCCGGACACCGGAGTCTGCGTTTCCGACTTCGATGCGGAAGGCGGCACGGCCGGCTGCTGCGGCGGTGCGGTGCCGACGGCGGACGCATGCTGTCACGACGACGCCGTTGCCAAGCGCGAGGGCCGTTCCAGATGCGGCTGCAGCGATGAGGCCCACGACCGGACGGCAGCCCTCGACGCATGACGCGCGCGCCCTCGCAAACCGGAACCGTCATCTCGCTCGGCACGGCACAGACGCTCGCCTGGGGATCGACCTACTATCTCCCGGCGATATTGGCCGGCCCGATGGCAGCGGACCTCGGACTGTCGACGGGATGGGTGTTCGCCGCGTTCTCCGCGACGCTCATCCTGTCGGCGTTGGTTGGCCCGGCCGCCGGACGGCGCATCGACACGCATGGTGGCCGAGATGTGCTCGCGCTCTCCAATCTGGTCTTCGCGGCCGGACTGTGTCTGCTGGCGGCGGCGAATGAACCCGTTCTCCTGTTCGCCGGATGGATCGTCATCGGAATAGGCATGGCCGGCGGGCTATACGAGGCCGCTTTTTCCACGCTCACCGGCATCTACGGCCGGAGCGCGCGCGGGGCGATCACCGGGATAACCCTGATCGCCGGTCTGGCGAGCACGATCTGCTGGCCGATCAGCGCCTATCTCGATGCGGAACTAGGCTGGCGCACAACCTGCCTGATCTGGGCGGCCGCCCATATCCTGATCGGGCTGCCGTTGAACAGGTTTCTGGTTCCGGCCGGAGGGACCAGGGCCCGCCCCCATACACCCGACGAACGCACGCCCGCAGCGGCGGTGCCGACCATCGCGCTGGCGCTGCTGGCCTTCGTTTTCGCGGCCACCTGGTTTTCCAGCACTGCAATGGCGGCACACCTGCCAACCCTTTTGCGCGACGCCGGGGCTTCACCGGCAGCTGCAATTGCCGCCGCTTCTCTGATCGGCCCGGCGCAAGTGGCCGGCCGCCTTCTGGAGTTCGCCTGCCTGCGGCGCTTCCATCCCCTGTCCTCCGCGAAGATCGCAGCCACCGCCCATCCGATCGGCGTCGCCTGCCTGCTGACCTTCGGCGCCCCGGTCGCCATGCTGTTCACCGCGCTCCACGGCGCGGGTAACGGCATCCTGACGATCGCCAAAGGCACCCTGCCGCTCGCCGTTTTCGGTCCGAACGGCTACGGCTTCCGGCAAGGCTTGTTGATGGTCCCGGCGCGGTTCGCCCAGGCGGCGGCCCCGTTCGCGTTCGCGCTTCTGGTCGAACGGTACGGAGTTGAGGCGCTCCTGCTGACCGCTTTTCTCGGGATCGCGACGTTGCTTGCTCTGTCCGCGATGACCGCCATTGTACGGTCGCAGACGGCGTGAGCGCAGGGCGATCGATCCTCCCCGCTCGCTCCGGCACACTGAGAGGAGCCAGCCTGGCTAGTCTCTCGGAGCGGATCGTTCTCTCGCTTTCGAGCGAAGAAAGGCGCTTATCCAGTCGACCTCAATCCTGCTCCCGTGCCCAATCCAGCGAGCGGTTCACCGCGCGCAGCCAGCCGGAATAGCGCTTATCGGCCTTCTCTCGGTCCATACCGGGTGTGAACCGCTTCTCCAATCCAAACGTGTCCGCCAGCTCTTCGCGGCTTTCCCACAAACCGGCAGCGAGCCCGGCCAGATAGGCCGCCCCACGCGCCGCGCTTTCCGTCACATGTGGTCGGAGCACCGGCAGACTTGAGATGTCCGCCTGAAACTGCATCACGAAGTCGTTCTTGCAGGATCCGCCGTCCACGCGCAGTTCGTCCAGCGGCAGGCCCGTCACGCTTTCGATCGCGCGGATGAAATCGTGGACCTGAAAGGCCATCGATTCCAGCGTCGCGCGAATGAGATGCTCGCGTCCGGCACCCCGCGTCAGACCGACGATCGTGCCCCGGGCGTAAGGATCGTAAACCGGAGCGAACACGCCATTGAATGCCGGCACGAAGTAGACGCCGTTGGTGTCCTCGGTAGATACCCGCGCCTCGTCGTGGCTGGAAATCAGCTTAAGTTCGTTTCGGAGCCAATGCACCGCCGACCCGCAATTGAACACCACGCCTTCGACGGCGTAGGTTACCTTATCGTCAACAATTGCGGTGACCGTACCCAGCAACCCTTCGCCCGGCCGGAACAACTTGTCGCCGGTGTTCATTACAATGGCCGCCGACGTGCCATAGGAGCACTTCGTCATCCGCTGCTCGTAGCAGCCCTGGCCGAAGAGCGCGCCCTGCTGGTCGCCGACGGCAGCGCGAATCGGAACCGGGCGGCCCAGGAGCTCCGGGCTTGTCTCGCCGAACGCGTCCGCGCTCTTCAGCACCTCCGGTAGAAGTGCGCGGGGAACGTCGAACGTTGCCAGCAGCTTGTCGTCCCACTCCATGGTGCGGATGTTGTAGACCAGCGTTCGCGACGCGTTGCTGATGTCGGTGACGTGGCGAGCGCCCTTGGTCAGATTCCAGATCAGCCAGCTGTCAATGGTGCCGAAGGCAAGTTCGCCGCGGGCGGCGCGCTCGCGAGCGCGGGGAACCTGATCTAGCATCCACTTGATCTTGGAGGCGGAGAAATAGGAGTCGACCACGAGACCTGTGTTCTCGGCCACATAGTCTTCAATCCCAGGACGCAAGTCATCGCAGATCGGGGACGTACGACGGTCCTGCCAGACGATCGCCCTGTGGATCGGTTCCCCCGTCGCCCGATCCCAGATGACGGAGGTCTCGCGCTGGTTAGTGATGCCGATGGCGGCGATCTCGTCGAGCGGGATGCCTGACGATTTCAACACCGCGGTCATCACGGCGACCTGCTTGTTCCAGATTTCGACCGGGTCATGCTCCACCCAACCGGGCTCCGGGTAGTATTGCGTGATCTCTTCCGCCTCGCGGGCGACGTCCTTGCCGCTTCGGTCGAAGATGATTGCGCACACGCTGGTGGTGCTGGCGTCGAGCGCCATGACGTAGTTCGCCATAACCAACGATTCCTCCCATCGTTAACTCTTGTTCGGTCAACGCTTCCTGTGAGCCGACCAGCCGCGCCCGAAGCGCCAAAGCGCGAAAACCGCGACCGGCGCGAAAGCGAGGATCAGGCCGAGCATCTCGTTGCGGGGATGCACGGCGACAATGTCGCGGCGAAAATCGGGCTGCTCGGGCCGCGACAGAGTTCCCCTCTGAAGGGAGGGCTCATCCGGCACCTCCACGGCAAAGGCGCGCAGATCGGGGCTTTCACCCTCGGCGGCGGTACGAACGACGTAACCGAAGCCGGTGCCACGGGTCTGGTCGACCTTGAACCCCTTACGTTCGAGCGCGCTCGTGTCCCCATCGGCCCATACAAGCGACAGCGCGTCCTCGTCGGCCTGCGAGCGGCGGACCCACATTTCCCGCCCGGGAACCACCTTGGCCTGCGGCGAGACCACGGGTTTGTATTCGTCTTCCTCGAACCGCTCGGCATTGGCGAGCGTCAGATAGAAGGTCGTGCCCGGCCGCGCAAAAATACGCATTTCTTCGGTGTTGGCGGCGAGCGGACGCGTCCAGCGCTCCTCCGGCACGACGTCGGCTACGAGCCCGGCACGTCCTTCGGCCTGCACGACCCGCAGGGTTTTCGACGTACCTGGCACCGTCCGGCCGTCTGCCCGAAGCTCCATGCGATAGGTTCCGGCGCGCAGATCGACCCGATAACCGACACGCGGCTCGGTGACCAACCGCATCGACGGTTCCGGGATCGGGGGCGGCGGAGGGATTGCTTCAGCCGTTTCACCGGGCTTGCGGTCGGCCCCCGATTTGACGAGCCGGCGTTCATAGTCACGATGGGCTCGCTGGGCTTCGACGAAGCGGCGGCGGAAATCGCGCTGGGCTTCGAGATGCTCCGTCCGGGCCGCCTCCGCCTCCGCGCCCCATATCAGCGACGCATCGCCGTTCCGTGCTCCCTCTGGATAGAGGATCGAATAGGACTGCGGGCGGATTTCGGCGACCTTCTCGCCGTCGCGCGTAATCAGCAACGTGCCTTCAATCGTCTCGCGCTGCTTCTCGAAATCGACATAGGAGCGGCGCGAGAGCGGCCAGTAATACTCCAGCGTTCGAACGAAAGCCAAAGCACTGGCGGCTCCCGATAAAAGCTGGATGTCCACCTTGTCGGAGGGAACGTAGACTTCCTCGTAGCCTTGGCCATTCCAGACACGCGCGTGCACCACCACCACTTCGCGCCGCTCGGGCTCCAGCGCCGTGACGGGGTGCGAACTGAGCATCGCGGACAGGAACAGGAAGAAGATGAAGGTACGCATGATCATGCTCCCCTCCTCCATGCGACGAGAAGGGATGCCGCGAGCGTGACGGCCGTCAGGGCAATTGCGGCCAGTATCATCCCCGGCCTAAGCGGTCCCTGGCGCAGCAGCGCTTCGGCGGGTGTTGCCAGATGGCTCATCGCCGAAATCGGGCGCACCACGGGCTCCGCCGTCTCCAGGATGTCACGCACGTATAGCGCGGTCAGGCTCATGTCGTCCGCCGGCTGCAGCAGCAAATAGCCATGGAAAATCTCAAAGGCCGCCAGCAGGCCCGTCAGCACGACAAATGCGATGACCGCGGCTCGCACCGTCCTCGCCCAGGCGGAGATCAAAAGGCCCAGCCCCATCAGGGGCAGCGGGAACACGGGCATCAACGCGATCGATCCGGTATCGGCCGCCCGGATGACGCCCGCTCCCAACGGCTGACCCAGAAGCAGGTAGAGCCAGTAGATCGCAAGGGTCACCACCAGCACGCAAAGCTCCACGAGGAACTTCGCCGCGATTATCACTCTCCACCGTACCGGGCCCACCAGCAGGACTTCCATCGTCCCGTGCTCGCGCTCCCATGCGATCGACGCCGCAAGCCGGAGCCCCAGGACAAGGCCGAGGAACCCGACTACGAGAATGTCCAGCCCCCTCAGCGGATCCGCCGTCACGACGATGGATTCGGTGTCGAAAGAGGATTGGAAGCCGGCGCCATAGATCCACGCGATCAGGCACACCGCACTCGCCACGATGAAGAACCAGATTGAGGTCAGCCGCGCCGAGATCTCTCTGCGAAAGATCAGCCCTGCCATCCAGACATCGGTTGCGAGCGACTGCATGGGACCCGCCGTCTAGACCACCGTTCGGATCAGGCCGCCATCGATGCGCAGCGCCGCACCGTTGACGATGCCCGTGCGGTCGCTGGCGAGGAACGTGACGAAGTCAGCCACCTCCTCGGGCCTGGCGAGACGCTGGATGAGCGATGTGGGCCGGTTCTCGGCAATGAATCGTCGCTCCGCTTCCGCCCGTTCGAGATCCGGGTAGAGCCCTGCGATCAGGTTGGCGACGCCCTCGGTCGCGCTTGGGCCCGGCAGGACGGAATTGACCGTCACGTTGGTGTTCTTGGTGGTCTCGGCGAGGTTGCGCGCAAGCGAAAGCTGCATCGTCTTCGTGGTGCTGTAGGCGGGAAGCTCCGGCGCAGGATTGATCGCGGACTCGCTGTTGATGAAGACCACACGCCCCCGATTGCGCCTCAGCATTCTCGGCAGATAGTGGCGAGCAAGCCGCACGCTGCTCATCACGTTGATTTCGATGAGTTCGTGCCAGCGCTCATCGCCGGACTCGTAGATGTCCATGGCCTCGTAGATTCCGAGGTTGAGAATCAGCACGTCGACGTCCGGACAAGCGGCCGAGACGGCTGCACACCCGTCGGCGCTGCCCGTGTTGCCGACAGCGATCTCGAGATCGGCGTCGGGCACAGCCGTCTTCAACCGATCGATCGCCGATCTGACACTGGTCTCGGTGCGACCGTTCAGCACCACCGTCGCGCCCTCGGCCGCCATGGCGGACGCGATGGCGAACCCGAGTCCGCCGGTCGACGCTGTTACGAGGCAGCGTTTGCCCCGATATCCGAACTCCATTGGTTCCTCCCCATTTTCGGCTCGCCGTCGAGGCGATCGTCGCATGCCCGTTCGGGCTTCTTGGTTTGGGTCAAGCTCAAGAAGAGATCTTCGAGGCTGAGAACCGCATTGCCGACCGACAGCACTGTGAAGCCGTTCTCCGTCAGCAACCGCGATAGGCGTACGCGAGAGTCGGAGATCGCAGGTGCAGATCCCGCAGGGTTCACGACGACGCGCAGTCTGCCCACCCCGACCTTCGTGACGTCTGCAACCTCGGCGTGGTCCCCTAGCGCGCGAACCGCCGCCTCCGCCGACTCGGCAATCTCGGCCATGAGCGCACCGTCGTGGGTTGACGAAGGCAGGAGCGATTCTTTGGCGCCTTCCGCAATCACCCTGCCGTCCGAGACGAATACCAGCCGATCTGAAATCTGTTCCATCTCAGCCAGTTGGTGCGACGAGAACAGAAGCGTCGCTCCCGCCTCCTGCATCTGGCGGAAGATACCGCGCATCTCCGCAATGCCGACCGGATCGAGGCCAAGCATCGGCTCGTCGAGGATCAGGAATTCGGGTGCGTGCAGGATTACGCGCGCCAGACAAGTGCGCTGCTGCATCCCCCGCGAAAACCCGGCGAGAACCCGGTCAGCGGCATGGTTAAGGCCGACGCGGTCCAGAACTTCGCCCACGCGACGCGCCGGATCGGGCACCTTGTAGACCTGCGCAAAGAAGGTGAGATAGGCGCGCGCCGTCATCTCGGGATAGATCGGAGGCTTCTCCTGAAGGTAGCCGATGCGCATACGGATATCCCGGCGCGAGCTGCCACCCTCCTTCCCGAAAAGCCACACCTTGCCTGCATCGGGGCGCAGGAGTCCCAGGGCAATCTTCATCACCGTGGTTTTGCCTGCTCCATTCGGGCCCAGAAATCCGACGATCTCGCCTCGCGCGACGTCGAAGCCGACACCATCGAGCGCGCGCTTGCGACCGAAGCTTTTCTCCAGCTCTCGAACGGAAAGGGCGAGGTCCCAGGTCATTGTTCAGTAGGGCATCGGAATTATGTAGAGACGCCCAAGATTGATGACGATCATCACCACCCCCGAAGCAAGTAGGAATTCCAGCGGCCAGTTGAGGACTTTGTATCGGTCGTTTGCGATCTTCATGAGCACGATTACGGCAACCGCAATGAGAGAAGCCGGCCAATGCTGTATTCCGCCGGCCATCGCCGTACACGATCCCAGAAGAAAGGCGAGAATGACCAGAAGCCCGATGGTGTTTCTCATGCCGGCCTCCCCTTCCCGCCAAAGCGGCTTCCCGCGGCCTGTGCGATCGTGCGGCCGTCGCCGGGGTCGAACAGATAGATCCAGTCGGGATCGAAATGCATGCCCAGCATCGTCCCCTCGACCTTGCCGAGATGCCGCGTATCGTTGGTTGAGTTTCGGGTGGTGAGTTCGGTGCCGCCGACCCGCAGCACGTAGAGATTTTCCGCGCCCGTCGGTTCGAACGAGTAGAGCTCGGCGTTGATCCCGTGTCCCTCATCCCCCTGACGGGCAAGCGAGATGTGTTCGGGCCGGATGCCGAGCCGAACGATCTCGCCGACACGCCGGTGCAAACCGTTCGCCTCGGCCCAAGCCGCGTTCAGAGGCACCACGAACCCGTCGGCTTCGGCAACGACACCGCCCTGATCCGCACGAAGCGTGACGTCGAAGACGTTCATCTGAGGCTCGCCGACGAACGTCGCAACGAACTCGTTCGCTGGGTTCTCGAACACCTCCAGCGGGGTCGCGTACTGCTGGATCCGCCCCGCGCGCATGACGATGATGCGGTCGGCCATCGTCATCGCTTCGAGCTGGTCGTGCGTGACAAAGATGGTCGTTGTGCCGATGCTCTTCTGCAGATGACGCAGTTCCGCCCGCATCTGACCGCGCAGCTGCGCATCCAGATGCGACATCGGTTCGTCCATCAGAAAGACGTCGGCCTCGCGCACCAGCATCCGCGCGATCGCGACACGTTGGAGCTGTCCCGCCGAAAGGCTGTCCGGCTTGCGCGACAAGACGTCGGTGATCTGCAGCGTCTCGGCCACCCGGCCGACCTTCTCCGCGATTTCCCGCCGCTGCATCCGGCGCACCTTCAGCGGATAGGCGATGTTGTTGTGAACGGTCATGTGGCGATAGAGCCCGTAGTCTTGGAAGACCATTCCGACGCTGCGGTAGCGCGCCCGCATGTAGGTTACGTCGCGCCCGCCGATGAAAACGCGTCCTCCGCTGGGCATCTCGAGCCCGGAGATCATGCGCAGCGTGGTTGTCTTGCCGCATCCCGACGGACCGAGAAGGAAGATGAACTCCCCATCGTCCACATGGATGTCGACGTCCGTCACGGCGGTGAAATTGCCGAACCGCTTCTCGAGATTCTCGACGACGAGCTCAACCATTGTCGCCTCCTGCGCCCGCTCGGAGTCCCGTCATCGCCCTGCCACGCCTTGCGAAAGGCCGCTGATAAGTTGGCGCTGGGTGATGAGAACGAAGAGGATCAGCGGCGCGGTCACCAGCACGACTGCGGCACCGAGGACATTCCATTCCACGTCCGCACTGACCGAGTAGGCGAGGATCGCCGGCGGCAGTGTCTTGGCCTGGGTGGAGGTCAGGAAAGTCGCGAAGACGAACTCATTCCACGACAGGATCATCACGAAGATCGCCGTAGCCGAGATCGATGGAAGCATCAGCGGCAGCGTCACCTTTCGAAACGCCTGAAACCACGTGTCCCCGTCGACCATCGCCGACTCTTCGTAGCGTCGCGGTATGTCGCGGAAGTATCCGGTCAGCATCCAGACCACGAACGGAAGCTGCATCGCCGTATAGAGCAGGATCATGCCGACCAGCGTGTCGAGCAGCCCGAGCGTCTGGAAGGTGATAAACACCGGGATCAGGATGGCCACCGGTGGCATCATCCGGTTGGTCAGCACCCAGAACGAAATATCGTCGCGCCCTGGGAAATCGTAGCGCGCAATTGCATAGGCGCAGAACATTCCGATCGTGACCGAGAAGAAGGTGGCCGAGAGCGAGATCACCACGCTGTTGAAGAAGTTGTGCATGATGTGCTTCTCGAAGATCAGATACCGGAACGCTTCGAGCGTCGGCGAGAAGACCCACACCGGACGCCCCGTGTTGAGCGCCGTCTGATCCATGAAGCCGGTGAGTACGACCCAGAGATACGGGATGAAGTTGATCACGCAGACGAGTAAAACCACCAGGTAGACCCACCAGTTGCGCTGCACCGGGGGACCGGACGGGGAGACCTCGGATCGCTTATGTCCGACCATCGCTCGCACTCCTCAGTTGGCCACGTCGGTGCGCGAACGCAGCAGGCGGATGAAAATGAAACTCATGACCACGATCAGCATCATCATGATCAGCGAGATGGCTGCCGCCTTCGACGCATCGAAAAACTCCAGTCCCGTCTTGGTGAGATAGACGTTGAGAGTGGTGGTCGCGTTGCCCGGCCCTCCGCGCGTCATGACAGTGATCAGCTCATAGATGCGGAACGCATCCATCGTCCGGATCACCACCGCGATCAGGATTGCGGGTCGCAGGAGTGGCAACGTGATCGTCCAGAACACCCGCCAGGCGGACGCGCCATCAATTTCGGCCGCCTCGTATGGCTGGCGTGGAAGCTGGGCCAGGCCCGCCGACATCATCAGGAACATGAACGGCGTCCATTCCCAGATGTCGACAAAGATCAGGACCTGGAGCGCGATGTCGGGATCGGAGAGAAACGGGATCGCGCTTTGGCCGAACAAATCCGTGACCAGCCCGGAATAGTAGGTCACCAGCCCCGTTCCGGGATAGAACATGTACCGCCAGATGAGCGCGGCCACGAGCGGTGGCAGTACCATTGGGATCATGATGAAGATCCGCAGCACCGACCCAAACCGCAAGGCACGCTGGAACAGGAGCGCGAGCCCGAGCCCGAGCCAGAATTCGACGAATACGGCTTCGAGAGTGAAAATCGTCGTCAGCCGAAGCGCGTGCCAGAATTCCGGGTCCTGAATCACCAGCTGATACTGGTAGAGTCCCATGAAGATCTGCGGGAGATAGGGCTTCGATAGGACCACGTTCTGGCTGGCGATGAACAGCGCATAGAGGAAGGGATAGACGCCCATCGCGAACAGGATGAGCAGCGTGGGCGCCATCAACACCCACGGAAACACCTTGCGGTTGGAGGGACCGAACCGGGCAAGCAGGCTCCGTCTGTTTGCCGGGGTCTTCTCCGCCTTCGCGGTTCCGACGCCGATGCTTTCGGCTCGCGTCATCCCTTCCCTGCCTTTCGTGTGCCGGAAGAACCGTGAATCTTGTCAACCGCTCGGAGCAGGTCCCGATCAATCGGCATTGTTCTGACCAACCGAGACTTGCTCAAACTATTGATTCTAAATTCATTTCACGTCGCTCAGATGGAGCCATCTGAACGGAAAAGGCTTCAGACGAACCGATCGGGTGGACCCGCTGGACGTGCCAACGGGTCCGGCCGAAAGGCGCTTCAGTTCCATTCCGAGGGAAGGCGGTCGTAGTAGGTGAGATCGCGCCAGTGCTGCGGCGGATTCTCGCGGCCCGGAATGTAGTAGCCGCCCCGGCGCATCACCTGCGTCATGCGACGCTGCATGTTGGCGGCTGCCGTTTCCGCATCGATCTCGCCGATCCAGACCCGGTTGCCTTCCTCGCCCATGATGTCGGAGATCTCGGCCCACTCCGGCACGCGGATGCGCTCATCCGGATTGGTGGTATTGAGCATGTATTCGTAGACGTCCGTCCACCACGGCTGATGCTCGGCCAGAGTCTCGGATTTGTAGGTGGAATGGCGGACCGGCGGTGCGCCGAATTCCGTCGCCCGTTCCTGGATCTCCGGTGAGGTAATCCACTGGATGAACGTCCAGGCGGCCTCCTTGTTCTTGGAATCCCGAGAGATTCCGAGTGTCCACGCGCCGAACCAGGGATCGATCACGCCGTGCGGCCCAGCCGGCGTGTGCAGGTGCACATTCTTGCCGGCGATCTCGGGCTGTGTCTCCGGATCCTCGAAGAAGCCGTTGATGAACTCGGTGTAGCTCCAGGTGCCGAAGGCGTTCCCGGCCTGATAGACGGCCGTCGCCTCGCCGATGCCCCAGTTGGCACTGTCGGCGGGCATGAACTCCTTGAAGCTGGTGAAGTAATTGATCGAGTCGATCGTCCGCTCGTTGTCGATGGTGATCTTCCATTCTTCATCGACATATTCGTCGCCCTTGGTCTCGGGCGTCTGGAAGGCATAAAGATAGGGCAGATAGGTTACGCCCCAGAACCAGCGGCCGGGCATATTGGCAAAGCCAATCATGCCGGTCTCCGGATTGTTCACCTTCGCCGCGGCATCGTACATGAAGTCCGTGGTGAACTTCGGATCGAAGCGCTCGGGCAAGTCGATACCCGCCTCTTCCGCCACATCCTTGCGGAAAGTCGTTCCGGTCGGCGCGGCACCGATCGGAATCGTGTAGAGTGTCTCGTCATAGACGCCGCTGCCGGAAATAATCCGGGGCAGGAAGTCGTCGATATCGTAACCTTCGGCCGTCAGGTCCGGGTTTTTGACATAGTCCATGATCGGTTGAAGGAACCCGGCGGCTGCGTACTCGGCGAGCCACATGACGTCGACGGCATAGATGTCGTAGGCACCCGTGCCCTGCTGCATCTCGACTAGCGACTTCTGTCGATACTGGTCGAACGGCACCTGATCGACGATCACGGTGATGCCGAACTCCTCTTCGAACTCGTCGATGAACCGACCAAGCGCCGCGAACTGCGGCATGGACGGCTGCAGAAACCGGATCTCCGTTCCCTCGAGCTCTTTCTGGACGTCAGTCTGGGCGTGTCCCAGCGTTGCGAATGGCATGGTCAGCGCGACGGCCATCCCTCCCAGTCCGGCAATCTTCAATATTCGCATCGTTCCCTCCTCTTTTTTGACTGTATGCGACAACGGCCTCGTTGTTGTTCTTGGGCCGTGCCCCTATTTTTGGGGCTGCCAGAGTCAGATTGTCTGCATCGTCGTAAACCGCGCCTGGCGGATCGTTCGCCCATCGGCAGCGTCGAAAAGATAGACAAAGTCCGGGTCGATCCGGACGGCGATGGGCGCATTGAGTTCCTGCGGAAACGCGCGTGCCTGGTCTACGCTGGTCAGCACGCGGACGACGTTCTGCTTGCTGCCGCCTGAGATTTCGACGTCGAACACGACGCGCGAGCCCAGCGTTTCCACAGCGAAGACGACGCCCCGGATGATCCCGGCGCCCCTCTCGTCCGGCCGCGCCAACGTGACCTGCTGCGGCCGGATCCCGGCAATGAGATCCTGAACGGCAGAGAGGTCAGGTCCGCGTCCCAGCCAATCGTCGTCGATCGGGACATCGCCGCCCGCAATCAGAAGGCGCGCGTTCCCTGCTTCCTGATGAAGTTGCGCGGGGAACGTATTCATATGGGGCTCGCCCACGAAGGTTGCCGCGAACAGGGTTTCCGGCTCGTCGAACAGTGTCTGAGGCGCCGCAACCTGCTCAATCCGACCTTCGTTGATCAGGATTATGCGGTCCGCCATCGTCATCGCCTCAAGCTGGTCGTGGGAGACGTAGAGCATTGTCGCCTCGAACTCGCGCTGAAGCCGTTTGAACTCGACCCGCATTCGCGCCCTCAGTTGCGCGTCGAGATGCGAAATCGGTTCATCCAGAAGAAAAACGTCGGCATCGCGCACCAAGGCCCGACCGATCGCGACCCGCTGCATCTGACCGCCGGAGAGCTCTGACGGACGACGGTCGAGCAGTTCCGATATCTGCAGGGTGTCGGCGACCGCATCAATCCGCGACCTGATGTCGTTCTTCGCCAGCCGGCGCGCGCGCAGCGGGTAAGCGAGGTTTTCGAAGACGGCCATGTGCGGGAACAGCGAGTGCTTGTCATAGACCATCGCGACATTGCGGTCGCGAGGACTCCAGGTCGTGACATTCCGCCCGCGGATCCACACGGCACCCTGCGTCACCTCCTCCAAGCCCGCTATGATGCGCAAGGTCGTCGTTTTCCCGGCGCCCGAGGGTCCAAGCAGGAAGACGGCCTCACGATCCTCCACATGCAGCGAGACGCCCTTCAGCGCCTGGGTTCCATCCTTGAATGTCTTGGAGAGAGTCTCGACGCGAAGCTCGCCCATCGGACGCCTACCGCAGATCGCCGCAGAACGCCGGAAAGCTCTCGATTGCCGGCACCGGCCCCCGTGGAAGAGCGGACATTCGCAAAACCAATCCTCCCTCAACGTCGCCCGTCACCACCCGGCCGCTCAGACGGCTCTCACTTCAGGCGACGCAACTACCGAGGACGGTAGCAGGCATGAAATTATGTGTCTAGAAACTAAAATTCCTTGAAGGATCTTTTCATGAATGAGTATTGTAGCCTCGAAGCGCCCCACCCAAACAGGGCCCAAGGCGCTGGAGGCGAAAAAGAGTGACAGGCGTGGAAATTGGGATCCTCGATCACATCCAGGGCATTCGCGGCAGCTTGAAACCGTCGCTGCAGGCGGTTGCCGATCAGGTATTGGACCGCCCCGAGCTGGCCCGCAGGATGAGCGTCAAAGAGCTCGCGCTCGCCTATTCCGTCTCGGAAGCTTCGGTCAGCCGTTTCGTTCGCAGCATCGGCATCAAGAGCTTCCGCGATTTCCAGCTGCGGCTGGCAGAAGAGCGTGTCGGCGAAGCGAAGGGGCGCGAGACCCAGTCCGACGAAGGTTCCCTGTACGAAAGCATCGGGCGCGAGGATTCTACGGCCTCGATCCTGCACAAGGTTGCGCATCGCACGTCCGACGTCGCACGCGCCTGCCTGTCGACCCTCGATCCGGTCGCGCTGGACCGGGCTGCTGCCCTGATCCACAACGCCAGCGCTCTCTATGTGTTTGCGGCCGGCCTGTCCGACCTCGCCTGCGACAACGCGGTGATCCGATTTTCACGAATCGGCATCCCCGTCGTCTCGACCTCTGACCACAACACACAACAGTTGATGGCAAGCGCGTTGACCAAACGGGCGGTCGCCCTAGGAATCAGCGATTCCGGCCGCACTACCCACACCGTTTCAGCGCTTGCGGAAGCCCAGGCGGCTGGCGCGGGGACGATTGCGGTCACCTCCTTCGGCGAGTCGCCCCTGGCGCGGATCGCCGACGTCACCCTGGTCACGCCGACCGGATACGCCTCGCCCGGAAACGAGCCGCTGCACGAAAGCATGCTGAGCAAGTTCGGCCAGCTCATCGCGATCGACGCACTCTACAGCGTCGTTGCCGTGTCTGACTACGACCGCTCCGTCAGCTCCGTTCGACGTGGTGACCGCTTCATCCAAAGAAGCCGCAGCAACCGCCAGATGAACGGAAAGGGCTGAGCGTTGGCGTGGGGCGAAGCGCAATATCTGCAATGGCCCTACCGTGGTGGACCGCTTGAGGAGCTGCTTCGGCAATCGCCCCAACATGTTCCCCTTCGGGAGCCTGCCCCGGACGAAGTGATCGCGCGGGTCGAGGCGGTTTCGATCTGTTCGTCGGATCTGAAAATCATCCGCCTGGGGACCCACCATCCGCTTTTCAGTTCGGCAAACGGTCCCGTGGACACGGTGCTCGGTCACGAGGTGTGCCTCCGTGTCCACCAGGTGGGCACGGCCTTGCGGGATCGCTTTCGGCCAGGGCAGCGCCTCGCCCTGCAACCTGCCATGCGCCTGAACGGCAAGCGCGTGATCGTCGGGATGGATCGCCCGGGCGGTTTTGCCCAATTCCTGCGGCTCGGTCCCGATGAGTTGAACGGCTACGTGTTCGAGGCACCCGAAACGCTGCCGGCTGCAGCGATCGCAATGTTGGAGCCCTATGGCTGCGTCGAGCGGGCCTACCGTCCGACCGGCCGAAGCACGCTCTGTCCGCAAAGGCCGACGCTGATCGTGCTCGGCAAAGACGCAGACAGCTTCGGCACCGCCGAGCCGCCGATCTGGCCCGACCTCACCGTACTGGAGGCCGGTGCGGTCACCCCGCCGGCCTTTCTCGACGGGCTACAGTTTAAGACGATATCCGAGAGCGACCTGGCCCGGGCGCGTTTCGACGACATCATCGCGCTCGGCGAGCTCGACGCCGACACGCTTGCGCTTTTACCGCCGTGTCTCGCGGACGGCGGCCTGCTGCTCCAGGCTCGGCGCACGCTCACCCCTCCGGTCGCGATCGATCCCGTGCGCATACACTATGACGCCCTCAGCTTCGTCGGAACAACCGAGGCGGACTTTCTCGATGCACTGCGGCCGGAGCACCAGCGGTTTGAGGTCAAACCGGGAGGCGTCGCCCTTGTGCACGGCGCCGGCGGAGCAATGGGCCGGATCCACGTCCACCGGCTGCTCCAACTGGAAGACGGGCCCAGCATGGTCATTGCGACCTCGCGCAAGGGTGCCCGGCTGGAAGCACTGAAGGCCGACTTCGAGCCGGTTGCGGACCGCCAGAAGCGGACGCTCATCGTATGTGAAGGAAGCGCGCTTTCCGAGGCTGTCGCGGCATACGCCCCACACGGCATCGACGACGCGGTCGTGGTCGCACCGGACGTGAGCGCTGTCTCTGCAGCCGCGGCGGCACTGGCACCGGACGGCCTGCTCGCGGTCTTTGCCGGGTTTCCCTATGGCGACAAAGTGCCCTTCGACCTGTCCGGCGTCGCGGTCTCGGGCAAGCGGCTGACGGGATCCACCGGCTGCTCCGTGGCCGACATGCAGGGCGTCCTGTCGCGGGCCATGTCCGGCAAGCTGAACCTGACGGAAAACATCAAGGGCGTCGCCGGCATCCGGTCGCTTCCCGAGGCATTGGCCGCTGTCAGCGACGGCAGCGTCGCAGGCAAGGTCGTGCTCTACCCGCAGACGCCGGAGCTGCCTTTCCGCGGTCTGACGGACGGATGGATCGAAGAAGAAGAGGCGGACCTGACAGGAGCCGATCACCAGTCGCAGCGGATCTAGTCGAGACGCCCAATAAAACCGGACAAGGACGCAAAGGGAGGAACTTTCATGCGCGCCATCGTGCTTCACGCCCCCGGCGACATACGGCTGGAGGAGCAGGAGGTCCCGAGGGCCGGACCTGGGCAGGTTCTCGTCCGCGTCGCCTCGGTCGGTGTCTGTGGATCGGATCTTCCGCGCATGCTGACCAAGGGTGCCTGGAAGATGCCGCTTATCACCGGGCACGAGTTCGCCGGCCACATCACCGAGCTCGGCGACGGTGTCGAAGGCTGGGAACAAGGCGAGCTTGTCGGCGTCGCCCCGCTCCTGCCCTGCAACAAGTGCTCGCAATGCCTGACCGGCAATTTTTCGCGGTGCCGTGACTACGACTATTTCGGCAGCCGACGGGATGGCGCCTACGCCGAATATGTCGCGGTTCCGGTACAGAACCTGATCAAGACCGCGCAGCATGCCGACCCACGGGCGATCGCAATGACCGATCCCGCGTCCATCGCGCTGCATGCGATCTGGAAGGGCGGCGGGATCACGGCCGGACAGACTGGCGGCGTCGTCGGCTGCGGCCCCATCGGCCTGTTCGTCATTCAGTGGATGCGCATGATGGGGGCATCCGAAGTGATCGCCGTCGATGTATCGGAGGACAAACTGGAGCTGGCCCGCGAGGCCGGCGCCTCGATTTGTGTGCTCGCGACCGACTTCGATCAGTTGCAGGACAAGGCCGACCTCGTCGTCGAAGCCGTTGGGTTCGAGGCTTCGATCAACAACGCCGTGACCTTGGCCGCGCCCGGTGGTCATGTCGTCTTCATCGGGATTCCGGTGCCGGACGTGACGCTCGCCAACAAGACTTTCCAGTATCTGCTCCGTCAGGAAATCTCGCTACACGGGTCGTGGAACAGTTTCGGCTCTCCCTTCCCCGGCCCGCAATGGACCACCACGATCGAGAAGTTCGGGACAGGCGAGCTCCGGTGGGAGTTCCTGATCTCGCACGATCTCGATCTAAGCGAACTGCCGGAGATCTTCCGGCGCTTCGCAGCAAAGGATCTGCATTTCTCGAAGGTTCTGTTCAGACCGTAGCGGCCGCCGCCGGTAGGAGCCCGCCACGCCCGGACACACGGGGCTCACGAACCGTGCGGAGCCTCGGCGCCCACCGGTCGGCCTTCGCATCCCTCGTGGAGGATTATCATGACAGCTGAAACATCCGCCGCCTTCGCATCCCAGACCGGCGCGCAGGCGGTCGTGCTGACACCCGCTGACCACCGCAATCCCGGCACCCGGCTAAGCCCGGACATGTTCGAGGGGCATCAGACCAACCGGAGCGCCGCCGAACGGCGAACGGACTCGCTGACCAAGCGACGCTCCATCAAGAAGGAGTGGCAGGCCGCCTGGTTGGTCAATGCGATACGGTGCATGGATCTGACCACGCTCGCCGGCGACGACACTCCCGAGCGGGTGAGACGGCTCTGCGCCAAGGCCCGCCGGCCGCTTGCACCTCACATCCTTGAGGGCCTCGCGCTTGCAGCCGACCAGGTGACGACCGGCGCGGTCTGCGTCTACCCCACGATGGTCGCTCCGGCGGTTCACGCGCTCGATGGCTCCGGCATCCCGGTCGCCTCAGTCGCCACCGGATTTCCCGCTGGCCTTATGCCGCTCTCTCTTCGGCTGGAAGAGATCCGCTACGCCGTTGGCGAAGGCGCCGATGAGATCGACATCGTCATCACCCGCGAGCATGTGCTGAACGGAAACTGGTCCGCACTCTACGACGAGATCGCCCGCATGCGCGAGGTTTGCGGCCGGGCGCATCTGAAGACCATTCTCGCGACCGGCGAGCTGCGCACATACCGGAACGTCTATGCCGCCTCGATGGTGGCGATGCAGGCGGGGGCGGACTTCATCAAGACCTCGACCGGCAAAGAAGGCGTGAACGCCACCCTGCCCGTCAGCCTCGTGATGGCGCACGCGATCCGCGACTATCTCGACGCAACCGGGCACCGGGTCGGCTTCAAACCGGCGGGCGGCATCAAGACCGCCAAGGATGCGATGAACTGGCAGGTGCTCATGAAGGAAGAGCTCGGCCGCGAGTGGCTGTCGCCGACGCTGCTGCGGCTCGGCGCGTCGTCCCTGCTGGGCGATCTGGAGCGCCAACTCGAACACTACGTGACCGGCCGCTACGCGGACACCACGCGCCACGCACTCGCCTGATCCGGAGGATCGCCATGACCATCATTCAGGACATCCTCAAGACCATGGACTATGGACCTGCTCCCGAAAGCCCGGCGATCGTCGATGATTGGCTCGCCGAGCATGCCGACGGTTTCGGTCACTTCATCGGCGGCGCATTCACAGGGCCGTCAGCTCTCTTCGAGGTGACCAACCCGGCCACCGGCAAAGTCATCGCCAAGGTCAGCCAGGGCCGCGCGGAGGACGTCGATGCCGCGGTGAAGGCCGCCCGCTCGGCGCAGCCCGGCTGGGCCGCGCTCTCCGGCCACGAACGCGCGCGTTACCTTTACGCAATCGCCAGGCACGTGCAGCAGCACAGCCGCTTCCTCGCGGTCCTGGAGACCATCGACAACGGCAAGCCCATCCGCGAGAGTCGCGACATCGACATCCCCTTGGTCGTCCGGCACTTCTACCACCACGCCGGCTGGGCGGAGATCCTCGAGGACGAGTTTCCCGACGCCAGGCCGCACGGGGTCTGCGGTCAGGTCATTCCGTGGAACTTCCCGCTCCTGATGCTGGCTTGGAAGGTCGCGCCGGCCCTGGCCGCGGGCAATACCGTCGTGCTGAAACCGGCCGAGTACACTCCGCTCACGGCACTGGCCTTCGCCGGGATCGCGCACGAGATCGGACTGCCAAAAGGCGTCCTGAACATCGTCACCGGCGACGGCGAGACCGGCGCGGCGGTCACCGGCCACAAGGACGTGAACAAAGTCGCCTTCACCGGCTCGACCCAGGTCGGCAAAATCATCCGGCGCCAGACGGCAGGCTCCGGGAAGGGGCTGACGCTGGAACTCGGCGGCAAGTCCCCGTTCATCGTCTTCGCCGACGCCGACCTCGACGCCGCAGTCGAGGGCGTGGTCGATTCCATCTGGTTCAACCAGGGCGAGGTCTGTTGCGCGGGCTCGCGCATCCTCGTGGCCGAAGCCGTTGCGGAGCGCTTCGAGCAGCTTCTGCGTCGACGCCTGGCAACCCTGATTGCCGGTGATCCATTGGAGAAGTCCACGGATGTGGGTGCGGTGGTGCATCCGGTTCAGCTCGAGCGCATCCGCTCGCTCGTTGAGCAGGGCGTGGCCGAGGGTGCCGTGCTTCATCAGGGCGAGGCGCCAGGCGGCTGCTTCTATCCGCCGACGCTAGTCACCAACGTTCAGCCGGCCTCAATCCTGGCGACGGAGGAAATCTTCGGTCCGGTAGTCACGCTGACCACCTTCCGCACCCCTGAGGACGCGGTGTCGCTCGCCAACAACACGCGCTACGGGCTGGCGGCGTCGATCTGGTCGGAGAACATCAACCTCGCGATCGATATCGCCGCACAGGTCAGGGCGGGCGTCACCTGGGTGAACTGCGCCAACCTCTTCGATGCCGGCGCGGGCTTCGGCGGCTATCGGGAAAGCGGCTTCGGCCGCGAGGGGGGACGCGAGGGCATGCGGGCCTATCTGGCAGAGCCCCGGCCGAAGTCGCGCTCGAGCGAATCCGATCTTCCCGCGCTGAAGCCCTACCCTTCGGATCCGGTCGCCGGCGGCACCATCGACCGCACGGCCAAGCTCTATATCGGCGGAAAACAGGCCCGGCCGGACAGCGGCTACGTCTATCCGATCGCCGGTGCGAAGGGCAATTCCGGCCTTGCGAGTCTCGGCAACCGCAAGGATATCCGCAACGCGGTGGAAGCGGCCTGCAAGGCCGCCGGCTGGGGCGCACAGACCGGCCACAACCGGGCGCAGGTGCTCTACTACGTGGCCGAGAACCTCGCGGCCCGGTCCGCCGAATTCGTCGACAGGCTGATCAGTTTCGGCCAGACCAAGAAAGCGGCGGAGAGCGAGGTGGAAACCTCGATCCGGCGGATCTTCTGGTACGCCGCACAGGCCGATAAGTTCGACGGCGCCGTGCATCAGACCAAGTCGTCCCATGTCACCCTGGCAATGTACGAACCCCTGGGCGTCATCGGCATCGCCTGTCCCATCCGAATGCCGCTCCTCGGCTTCGTGTCTCTGATTCTGCCAGCGCTGGCGATGGGTAACCGGGTCGTCGCCGTGCCGTCTCAAACGCACCCGCTGGCGGCGACAGACCTCTATCAGGTGCTCGACACCTCGGACATTCCGGGCGGCGTGGTGAATATCGTCACTGGCGAGCGCGAGACGCTGACCAAGACGCTGGCGAACCACGATGCGGTCGACGCCATGTGGTACTTCGGAACCAAGGACGGAGGCCGCAAAGTCGAAGAGGCATCCGCCGGCAACCTCAAACAGACCTGGGTGGAAGACGGCGCGGCGCGGGACTGGCTGGGCGCGGACGGTCAGGGCCGGACCTTCCTTCACCACGCCACCCAGGTGAAGAACATCTGGATCCCTTACGGCGAATAGGAACCGGCGGACGGCAGTCCAAATGCGGCTGCCGGCCCGGCCGCGCCGCCGCGGACCAATCCAGCAGACCGACATAAGGGAGCGGGACAATGGACTTCGGAATTTCCAACAAGGTCGCGGTCGTCACCGGCGGCGCCACGGGCATCGGCCGGGCCATCGCGGACCAACTCCACGCCGAAGGCGCGATCGTCATTATCAACGGCCGCAGCCAGGAGAAGCTCGATGCAGCCTGCGCCGAGATCGGGCCGAACGCACACGGCGTGGTCGCCGACCTCATGACCTCGGAGGGACCTCAGCGCCTGGCGGATTTTGCCAACGGCTTCGGGCCGGTGGATTTTCTGATCAACAATGTCGGCATTTTCGACGTCAACAACTTCTTCGAAGTCAGCGACGAGCGGTGGTTCGACTATTTCGACCACAACGTCATGACGGCGGTCCGCATCACCCGCATCGTGATGAAGGATATGCTGGAGCGGAATGCAGGGTCGATCGTTTTCATTTCCTCCGAGGCCGCGGTCCGCTCGATCGGTTACATGGTCCCCTACTCGGTGACGAAGTCGGCGACCCTCGGGCTCAGCCGCTCGCTCGCCGAGCTGACGCGCGGCACGAAGGTTCGGGTCAACAGCTACATGCCGGGGACCACGGCGACGGAGTCCGTCCAGAGCTATTTCGCCTCGCTCGCCGAGGAGCAGAGCAAGTCGATGGATCAGTTCCTCGCCGACTTCTATGACACTGTACAGCCGTCCAACCTGACGCGGACGCTGATCGACCCGGCGATGCACGGGCGTGGCGTCCTCCAGCTGATGACCAACACCGCCATGAACGGGGTCTGTCACCGGGCAGACGGCGGCACGGTCCGGTCGATCTTCGGCTGAGGAGGACGCGCGATGGAAGGCAAGCTCGGAGTCCACGCCCTGATATTCGGGGACGACTGGTCCGCAAAGGGAGCCGAGTTCACCTGCCGCTCGGCGGTTGAGATCGGCTACGAACTGATCGAGCTACTGATGTTTGATCCCTTCGCCTTCGACCTGGAGCTCACACGGCGGGTGGTGCCGGCGCACGGGCTGGGGTTGCGCCTGGGCATGGCACTGGGCCCCGAGGCCGACATTTCCTCCACCGATTCCGAAACCGCCGAGCGCGGCGAGCACACCGTCGCCCGGGCGCTGGAAATCGCCGCCGAGCTCGGCGCTCCGGGGGTCAGCGGCATCACTTATGCCGCCTTCGCCAGCTACGGAGCCGGCCAGACCGAGACCGACCGGCGGCGCGTGGCGGAGCGGCTCTCCCGGCTCGACCGGCGCGCCGGCGACCTCGGCGTGAAGCTGGGCCTCGAACCCGTAAATCGCTACGAAAGCTACATGGTCAACACCCTCGACCAGGCCGCCGCTCTCATCCGCGAAGTGGACGGACGGAACATGTTCGTTCACATGGACACGTTCCACATGAACATCGAGGAAGCTGACATTGCCGGGAGCATTGCGCGCAACGCGCCGCTGCTCGGTCACGCCCACGTCGCGGAGAACCATCGCGGTGTCGTGGGCTCCGGCACTTTCGACCTTGCCGGCTATTTTCGAGCGCTGGCGCGCGCCGACTACCAAGGCGATTTCGTTGCCGAAGGCTTTTCGGGCGGCCTGGTCGGGCCCGACCTCGTCGCCGGCGTCCGGCTCTGGCGATCGGCCTATGCCGACCCCGTCACGGCAGCGCGTATCGCGTTTCAGACCATGCAGGCTGCAAAACACGCAGCTGTGGCTGCCGTTAGGCCGTGGTGAGGGGATCCGTGGGAACAGAAATTGTGGTTCTGTCCCACGACTAAGGCATCATGGTTCTCGGACGCATAGAAGACATACCTTCTGAAGGAGTGAGCGCACGGGAGCCAATATTGAAGATCTGGCGGGGGGCCGGGAAGCAGCCAATCGACATGCTTCAATTTAACCATGAACCCAACACTTGAGATTCTTTGGATTCAAGGAAAGAGCAATTGTAACCAGATTGCGCCTAGAAGAGCGGTCTAACGTAGGGTCCAAAGACCGAGCGAGGCATGACTACTTGCTGAAGAGTAGGCCATCTAACTTCGTCCAACAGATTGGACAACACCCCATCCCCCTAAACAGAAAATAATCTATGTTATTCAACATATTAAAACCGACATTCAGTTAAACACGAATCCCACCTCCTCCGCCATCATTTCGCTCACGGCAGTTTCGCTTCGCTCAACGCCTCCGCGGCGGCGGCCTGACCGGCCGACGGGCGGTCGCCCGCTGGGCTCTGAGTTCGAACTTAAGGCGGATGGGTCCGCCATCCTTGTTTGCGCGCAGCCGCCACACCAACCCTGCGCGCGAGGCTCCGAGTTCGAACTTCGTTCGATCCTCTGCGCCACTATCCCGTTAACATTAAAACGGTTTTTCCTCCGTTCCGGATCCGGTGCAAGGTCTGAGACGCCTCCGTGACAGGGCGCGTCGGGCAATGTGCTCAGGACCGCTCGGGCCCGAGTTCGAACCGGTCCATCAGCTCCGGCAGGATCGGATGCTGGTAGGTCCGGCGGATCATGACCGCGAAGAACACTTCGCTGATCTCGGGCAGCTGCTCGATCTCGACCAGCGCGCCGCTTGCGAGCTCGTCCCTCACCACGATCGGCGGGATCACCGCCAGTCCGATGCCCTCGCGCGCAAGAAGACGGGCCATGGCCATGTCGTCCACCTCGGCGGCGACCTTCGGTTCTGCGCCCAGGCGATTGACGAGTGCGTCGAAGCCGGTGCGCAGGCCGCTGGAGCGGGACGGGAGGATGAGCGGTGACGTCTGCAGGCGGTCCAGAAGCGATGCATCGGGACGGTCGAGGGACGGGACGCCGATGAGGCCGACCGATTGCTCCGCCAGTCGATGGACGATGAACGGTGTCGGACCGTCCGTCTCGGGCGGACGGTTGGTCAGCACCAGATCCAGATGCAGCATCTCCAGCGCCTCCAGCAGTTCGCTGCGGCTGCCGGAGCGCAGGATGACTTCGGTATCAGGCTGGGCGAGCGCGGGCTTCAGGAAATTGAGCTGGAAGTTGCGCGAGAGCGTCGCGATCGCGCCCACCCTCAGCGGGCGCCGGGCCACCGATGCCTGGCTCAGGACCGACAGCAGGTCGCTGCCCGCCTCGAAGATGCGATCCGCGTGATCCAGCGCGATCCGGCCGGCCTCGGTCAGATGGAGGGCCCGCCCGCGGCGCTCGAAGAGCGGCTGACCGAGGCGCGCTTCGAGCTGCCGGATCTGGGACGACAGAGCGGACTGCGACACATTCAGCCGGGCCGCGGCCCGCGTAAGGTGGCCCTCATGCGCGACGATCTGGAAATAACGGAGATGGTGATAGTTGAGGTCGGCCATATCGTTCTGTTTACGTGAACGAACTACGGCGCACACTATGGTCTGATCGAGGATTGTGCGCCAGCATCGGCGCTGTGCCGGCCGGAATGCGAAGGCCTGGTCTCCGTCCCCTCCCCGTTGGCGCTCCGGCTCCACCTCTCGAATGGTTTCGGCAGCCGGATCTAGAGCCGCAGGAGCTTCGGATCAGGTCGCGGGCAGGCCGACGGCTGCCCTGGCTTCGGCCGTCTTCAGCGAGAAGTCGGTCCCGCAATAGGCGTCGCCGCCCGGGCCGCACAGCCATCCGATCGCCTTGGCGACCCAGTCCGGCGGAATGTGCGCTGACGGGCCGAGCCTGCTCACCGGGTTGATGCCGGACGCCTTGATCTGGACCTGCATCTCCGTCGCCACCGTTCCGGGGCTCAGGCCGATCACGCGGATGTCCTGGTCTGCATATTCCTTGTCGGCCACCCGGGTCAGGGACAGCGCGGCCGCCTTGCTGGCGCAATAGTGGCTCCAGCCTTCCAGCGCCCCGGTCGCAGCACCGGAACTGATGTTGATGATCGTCCCGCCGCCCTGGGCGAGCATCTGCGGGATCGCGAAGCGAAGGCCGTAATAGACGCCCTTGGTGTTGGCATCGAGAACTTCGCCCCATGCCGCCGGATCGCTGTCGGCGATCCGCGCGATGGGATCGATCAGGCCGGCGTTGTTGACGAGAACGTCGAGCCGACCGGTCTCCGCCACGGTCCCCTCGACAAGGTGGCGCACGTCGTCGACACGGCTAACGTCGCACTGCATGGCGATCGCCTTGCCACCGGACGCCCGAATCTCGCCGGCAATGGCCTCGATCCGGTCTGCGCTTCTGGCGGCCAGGACCACGACAGCCCCGAGCGTGGCCAGATGGCGCGCGGCCGCCTCGCCGATTCCCCGGCTTGCGCCGGTCACGATCACGGTTTGGCCGGCAAGATCCGTCATGGGTTCGCTCCCTGTCACGGTGCGCGGCGCCTGCCGTGCGCGCGTCTCAGTTCAAAACGAATGCGCCCGCCTTGCTTGTGAAAGCGTCGGACTGGCTCGCCGGAATGCGGACCTTGAGGCGGATGGTGTCGGGGGAATCCTCCCGCTCCAGCACCTCGGTGGATCTGTAGAGCCAGGCGAGGAGCTCACCCTCTTCCGCAGGCAGTTCCAGCTCCGCCTCATGCCGTCCGCTGGTCAGGCGCTGCTCGATACGATCCAGCAGCCGGTCCAGGCCGGAGCCTGACAGGGCCGAAACCGCAACCGTATCGGGCCCCGTGTTTTCCAGCATTCGCGCGCGGGCCTGCTCGGGGAGCAGATCCACCTTGTTCCAGACCTCGATCACCCGCCCGGGTTCGTGCGGGTCCACGTCCATGGCTTCCAGCGTCGCCTCGACGTCGGCCGACTGGGCTTCGCTGTCGGGATGGGCGATGTCCCGCACGTGGAGGATCAGATCGGCTTCGACCACCTCCTCCAGCGTGGCACGGAACGCCGCCACCAGATCGGTGGGAAGATGTGAAATGAAGCCCACGGTATCGGACAGCACGATTTCGATTCCGTGCGGAAGCGCGACCCGGCGCAGGGTCGGGTCCAGCGTCGCGAACAACAGATTCTGTGCGCGCACGCCGCTTTCCGTCAGCTTGTTGAAGAGGGTCGACTTGCCGGCGTTCGTGTAGCCGACCAGGGCGACGACAGGCTGATCGCGCCGGACCCGCTTCTTGCGATGCAGCGCCCGTGTCCGCCGCACGCTTTCCAGGTCCCGCTCCAGACGGTTGATCCGGCCCTGAATCTGGCGGCGGTCCGCCTCGATCTGGGTTTCGCCCGGCCCGCCCAGGAACCCGTAACCGCCGCGCTGCCGCTCCAGGTGGGTCCAGGAGCGGACAAGGCGGCTCTTCTGCCAGTGAAGGTGGGCGAGCTCGACCTGCAGGGCGCCTTCCCGGGTCTGGGCGCGTTCGCCAAATATTTCCAGGATCAGCGCGGTGCGGTCGAGCACCTTGACGCCCCAGGCGCGTTCGAGATTGCGCTGCTGGACCGGGGAGAGGCTGGTGTCGACGACGACCAGACCGGCCTCTTCCGTCGTGATCCTGAGCTTGATCTCCTCGACCTTGCCCGTTCCGAACAGGGTCGCGGGCCGCTGAGCGGCGATCGGGATGATCCAGGATCCGACCACTTCCAGGTCGATGGCGAGAGCCAGGCCGATGGCCTCCTCCAGCCGCGCTTCCGGCGAGCGCTTCGGAGGAGCGCCTGAGGCTGCGCGAGGCTCGTGCTGCTGCTTCAGGTCGGGCAGCAGAACGAGCGTTCGCAGCGACGTGGGACTCGCATCCGCCGAGCCGGGTCCTGCCGATCCGTCGGCC
The DNA here is from genome assembly GCF_030814015.1 of Amorphus orientalis. NCBI lineage: Bacteria > Pseudomonadati > Pseudomonadota > Alphaproteobacteria > Hyphomicrobiales > Amorphaceae > Amorphus > Amorphus orientalis. The sequence continues at coordinate 872,333 of NZ_JAUSUL010000002.1, forward strand.
GGTGAGTGATCGTGCGGACGCGGTTCCAATCAGCCTCCGGCGGTCTCGTCGCTCGGGTCGAACAGCTGCACCGGCTGGTTCGGCATGATCGTGGAGATCGCATGCTTGTAGACCAGTTGCGAATGCCCGTCGCGCCGAAGCAGGACGCAGAAATTATCGAACCAGGTTACCACGCCCTGCAACTTCACTCCATTGACCAGAAAGATTGTCAGCGGGGTCTTGTTCTTGCGGACATAGTTCAGAAAAGTGTCTTGTAGATTTTGTGTCCGGTCGGCCATCAGTTTGGAATACCTTCTTATTAGGTGGCGCGGAAATTCTTGGATGCCCCATCGGTCACAGGGACATCAACCGCCGTTTTCGGGCCTCGTTCGTGGTAGATGGATCATCTTTCGCCTGATCGCAACGACGAATATTGCCCACTGCACAGCGGCGGGTTGCATGGCTCGTGCCAGTCGGCGCTTGGCGACGCAACCGCCTGGTCAAACGGGCATGGTCTCCACCACCTCGTGGAAGCGCTGACGCAGCTCGGTGGCGATCGACCCGGGCTTGCCGTTTCCGATCGCGTGATCGTCGATCCGGACAACCGGCATGACAAGGGTCGTCGCGGCGGTAATGAACGCCTCGCGTGCCCGGTAGGCTTCCTCGACGGTGAACGGCCTCTCTTCCACGGTGATGCCTTCCCGGCGTGCCAGGTCGAGCACCGCCGTCCGGGTGATGCCGCGCAGGATCCCGTGCTCGGCCGGCCGCGTGACAAGGGCCCCCTCGGCCGTGACGATCCAGGCGTTGGTGGACGACCCCTCGGTGACGTAGCCGTCGGAATCGACGAACCAGGCTTCCTTCGCACCCGCCTTGCGAGCGGCTTCCTTTGCCAGAACATTGGGCAGCAGCGATACGGACTTGATGTCGACGCGCTCCCAGCGATTGTCGGGAAGCGTGATGACGTTGACGCCCGCTTCGGCGGTCTTTGCCGCTTTCGCAGGCGAAGACGACCGCGCCGTGATCACGAGTGCGGGCGGGGTTCCCTGCGGCGGGAACAGGTGATCGCGCGGAGCGACGCCGCGGCTGACCTGAATGTAGATCATGCCGTCGCGCACCCGGTTGCGGCGCACCACCTCCCGCATCACCGCCACCAGGGAGGCGCGGGGCATCGGGCTCGCGATCTGGAGTTCGCTCAGTGATCTGTCGAGGCGATCAAGGTGGCGGGTGGTGTCGACCAGTGCTCCGTGACGGACCTCGCACACCTCGTAGATGCCGTCGGCAAACTGGTAGCCACGGTCCTCGATGTGGACGGCGGCCTCCTTGTGACGGACATATCGGCCGTTAACGTAAGCGAATCGGCTCATAGACAACTCCAGCTTGGCGAGTTAATCGCCTGATTTTATTCATCAATGCGGCGCCGCACTTCGGCGTCCGTTTGACGCGTCAGAAGAATTCGAGGCTCACCCGGAACATCTGTTCGACTTGGCGAACCCGTTCCGCCAGCGCGAAGATGACGACCCGGTCGTGGGCCATGATCTGGGTATCGCCGCGCGGAGTGATGGCTCCCTTCCGGCGATAGATCGCGCCGATCCGGATGCCGTCCGGCAGGTCCAGATCGCGGATCGGCCGTCCGACGAGGGACGAGGTCTCCAGCGCTTCGGCCTCGATGACTTCCGCAGCACCGTTCTGCAAGGAATGGACCGACCGGATGCGACCACGGCGCACATGGCGCAGAACCCGGGAAATCGTCACCGCGCGCGGGTTCACATAGGCGTCGATGCCGAGCGCATGGGCGAACGCCGGGTAGCTGGCATTGTTGATCAGGCTCAGATTGCGTTTGCAGCCCAGCGTCTTGGCCATGACGCCGGCAATGATGTTCGCCTGGTCGTCGTTGGTGAGCGCCACCAGGACGTCGCTGTCCTCGATGTCGGCCTCCCGGAGGATCTCCTGATCGAGCGCGGAGCCGTGCAGGATGACCGTGCGCCTGAGTTCGTCCGCGATTTCGACGGCGCGCTGGCGCGACTGTTCGATGATCTTGACCTTGACGTTCGGCTTCCGCCGTTCCAGTTCGCGCGCGACATAGGCGCCGATGTGTCCGCCGCCGGCGATCACAACACGACGGGCCTCCGGCTCGTCGTGGCCGAAGATGCCGAGCGTGCGCCGGACCTGATCCAGCCGGGCCACCACATAGACCAGATCGCCGACCATCACCGTGTCGTCGCTCTGGGGAACGAAGAGCCGCCCGTTGCGGAAGATGCCGGTCACAACCGCGCCGAGGTCCGGAAACAGCTCGGTCAGCTGGCGAAGCGGCGTATCGATGACCGGGCAGTCCTCGTTGCAGAGAATGCCGACGACGATGACATCGCCGTCCGCGAACCGGACCGTCTCCACCGCACCGGGGAGCGACATGCGCCTCAGCACGGTTTCGCCGACCTCGATCTCGGGCGAGATGATCACATCGATCGGCAGATGGTCGCGGGCGAACAGATCCTGGTAGTGAGGCTGCAGGTAGCTCTGCGCCCTCACCCGCGCGATCTTGGTCGGCACCGAAAACAGCGTATGGGCGACCTGGCAAGCGACCATGTTCACTTCGTCGGCCTGGGTCACCGCGATCAGCATGTCGGCGTCTTCCGCGCCGGCCTGGCTCAGGACGTCCGGATGCGAGCCGTAGCCGACCACGCCGCGGACATCGAGCGTGTCGCGGATGATGCCGACCAGACGCGGAGAGGTGTCGATCACGGAGACGTCGTTCTCCTCCGCCGCCAGCTTCTCCGCGATGCCGAAGCCGACCTGTCCGGCACCACAAATGACGATGCGCATGCGCCCTCGCTAAACGAACTTCCGCAGACGTCGCTACCATCTATCAGGCCGGACGGGCCATGTATCCCGTCCGGAATGGCGATGAGTGATCATCTCGAACGCCCCGCGGCACTCCAAGCCCCTGCCACGGGGAGATGCAAGCCGGATGCCGCGGTTTTTTGCCGCTTCGCGGCTTCGCCGGGTGTGTCAGGCGATGCCGAGCGACTTGAGCTTGCGATGCAGGGCCGAGCGTTCCATGCCGACGAACTCGGCCGTGCGGGAAATGTTGCCGCCGAACCGGTTGATCTGAGCCTTGAGATAATCGCGCTCGAAGATCTCGCGCGCATCGCGGAGCGGCAACGCCATGAAGTGTTCGCCGCCCTGACCGGACGACAGCGGCGGCACGAGGGCACCGACTTCCGAGGGCAGCAGATCGGCGGACACCGGGTCGTTCGGATCCTGATCCCGCGTCAGGATGAGCAGCCGCTCGATGTTGTTCTTGAGCTGGCGGATGTTGCCGGGCCAGTCGTGGGCCTGCAGCACGGCCATGGCGTCATCGCCGATGATCCGCAGCGGCAGACCTGCGCTGGCGGCGATCTGGCGCATGAAATGGTCGACCAGAACCGGAATGTCGTCCCGGCGTTCAGCGAGCGACGGCACGCGGATCGGCACCACGCTCAGGCGGTGGAACAGGTCTTCCCGGACGCGGCCGTTCTCGATCTCGTTCTGCAGGTCGCGGGCACTGGAGGATATGATCCGGACGTCGACGTGAACCCGGGTGGAGCCGCCGACGCGCAGAAAGGTCTGATCCACCAGAACGCGCAGAATGCGGCCCTGGGTCTCCAGCGGCATGTCGGCGATCTCGTCGAGATAGAGGGTCCCGCCGTGGGCTTCCTCGAGGGCTCCGACGGCCCGGCTTCCGCCGTTGGACGATTCCGTGCCGAACAGGGCCTCCTCGACCCGATCCGGCGTTATGGTGGCCGCATTCAGGATCACGAACGGACCGTTCGCACGCTGGGAAGAGCCGTGAATGGATCGGGCGACCAGTTCCTTGCCCGCACCGGACGGCCCGGTGAGAAGGATCCGGCTGTTCGTCGGAGCCACGCGCTCGATCATCGTGCGCAGGGCGGCCATGGCATTCGAATTGCCGATCAGCTCGGTCGCCTCTCCCGCCCGTGCCTTCAGATCCGCGATTTCGCGTCGGAGCTGGGAGGCTTCGAGCGCGCGTTCGGCGGCGAGGATCAGGCGATCCGCCTTGAGTGGCTTCTCGATATAGTCGTAGGCGCCGCGCTTGATCGCCGATACGGCGGTCTCGATGTTGCCGTGGCCGGAGATGATCACCACCGGCAGAGAGGGATGCTGCTCCTTGATCACATCGAGCAGCGCCAGGCCGTCCAGCCGGCTTCCCTGCAGCCATATGTCGAGGAACAGCAGACTCGGCTTGCGGGCGGCGATCTCCGCCAGCGCCTCGTCGGAGTGCGCCGCGGTGCGCGCCTCGAATCCCTCGTCGTCCAGGATGCCGGCGATGAGTTCACGGATGTCCCGTTCGTCGTCGACGATGAGGATGTCGGTGGCCATTCTGCCCTAGCCCGTTGTTGATGATGCGGTTGAAGCGGTGCCGTCCCCGGCATCCGGCGTGTCCGGACCGTGGATGGCGAGTATGAAGCGCACGCAGGCGCCGCGATGATTGAGGCCGGCTGCGCTGGCGTCGAGGAGTTCGACGCGTCCGCCATGGTCTTCGGCGATCTTGCCGACGATGGCGAGACCGAGGCCGGTGCCCTTCTCGCGGGTGGTCATGTAGGGCTCCAGCAGGCGCTGGCGGCCCTCCTGGGGCAGGCCGATCCCGTTGTCGACGATCTCGACGATGTGAGAGTCGGCATCGCTGCGGATGGAGACGTGGATGTATCCCGCCTCGCCTTCCCGCTCTTCGTCCGTCGTCTGCTCGATCGATTCGGCGGCATTCTTAACCAGGTTGGAGACGGCCTGGACGATGAGCCGGTGGTCGAACCGGCCGATGACCTTCCCTTCCGGAAATTCGGTCTCCACCTTCACGCCCGGATGACCGACGCTCTGCAGGAAGACGCCTTCGCGCACCGCTTCCTTCAGATCGCGTTCCTCGATCACCGGTTTCGGCATGCGGGCGAAGGTCGAGAACTCGTTCACCATCCGGCCGATGTCGCCGACCTGCCGCACGATGGTGTCGACGCACTGGTCGAACACTTCGCGGTCGTCCTCGATCCGCTTGCCGTAGCGCCGCTTGAGGCGCTCTGCCGAAAGCTGGATCGGGGTCAGCGGGTTCTTGATCTCGTGGGCGATGCGCCGGGCGACGTCGGCCCAGGCCGAGGTGCGCTGCGCCTGGACGAGGTCGGTGATGTCGTCGAAGGTGACGACCCATCCCTGGCGCTGGGAATCGGCGCGGTCGACCGTAATCCGCACGGCGACGATCCGCTCCTTGCCGGACCGCTCCAGCGTGATCTGACCCTGCCGGGCGCGGAAACCAAGCCTCGGTCCGCTGTCCATCAGGCCGGCCAGTTCGGGCACGCCTTCGCGCAACGGCTTTCCGATCAGGTCCTCTTCCCCGGTCTGCAGGATTTCGAGCGCCGAACGGTTGGCAAGCGAAACCGTCCCGTCCGGCTCGATGCCGAGCACTCCGACCGTAACCCCGGCGAGCACCGCCTCGGTGAACCGCCGGCGCTGGTCGATCTGCTCGTTGGCCTGCAAAAGCTCCGATCTCTGGGACCTGAGCTGGGTGGTCATGGTGTTGAAGGTCTCGCCCAGGTGGGCAAGATCGCCGTCATTCTGATTGATCGGCACTTCAGCCGCCAGGTTGCCGTGCGAGACTTCGTCGGCCGCATCGATCAGGCGCCGGATCGGGGTCACCAGCCGGTTGGCGAATCCGAATCCGAGCCAGATCGCGGACACGAGCAGCACCAGCGTGACGCCGGCATACACGAAGGCGAAGGCCACCTGCATTCCCAGCCGGCTTTCGTCGAGCGCGGTGTATTCTTCCGCGTTGTCCTCGGTCAGGCGGAGATATTCGAGAACCTCGGGATCCATCGGGCGTGCGATGTAGAGGTAGAGGTCCTCATAGGCCTTGAGCTTGATGATTCCTCCGACCTGATTGGCATCGCCCGGGGCGATCATGACCGGGTTGCCCTCCTCCGCACGCTCCAGGGCGGGCGCGGGCGGCATGGCAAGATCGAGGTCCGGATTGATGATCGCCCGGGTCACGACCGTTCCGTCGCTGTTCAGAAGGAAGGCCTTGGGCAGGAGCCGCAGCGAAGCCTGGGTCTGCAGATACTGGTCGAACCGGGCCGGCTCGTGGACATAGAGCTGGCGCGCCCGGTCGACGTCGTGGGCCATGGCGATCAGGTCGCCGCGCAGCACCCTGGCGTGTTCCTCCACATAGGCGTCAGCAACGGCGAGCGAATTGTCGACGATGGCCCGGGTGCGCTCTTCGAACCAGCGGTCCAGGCCCCGGTTGAGGGTGATCACGGCGACCACGGCGACCAGCGCGGCCGGCAGCACGGCCATCAGCGAGAAGAGGGCCAGAATGCGCACATGCAGACGGGCACCCGCACGGCCGGCGCGGCGCGCACGCCACAGCGTATGAACTTCCCAGGCAACACCCACAAGCAGGATGCCGACGATGCACGCGTTGATGGCCAGCGCGATCCGGACCACCTGATTCGTGGGTGCGATCGGCGTCAAACCCGTAAGCACCAAGAAGGTTGCCGTGACCGACAGCAGCGCGGCGCCCACGGCCCAGATGCTGGCCCTGCGGATCCATTGGCGGCGATCCGGGCCGTTCGGCGGCAGGGTCTGGCTGAAATAGGTCTCGCTGGCCGTCATGTCTGCTCACTTGCGGCGCGGCGCGCCTGGGTGTGCGTTACCGATAAACAACAATGTTGCGAAAATGAGACGGAGAATGGGGCGGTTTCGCCACAGGTCTCTGCGCCGGTCCTGTCGGCGACCGCTTCAATCGTTCCGGCGACCGTCCCATCCGAGTTGAACCGGAAGATGCTCGCCCGGCTCGTCCGGCCGGGGGGTCCCCGCGAGCCGAAGGGTCCTCTCAAGGAGTTGTTCGTAGACCGGCCGTCCGCCGAGCCGCTCGGCCACGATGTTCGACACGATGCAGGTCGCCAGCACCGGCAACAGCAACTCGAACGATCCCGTGAGTTCCAGAACCAGAACCACGCCGACCATCGGCGCGCGCACGGTCGAGGTGAACAGGCCGCCCATGGCGGCGATCGCGAACGCCACCGGGAGGTGCTCCGCCTCCGGCATGAAGACGGACACGGCCGAACCCAGCGCCAGGCCGGTGCAGGTCGCCATGGTGAGAATCGGTGCGAAGATGCCGCCCGGCGCGCCGCTGGCGTAGCTGCCCATGGTCGTCGCGAGACGCAGCGCGACCAGGAGGAACAAGCCGGCCACCGTCCAGTTCTCCTGCACGAGGTCGAGGATCAGGGCTTCGCCGCCTTCCGTGGCCGAGGGAAACACCACAATAAGCGCACCGATCAAGAGACCCCACACGGCCGGAAACAGGTATGGCGAGGTGGTTCGTCCGATCCACAGGACCCCGTCGAGAGACCACAGCAGCAGACGGTTGAAGACATAGCCGAACAGGCCGAGTACCGCGCCAAGCCCCGCGAAGGCGATCAGATAGTGCGGCGGCAGCCCCGGAACCGAGATCGCAAGGTCCGGACCCATGCCGGCCATCTCTTCGGTGAGCACGGTCGACAGGGTGGCAGCGATCGCCACGCCCATATAGGTGCGGAACGTGTAGGGGAACTGGGTGCGGGTCTCCTCGATCACGAACAGGACCGCCGCCAGAGGCGCATTGAAGGCGGCGGCCAGGCCCGCTGCGGCACCGGCGGCATAGAGCCCGCGCCGTTCCACCAGACCCGGGCGCGCCATGTCCGACAGTCCGGCGGCGATCGAGGCGCCGATATGGATGGTCGGCCCTTCCCGCCCAACAACGAGCCCGGAGCCGATCGACAGCAGGCCGCCGAAGAACTTGACCGGCAGCACCCGTTTCCATCGCAGCGGTCGGAGCCCTTCCAGTGCGCCCTCGATCTCCTGAACGCCCGAACCGGCCGCTTCCGGCGCGAACCGCCGCACGAGATACACCGCCGCGACGACCATCGCGCAGGTTGAGCCGGCGGCGAGCCCGATCGACACGGCGGTCGGCGGCCCAGCGACCATGGTCCGATGCCATGCGAGCAGCTGATCCGCGGCGAGGTGAAACAGTGTGCCGATGGCTCCCGTGAGAATCCCGAGGGCGCAGGCCAGGAGATAGAACCGAGCATCGGAGGTACGCGGTGGCGACGCCTGCTCGGTCACGGCAATGAGGCCCCTTTTCGTTGCACCCTTTGCCGCTAGCGCGAGACGGCGTGCGGATCAAGCTTCGCCGGCTCCGGGGGGACGGAATGGTTCCCCGCTGCCTGAAAAAGCAGTAAGCAGACGGTCCGGCGGATGCGCCGGGTTCAAAGCGCGACACCCGGTCGGTTCCGGGCTGCCACTGCCGATTCCGCGCTGTCGGCCCTCCCGAAACAACCGCCTCGAAGGCGTCGCATGCCGCTTTTCCCGCGTGTCTTTATCCCGTTCTCCGCCGGCTATCTCGTCAGCTATCTGATCCGCGTGATCAATGCCGTCGCCGGCGAACCGATCGCCGCGGAGTTCGATCTTCTGCCCGGCGAGCTCGGCTTTCTCACGAGCGTCTATTTCCTCTCTTTCGCCTGCGCGCAGTTGCCGAACGGGATCCTGATGGACCGCTTCGGTCCGCGGCGTGTCCAGGCGGCCCTGCTTCTGGTCGGTTGCCTCGGAACACTCGCCTTCGCCCGCGCCGAGTCCTTCGCCGGGCTCGGCGTCAGCCGTTTCGTGATGGGACTTGGGCTGGCCGCCTGTCTGACCGCCCCACTGACGGCCTACCGTCTGTGGTTCGGGGTGGAGCGTCTGTCGATGGTCACCGGGCTGCACATGGCGGTCGGGGGGCTCGGCGCTTTCCTGGGCGGGGCGCCGACCGATGCGTTGATCCGGCTCCTCGGCTGGCGCGGCGTATTCGACGTCGTCGCGGTCGTTCTCCTGATTACGGCCGCCCTCACCTTTTTCTTCGTTCCGAAGCGCGACTATCCGTCGTCACCCCTGCCCGTTTCGACGCTCATACGCGAGCTCAGCAGGATCCTGATCGCAAAACCGTTCTGGCGGCTCTGCCCCCTCTCCGTCTCCGTGCAGGGGATCGCCCTGTCGGTCGGCAGTCTGTGGGCCGGTCCCTGGCTGCGCGATGCCGCCGGCGTGTCCAGTCAGGTTGCGGCGATCTGGATGTCGGCCATCGCCGTCGCCCTGGTGGTCGGATTCCTTCTGTTCGGCTGGCTCGGGCAGCGGGCCGCAGCGCGCGGACTTTCCAGCGAGCGCGTCTTTCTGGCCGGCTCGCTCGGGTTCCTGATCGTCCAGATCCTGATGGCTGTCCTGCCACCGCAGACGGCAGCGCCCCTCTGGCTGGCCTACGCCGTGTTCGGAAGTGTCGGAGTCACCTCCTTCGTCGTCGCCGCGAGGTCGTTTCCGTCCGCCATGGCCGGACGGGTCAACACCGCGCTCAATTTCTTCATCTTCGTGATGGCCTTCCTGATCCAGTGGCTGTTCGGCGAGTTTCTCGATCTCTTTCCGGCCTCCGACGGCGGGGCCACCGCTGCCGGCTATCGGTGGATGTTCGCGATCCTGGCCCTGTTCCAGGCGGTCACCTTCGTGCCGTTCCTGCTCTGGCGGCGACCGGAAGCCTGAGTCATCCTTCCTGCGATGCGGGCGTGAGCAGATCGGCAAGCGTCGCCGTCACGACCTTCATGGCAGTGCGGAAATCGTCGAGCATGACGTGTTCGTCGGCGGCGTGGCTATCGGTGACCCCCGCGACACCGGCGCTGGAGCCGTAGAGGACCGTCGGTATTCCGGCCGCGGAATAGTGGCGGGCGCTGGTGTAGACCGGAGCGCCTGAAACCGGGACGTCGCGGCCGATGATGTCGTCCGCGTGCCGCTTGAGGGGGGCAACGAGGCGGTCGACACCCTCGACGGGCCGCATCGCGCCGGTCAGCATCAGCCGGCGGCACTCGACCTCGACCCCTTCGATCCCCGCAGCCGCTTCGGTGACGAGCTTCGTCAATTCGGCCTCGACGGTTTCGGGCTCTTCTTCCGGAATCAGACGGCGGTCGACCTTCATCACGACCCGATCCGGCACGACGTTGATGTGAAGCCCGCCTGAGATCGTGCCGACGGTCAATCGCGCCGAACCGATTCCCGCCTCCTGGCTCACCACGCCTGCCAGTCGCTTTCGCTCGTCGTAGAGTGCGGTCAGGATCGGCGCGGCGGCCTCGAGCGCGTCGCTTCCCGTCTCCGGAACTGCTGCGTGGGCGGCGCGTCCGCGCACCACCACTTCCAGGTGCAGGCATCCGTTATGGGCAGTCGTGATGGTGTTCACGAACCCGGCGGCGATGACCATATCCGGCTTCGTCAGCCCCTGCTCGATGAGCCACTGGGGTCCGACGAAGCCGCCGCCCTCTTCGTCGAACGTGACGTGGATCTCGACGGTGCCGTGCAGCGCAACGTCCAGGTCCTCCAGCGAACGCAGTGCGTAGGCGAAGCCTGCCACGTCCGCCTTGGCGTCGGTGGCGCCGCGACCGTAGACGGCGCCAGCCCTGATCTCGGCACCATAAGGGTCGGTGGTCCAGTTCTCGCCCGGTGGAACCACGTCGGCGTGGCTGGCGAGCGCGATCGTCGGTCCGGCGCCGCTTCCGAAGGTGCGGCGGATCACGAGATTGGTGGCCGACCGCATCCCGTATTGCCGGACGAACGGATCGGGCACCGGGTGTTCCTCGACCTCGAAACCGCGCTCCTCGAACAGCTGGGCGATCTGGTCGGCCGGTTCCGCGCAGTCTCCGGGCGGGTTCTCGGTGGGGACCTTGATCAGCTCCTGAAGAAACGCCACAGCCTCGCTGAACCTGGCTTCGGCCTCCGTCTCGCTCATGCTCGTGCGCCTTATGGAAGGAGAACCGTGGTGCCGGTGGTGCGGCGGTTCTCCAGATCGGAATGGGCCCGCGCCGCATCCTGGAGCGGATATTCCTGGTTCACCTGAATGGTGACCGCGCCGGAAGCGACGACATCGAAGAGATCATTGGCCGTCTCTTCCAGGTCCGCACGCTTTGCGATGTAGGTGAACAGGGTCGGGCGGGTACAGAAAAGCGACCCCTTCTGGCTCAGGAGCTGGAGATCGAAGTCGGTGATGGGGCCGGAAGACTGGCCGAACGGCGCCCAGAGACCGAGCGGACGGATACAGTCCAGGGTGCCTGGATAAGTGTCGCGGCCAACGGAGTCATAGGCGACATCCACGCCCTCGCCATCGGTCAGTTCCTTGACGCGGTCGACGAAGTTCTCGGTGCGGTAGTTGATCACGTGGGTGTAGCCGTTCGCCCTGGCGATATCGGCCTTCTCTTCCGAGCCGACCGTCCCGATGATCGTGGCCCCGAGATGCTTCGCCCACTGTCCGGCAATCAGCCCGACGCCGCCGGCGGCGGCGTGAAACAGGATCTTCGTGTCCGCCGTCACCGGATACGTCCGGCGCAGGAGATAGCGCGCGGTCATGCCCTTCAGCATCATCGCGGCCGCCGTCTTTTCGGGAATTGCGTCCGGGATCTTGACCAGCTGGCCGGCCTCGATCAGCCGCTCTTCGGCGTAGGCGCCTAGGGCACCCGTATAGGCGACACGGTCGCCCACGGCGAGATCGGTGACGTCGGAGCCGACGGCCTCGACCACACCGGCGCCCTCGTTGCCGGGCACGAACGGCAGTCCGTTCGGCGCCTTGTAGAGGCCGGAGCGGAAATAGGTGTCGATGAAATTCAGGCCGATGGCCGTGTGGCGCAGCCGCACCTGCGTCGGTCCGGGCTGTCCGACGTCGATATCCTGCCAGCTCAGGACATCCGGTCCCCCGGTTTCGTTGACGACGATCGCCTTGGTCATTCGACCCTCCTCCGTTGCCGCCCGCAACAGGTCTTCTCTACCGGTTCGGGGCTCACTGTTCGTCGCCTGCGCCCGCCGTCAGCCGTTTGCGCCGGCGCAGGATGTTCAGGACCTCCACCAGCGCGGAGAAGGCCATGGCAAAATAGATGTACGCGCGCGGAATGTGGAAGCCGAGCCCGTCCGCGATCAGTGCCATGCCGATCAGGAGCAGGAAGGACAGCGCGAGCATCTTCGTGGTTGGATGCTGCTTGATGAACGTGGCGACCGGTCCGGACGCAATGAACATGATCCCGATCGAGATGACGACGGCGGCGATCATGACCTCCACATGCTGGGCCATACCCACTGCCGTGATGATCGAATCGACCGAGAATACCAGATCGATCAGCAGGATCTGCACGATGACCGACCAGAAGCCGGGAGGCGCCTTCTTCGCGCCGTGCTCGCCTTCCTCCCCTTCGATGCCGGCGTGGATTTCCAGCGTCCCCTTGACGAGAAGGAATGCGCCGCCGGCCAGCAGGATGATGTCGCGCCAGGAGAAGGCCTCGCCGAACAGGGAGAAGAGCGGCTGCGTGAGCCCGATGATCCAGGAGATCACGAGCAGAAGCAGGATGCGGAAGACCAGGGCCAGCGACAACCCGATCTTTCGGGCGGAATCGGCCTGAGCCTGTGGAAGGCGCGACACCAGGACGGAGATGAAGACGATGTTGTCGATGCCCAGGACGATCTCCATCACCGTCAAGGTGACGAGGCTCGCCCAGATCTGAGGATCCGCGATCCATTCCATGCGCTCTGCCCTTATCCGCGACCGGTGTCTAACCCAACTCGCTAACGGACCAAACCCCGTTGCGGTTCGTCTCCCGAAGCACCCGGTGTCGCGAACAGTGACGAGAGGTCCCCATATCGGGAACCTGGCTTGTCGGCTCGACCCGGCGGATGTCCGCCCGGACGGCGCCTAGCCGATGCCGAGCAGCAGTCGTCCCGGCTGGGAGATCAGCACAAGGAGGGCGCCCCACACGACGAGACCGGTGCCGACCGCCCGTGGAAGCACCATGCCCGAGGTGACCTTTTCCGCGACCATCAGGATCGCCAGAACGGCCATCCAGACGACGTTCATGATGCCCACGGCAAACATGACGACCATGAGCGCCCAGCAGCACCCGAGACAGTAGAGTCCCTCCTCCAGGCCGACCCGGTAGGCCGACCGCGCCCGGATCTGCCACCGGACCGCGGCTTGCGAGACGGGAGCCCGGCATCGCCCTAGGCAGGCCTGCTTGGCGGGCGTGAACTGATAGAGCCCCGCCGCCAGCAGCGTCATTCCCGCCAGCGCGGGAGCCAGCGGCGTCATCGCCGGCGACAGCGTGCCGACGAAGACGAGAGCGATCTGGGCGGCGCAGGCCACGACCGCAAAGCCCGTCCAGACGCTCACGTAGCCGGCCGAAAGGGCGACCAGACGCTGGGCCTTTCTCTTCGACGGTTCCAGGTCTCTCAGGGCAGATGAATAGGCCTGTATCATGGGCGCTGCCGACGGAAGCATCATGGCGAAGACCATCGCGATCCACATGGCCAGCGTGACGGCGAGCGCCTGGGGATCGAGACCGGTGGCAAGCGTCACCGGAACGCAGAGCGCCTCCATGAAGGCGGGAACCGGCGCGCCGAATGCGAGCAGGTTCATGCCCGGCCCAAGCGCGCCACGCGGACCGTCGGGAACCGCGAGCACGGTCATTGTCAGATAGATCCAACCGAGCGCCGCCACGCCGGCAACCGCGATCAGCACCGCACCGTGCCGAGACGCGCCTGTATGATGCACGTCCGTTCCCGTCGGCTTTTGGCCGGCAGGACGCGGTGTTTCAGGGTGAGCCTTGAGCTCGGAACGCGCCATTGGACCTCGTCCAGATCGATCCGGTCGGCTCACGTAAACAGGGCATCTGCCTTCGCACAAGCCGCCGGACCGTCCCGTGATGCCGCACCCCCTTGGCGGTCGCCGCCCGCGACCACATGATCTATAGATCACAACACGGACAGTGCGCGTCCACCGCAGGAATGGAGCCGTCACATGGTCAGTGATGCAGAACCGGTCGACCATCAGATCGCCGTCGTTGGAGCCGGTCCTGCCGGGCTGACGGCTGCGCTTCTTCTCCGGTCTCAGGGGTTCGACGTCACGCTGGTCGGTCCACGACCAGCGGGCGATCCGCGGACCACGGCCCTCCTGACCGGGTCGGTGAACGTGCTGGCCGCGGCCGGAGCCTGGAGCCGGGCAGAAGATCATGCCGCACCGATGCGCACTATGCGGATCGTCGATGCCACGGACCGGCTGGTCCGGTCTCCGGAGGCCGCCTTCCAGGCAGGCGAGATCGGGCTCGAGGCGTTCGGATTCAACATCGAGAACGACGCGCTGAATCGGGCCCTGATCGAGACCGCCGAAGCGGCGGACCTGCCGTGGATCGAGGCCCCGGTCGAAAGCGCCGAAACGGCCGGCGGTCGCATCGTGATGTCCGCCGGCGGCAAACGGGTCTCCGCCCTCCTCGCTGTCGCTGCCGACGGTGCGCGCTCCTTCATGCGGGAGGCCGTGGGGATCGGGACCCGTTCCTGGACCTATCCCCAGCAGGCGCTGGTCACGATCTTCGGACACACTCTGTCCCACAACGACACCTCGACCGAGTTCCATACACGGTCGGGTCCGTTCACCGTCGTGCCGTTGCAGGGTCGGCGCTCGAGCCTTGTCTGGGTCGTGCATCCGGACGAAGCCCCGTGGCTGGAGCGGATGACGGACGGCGAGCTGGCCCGCGAGATCGAGATCCGGACACACCGCCTGCTGGGCCGGGTCACGGTGGAAGCGACGCGCGGACTCCTGCCGCTGTCGGGGATGGTGGCGCGCAAGCTGGCCGACGAGCGAGTCGCGCTCGTAGGTGAAGCCGCACACCGGTTTCCGCCGATCGGCGCCCAGGGCCTCAATCTCGGATTCCGCGACATCGCCGGTCTTGCAGAGGTTCTGGTTCAGGCCCGCGATCGCGGCGCGGATCCCGGCAGCGATGCGACGCTGTCGGCTTATGCCCGCCGCCGGCGCGCCGATGTGGAAAGCCGAACGCTTGCGGTCGATCTTCTCAACCGCTCGCTCCTCAGCGACTTCGTCCCGGTTTCAGCGGCCCGCGGCATCGGATTGTTCGCCGCCACGGCCATCGGCCCGCTCCGGCGCTTCGTGATGCGGGAAGGGCTGGCGCCGGCGATCGGGGCGCCGCGGCTCGTCCGGGGGCTTCCGCTCTAGCCGCACAGATCTGGCCGGTCGGTCAGAAGATGTGGAACGGCAGGAGGTCGTGGGTGACGAGGTAGAGAAGCGCCGTGACGGTCGCGACCGACACCACCGTCCCGATCAGGACAGCAGCCGACGCGCGTTCGACATAGACCTGATACTGGCTCGCCAGCACGAAGGCGTTGGTCGCAGGCGGAAGCCCGGCCATCAGCACGGCTGTCGCCATCCACAGCGGATCGATGTCCCCGACCCATCCCAGAACGAGGAAAATGACGAGCGGATGCACCACGAGCTTGATTGCCAGCAGGGCCGGAAGTTCGGGCGGAACCCGGTGCAGCGGCCGGCTGGAAACCGTTACTCCGATCGCGAACAGCGCGCAGGGTGCTGCGGCTCCGCGCAGCATCGTCAGAAGGCGGTCCAGGGCGTCGGGAGGCTGGAATTCGAAGGCCGCCGCAGCAATTCCAGCGAGCGTGGCCAGGATGAAAGGGTGCGTGAAGATCCGCTTCACGATCATGGCCGCGGTCCGCAGCGCGCTCTGTCCTTCCTTGGCCGCCACGGCCATCAGGATGGGAACGATAATGAACAGCAGCGCGCTGTCGAAGCAGAAGATCAGCGCGGTCGGCACGGTAGCGGCCGGACCGAGAGCGGCAAGGGTCAGGCCCGGTCCGAGATAGCCGACGTTCGAGTAGGAGCCGATGATCCCCTGGATGGTGGCAACCGGAACATCGCCGCGTGATCGCGCAATGCCGACCGCGAATGCGAGCACGAACATGACGAACGTGACCAGCGTCGTGGACGCGATGAAGCTCCAGCTCCCGATCTGTTCGATCGGCGTCTCCGACAGGAGCTGGAAAAACAGCGCCGGCAGAGCGAGATAGATGACGAAGAAATTGAGCCAGGCGAGACCGTCTGCGGGGAGCTTGCTGATCTTTCCGGCGCCGTAGCCGAGAAAGATCAGCCCGAAGAACGGAAAGGCCAGGGAAAGAACGTCTTGCATGAACGACCCGCGCCGGACGATGCGACCCTGTCGATACGCGTCGCGCGGGCGCGTCGGTCGCATCCGGTGATTCTCACGGCGAACCTAGAGCCTTTTCGGACGTGTTGAAAATGTCTGCATGACAGGCGAAGGCTGACCGGGACCGGCCGCGACAGGGCTCGTTCGATGTGAGAAAGCTCCCTGCGTCGGACCGAAGCCTGCATCTATGCCGTCGTCGAAGCCGCAGCGGTCCAATTTCCAACCCGGACGGGGTCCAGGTGTCGCAGTCGAAATTCTATCCCGGCCATCTCGGCGTCGCACGCATGTGGCTGGAATATATCGGGCTCAGGGTGGTGGTCGCCCCGCTCCGTCTCCTGCCGATAGATCGCGCGTCCGCCGTGAGCGGCCGGCTGTGGCGCTGGATCGCCCCGTTCACCCACCGGCATCGGCGGGTGCAGGAGCATCTCGGCTACGCCTTTCCCGAACTGAGTGCGGAAGAACGCGAGCGGATCGCGCGCGGTAGCTGGGAAAATCTCGGCCGCGTCTTCGCAGAGGGCCAGCATCTCGGCCAGCTCGTTTCCGACGCCGACCGGTTCGAACTGCCGGCGGGTCTGGACCGGTACCGGCGCATCGCCCGCAACGGATGCGTGTTCGTGTCGCTGCATCTGGGCAACTGGGAAGTCGCCGCCCTGCCCGCCCTCGGCAAGGACATCGATATCGCCGGCACCTATCAGCCGATCCAGAACCCGCTGGTCGAGCGCTACCTCAAGGCGATGCGCGCGCCGCTCTATGGTGGCGGGCTGCACGCCAAGGGCCCTGCCACGGCCCGGCGGCTGACGATCCTCGCCAGATCCGGCGGCGCGGTGGGTTTCCTTGCGGATCTGCGCGAGCGACGGGGCGTGCGCGTGGTCTTCTTCGACCGTCCGGCCTACGCCAATCCCTTTCCCGCCGCCCTGGCCCGCCGTCACGGTCTGCCCATCGTCGCGGGCTGCATGGTGCGAACCGGCGGCGTTCACTTCCGCCTCGAGCTCAAGGTCGTCGAGGTTCCGCAAAGCGACGACCGGGACAGGGATGCTGCGGAGGCGACCCAGGCGATCCACGAGGTGTTCGAGCACTGGATCCGGATCACGCCGGAGCAGTGGATGTGGGCCCACCGGAAGTGGGCGCTCAGGGCCGGCGACGAGCCGAGTTAGCGGCCTGCTCCACAGGCCTTTGTGCTCGCTGGGCAGAGGGGCTTGTGTCGCATTGCAGCATCGGCATGATCTGCAGGCGTAACGTGTCGGCCAGCGGCGCTGTGACCTGTGCGTTCAGATGCCGCGCCCCTACCGTTTCCATGAGGAGGTTCACCGTGAAATCCCCGCGCAGCTTTTTCGAGCCCCTCGCCGTGGGCGCTCCCGAGCCCTATCGCACGCTTCCCGTCCGCCTCGAGCGGATGATCCATTTCGTGCCGCCCCACAACGAGAAGGTCCGGGCCAAGATCCCGGACCTCGCGGGCACGGTCGACGTGATCCTCGGAAATCTGGAAGACGCCATCCCCGCCGACCAGAAGGAGGCGGCTCGGCGCGGTTTCATCGAAATGGCCAAGGCGACCGACTTCGGTGACACGGGGCTTTGGACCCGGATCAACAGCCTCGACAGTCCCTGGGTTCTGGACGACGTGCTGGAGATCGTTCCCGCCGTTGGCGACAAGCTCGACGTGATCATGGTGCCCAAGGTCAACGGCCCCTGGGATATCCACTATTTCGACCGGCTCCTGGCGCAGCTCGAAGCCCGGCACGGCATCGGCAAGCCGATCCTGCTCCACGCCATCCTCGAAACCGCACAGGGGGTCGAGAACATTTCGGCGATCGCGCAGGCAAGCCCGCGCATGCACGGGATGAGCCTTGGGCCGGCCGACCTCGCTGCGTCCCGTGGCATGAAGACGACGCGTGTCGGCGGCGGGCATCCGCTCTACCGCGTGTTCGCCGATCCTTCCGACACCCAGGAGGCACGCCCTTCCTATCAGCAGGATCTCTGGCACTACACCATCGCCCGGATGGTCGACGCGTGCGTGGCAGCCGGCATCAAGGCGTTCTACGGACCGTTCGGCGATTTTCAGGATCCGGTCGCCTGCGAGGCGCAGTTCCAGAACGCGTTCCTGATGGGCTGCGATGGCGCGTGGTCGCTGCATCCCTCCCAGATCGATATCGCCAAGCGCGTGTTCAGCCCGGATCCCGACGAGGTCGCATTTGCCAAGAAAATCATCGACGCGATGCCCGATGGCAGCGGCGCGGTGATGATCGACGGCAAGATGCAGGACGACGCGACCTGGAAACAGGCGAAGGTCATCGTCGATCTGGCAAAGGCCGTTGCTTCGAAAGATCCCGACCAGGCCGCTGTCTACGGGCTTTAGAAACCGGGACGCAATTCTATATAGTTGCGGCAGAAAGACCGGTCGGATAGGAGGAGCGCCTCACAGGGCCCCGATATGAGTACAGAAGTCAGAACTGCGAAATTCCAGATTGGCCAAGTCGTCCGGCATCGGTTCCATCCGTTCCGCGGCGTGATCTTCGACGTCGATCCCACCTTCGACAATACGGAAGAATGGTGGCTGTCGATTCCCGAGGAGGTTCGCCCCTCGAAGGATCAGCCCTACTACCATCTCTTCGCGGAGAACGCGGAGACGGAGTATGTGGCCTACGTTTCCGAGCAGAATCTCGTGCCGGACGAGAGCGACGAGCCGATCCGTCACCCGCAGGTCGCCGAGGTGTTCGGCAATCGCCACGACGGCGTCTACGAGACCCGCGAAGCGCGGCGCCACTGACCGCACGGCGCCACTGACCGCGCGGGTCGCTCCCGCTGACTCGTCAACCCTTCGTCAGGGCGAGATCGGGCGACGGCCGAGCGGACACGATACCGAGCCTTGACCAGGCCCCTGGGGCCGGCCCCACTGTCGCCATTCCCATAAGACTGGAGGGGAATGGACCATGATTCGGACAGATCGGGTTTTGACGCCGTCGGAGGCGGCCAAGACCCTGGGTGTTTCGACCAAGGCGCTGCGGCTCTACGAAGCGCGTGGCCTGGTGACGCCCTCCCGAACGGCGGCCGGATGGCGGGCCTACGGACCGGAGGCTCTCCGACGCGCGGCGGAAATCGTCGAGCTGCGCGGCCTGGGTCTCCGCCTCGCGGACATCGCCCGACTGATCGACGCCGACCCGGCCACAAGACACGATCTCCTGTCCGCCCATCTCCGACGCCTCCAGCACCAGCGCGAAGACCTGCTTCTGTCGATCGGGCAGCTGCGGCACCATCTCGCGGCGCGGGCTGATGAGACCCGTTTGGATCCGGATCCCTGTTCAGGGCCGGCGGCGATCGCCTTCGACCTGCCCTGGCCATGGAATGGCGAACGATTCACGCTTCCGGTTCTTGGCGCCCTCACCTTCGTCGTGGGCCCGCTCGGGAGCGGCAAGACCCGACTGGCGCGGCTGATCTCCGAGCATCTGCCAGAGACCCGGTTCCTCCCGATGGAGCGGGTCAATGAAGAGCCTGCCGATCTCAGGGCTCGGCTCGCTGCCGTCCCGGCACTCCGATCCCGTGTGGCCGACAGTCTCGCTGCGCTGATCGCGGACGGGGCCGTGGCGAGCCACGCCATGGTCGCCCTCGTCGCCGGTCTGGAAGCGGATCCGGCGGCGACCGTCGTCATCGACACGGCCGAGCATCGTCTGGATGCGGCGAGCCAGAAGGCCCTCGCGCGGTTTCTGAGGGTCAGGATCTCTTCGGGGCGCCGGTTCGTGCTGCTGACCCGGTCGACCGCTCTTCTCGATCTGGATACGCTCGCGCCCGAAGCCACGATCCTGTTCTGCCCGGCGAACCACGACACGCCGATCGTCGTCCGCCCCTATCCCGAAGCAGCCGGTTACGAAGCCCTCAAGAGCTGCCTTGCCGCGCCCGAAGTCCGGGCCCGCACCGAAGGCGTCGTCGCCCGCAGGGCGTCCGCGCCGGCGTGAGCCGCGCCTGCCTCAGCCGCGCCCCACATCGACATAGGTAAAGCCGTGTCGCTCGACCTCGGCGCGCCGATAGACGTTGCGAAGGTCGACGAACACCGGGACCCGCACCAGCTCCTTGATCCGCGGCAGGTCGAGGGCGCGGTAGGCCTCCCACTCGGTGACGAGGACCACGGCGTCGGCGTCTTCCACGCAGGCATAGGCGGTGTCCGCATACTCGATATCGGGCATCACCCTGCGCGCCTGCTCCATGCCCTGGGGATCGTGTCCGCGTACCGTGGCGCCAGCCGCGCGCAGGGCGTTCGCTATCGCGATCGACGGGCTTTCCCGCATGTCGTCCGTGTTCGGCTTGAAGGTCAGGCCGAGGAGCGCGACCGTCTTGCCGGCGACCGACCCGCCGCAGGCCCGCAGCACCTTCTGGGCCATGGCCGCCTTTCGGGCCTCGTTCACGGTCACGACCGCTTCCACGATCCGGCTCGGCGTTTCGAACTCGCGCGCGGTTTCGACCAGGGCCCGCGTGTCCTTGGGAAAGCAGGAGCCACCGAAGCCGGGCCCGGCATGGAGAAACTTGGTGCCGATGCGATTGTCGAGGCCGATGCCGCGGGCGACTTCCTGGACGTTGGCGCCGGCCTTCTCGCAGAGATCCGCCATCTCGTTGATGAAGGTGATCTTCGTGGCCAGAAACGCGTTGGAGGCGTACTTGATCAGCTCGGCGGTTCGGCGGCCGGTGTAAATGACCGGCGCCTGGTTGACGAAGAGCGGCCGGTAGACCTCGCCCATGATCTCCTGGGCGCGTTCGTCCTCCACGCCGATGACGATCCGGTCCGGCCGCTTGAAATCCTCGATGGCCGCGCCTTCGCGCAGGAACTCCGGATTCGACACCACCGACACGTCCACGCCGGGCACCTCGTCGCGCATGATCCGTTCGACCGCGTCTCCGGTGCCGACCGGCACGGTCGATTTGGTCACCACCACCGTGTAGCCGGAAATGTTGCGGGCGACCTCGGCTGCGGCCGCATACACGTAGGACAGATCGGCCCGCCCGTCTCCGCGCCTCGACGGTGTACCCACGGCGATGAACACCACGTCCGCTTTGGCGACGGCCTCCGGCAATTCGGTCGTGAAGAACAGACGCTCCTCGTCCCGGTTGCGCACCACATGGTCCTCGAGGCCCGGCTCGAAGATCGGGATTTCGCCGCGGTTGAGACGGTCGACCTTGTCCGGGTCCGTGTCGACGCAGGTGACCACGTGTCCGAAGTCGGCGAAGCATGCGCCCGAGACGAGGCCGACATAGCCCGCGCCGATCATTGCGATGTGCATGGCAGGAGTCCGTGGCGGTTCGGAACAGGAACTGGCCCGGGCACTACGCCCCGGCCGATGCCTACTTGCCCGCCCGGGGCCTCAAGCGCAAGACGCCAATCCTGCGCATCTGCAATGCCCTCCGGCCGCAGCACTTGCCTGCGCGGCCGGCAATCAAGCCGGCTCGACTTCCTCTGCCTCGATCACCCAGGGTTCCATCGCGGCATCGTCGGTCCAGCGCTTCAGTTCCGGCATCGCAAGGACGGCGTCCATGTAGGCCCGGCTCGCCTCGGTGACGGTCCAACCGTAACGGTCGAGACGGGTCACCACCGGGGCGAACATGGCGTCGGCCGCCGAGAAGTCACCGAACAGGAAGGGGCCGGCGCCGGCGAAGCGCGCGCGACAATCCGACCAGAGCTGCTCGATCCGGCGAACCTCGTCGACTGCCGCCGCTCCGCCCCAGTCCTTGAACGGGAATCGCTTCCTGAGGTTCATCGGGCAGTATTCCCGGATCGCGGGAAAGCCGGAATGCATTTCCGCCGAGACCGAGCGCGCGATGGCACGGGCAAAGCTGTTGGACGGCCAGATGCCGGCATCCGGATAGCGTTCGGCCAGATACTCGACGATCGACAGGGTGTCCCAGATCGCGACGTCGCCGTCGATCAGGCACGGGACGCGGCCGGACGGCGAATGCCGCAGGATGCGTTCCTTGGTGTCCGCCTGGTCGAGGGGGATCAGGATCTCGTCGAAATCGATCCCGAAGCGGGTCATCACCAGCCAGGCCCTGAGCGACCAGCTCGAATAGGTCTTGTTGCCGATAACCAGGATCAAGCTCATGACGCGTCCTCTCCACCTTCTGCGCACGCAGCCATTGTCGGCACGTCGCCCGACGCCGTCCAATGGAGGTTCTTGATGGATCGAAGAAGGAATCGCGATGGGTCTGGACAAAACGTCGGGGCTGCGGTGCCGACGTGGCGCCTTGTCAGAATTCGACTTCGAGCTCGATGATCTCGTCGGGCTCGGCCAGTGCCCCTTCGGTCCATTCCTGCATCAGCGGCCACTCGAAGATCGTCTCGCAATAGGCCTGCTGCTCCGGTGCGAGATCGACGGCGTAGGTCCGGAACCGGGTGCAGACCGGCGCATACATGGCGTCGGCCATGGTCAGATCACCGAACAGGTAAGGGCCGCCATAGGTCTTGAGGCATTCCGACCAGATCGTCTTGATCCGCTCCACATCCGGCCGCGCGCCCGAGAATATCTTGAAGCGGTCGTGCCGGGCCTTGAGGTTCATCGGCAAGGCGGAGCGCAGATTGTAGAAACCGGAATGGATCTCCCCGGAAATCGCACGGCAATGGGCGCGGACCCCCTGATCCTTCGGAAGCAGGCCCGCTTCCGGAGCGATTTCCGCAAGGTATTCGGCGATCGCCAGCGTGTCCCACACCGTCACGCCGCCGTGAGTGAGCCGCGGCACGAGCACCGACGGCGACAGAAGCAGGAGTTCCTGGCGCGTGTCCGGATCGTCGATGTCGACGCGTTCTTCGGTGAAATCCAGTCCGGCCATCCGGCACAGAAGCCAGCCCCGGAGGGACCAGGACGAATAGTTCTTCGAAGAAATCGTCAGCTTCGCACCAGTCATCGCATCTATCGTTCCTGACTTGAGCCCGGATGTTGTCCGCTCTGCATGGGTTCGTCGCCGGCTTTCCGGATGGATCGTAGCCGGGACCGTTCCGCTTTGCGAGATGCAGGAATTGGACCGGTTCCCGCCGCGCGATGTCCATCTAGGGCCGCTGACGGAGCCGAAGCGGTGGACGCCGGCACATAATCCGCTCGCAACGCGGCAAAAATCACACTAGCCTTTCCGCAATGCAATATTGCAGGAGGTGAACGGAGCAGCCGATGCTTTACCAGACCTACCAGCTCCAGGATGATCTGATCGCTCCGTTTCGCGCGCTGGCGCGCAACGCGGTTTTTCCGGGGCTGTGGGGGGATTGGGGCCTCGCCGGCGAGCTTCGCCGTCGCTTGAGCGCGGGGCTGGAGATGCTGTCCCGCTTCGAGCTCTCCCATACACGGCCGGATTTCGGGATCGAGACGGTCATGGTCGGCAATCGCGACGTGCCCGTAACGCCCGAGATCGCGCTCGACCTTCCCTTCGGCCAGTTGCTCAAATTTTCCAAGGACATCGACAGCGAACAGCCCAAGGTGCTCGTCATCGCACCGCTCTCGGGACACTTCTCCACCCTGTTGCGCGGGACCGTCCATACGCTGCTCCAAGACCACGAGGTCTACATCACCGACTGGGTGAATGCGCGGGACGTGCCGCTGTCGGCCGGCCGGTTCGGTGTCGAGGACTATGTCGACTACATCATCCGCTTTCTGGAAGAGATCGGCCCGGGCGCACACATTCTGGCCGTCTGCCAGCCATGTGTGCAGGCGCTCGCCGCCGTAGCGGTGATGTCGGAGGACGAGCATCCCGCGACGCCGCGCTCCATGACGCTCATGGCCGGTCCGATCGACGTGGACGAGAGCCCCACGGCGGTCAACGAACTCGCCAAATCGAAGCCGCTCTCCTGGTTCGAAACCCAGGTGATCGCCCGCGTTCCCGACCGCTATCCCGGCGGCGGGCGCTGGGTCTATCCCGGCTTCATGCAGCTGACCGCCTTCATGGCGATGAACATGGACCGCCATCGCAGCCAGCACAGCAAGCTCTACGAGCATCTCGCCAAGGGCGAGACGGCCGAGGCCGAGAAGATCAAGTCGTTCTACGACGAGTATTTCGCCGTCCTGGATCTGGCGGCGGAGTTTTATGTCGAGACGATCGATCGGGTCTTCCAGCAGAACCAGCTCGCCAAGGGCACCTTCACCTATCGGGGTCGGAAGGTCGATCCGAGCGTGATCCGCAAGACCGCGTTGCTGACCGTGGAAGGCGGGCGCGACGACATCTGCGCGCTTGGGCAGACGGCGGCCGCCCACGACCTGTGCCGCTCGCTGCGCCCTCATCTGAAGCGCCATCATCTCCAGGCGAACGTCGGCCACTATGGCGTCTTCAACGGCAAGCGCTGGGACCGGGAGATCTATCCGGTCGTCCGCAATCTGATCCTGTCTATGGAATAGGCGCCGGCCGGAACACGTCGCCGAGCGAACCGAAGCGCCGGGACCGCTATCCGGTTTCGACACCGTTCGGCAGCGCGAATGCGATCTGGCGAAGGTCGGCGCGCAGCGTTTCCGGATCCGAGAGCGCCGCGTCGATCCCGGCGTGAACCCGCTTCCAGGTCGGAACCGCGGCGGCGAGCACCTCGAGGCCACCCGGAGTGAGCACCAGCAACCGGCTCCGCTTGTCGTTCGGGTTCGCCTTCCGCTCGACCAGGCCGCGGCGTTCCAGCGGCTTCAAAGCGGCGGTCAGCGTGGTCTGATCCATGGCGAGGACCTCGGCGACCGCTCCGATCGGCGGTGGTTCAGGCCGGTTCAGCGACATCAGCAGAGAAAACTGACCGTTGGTCAGGCCATACGGCTTCAACGCTTCGTCGAAAAGGCGCGCAAGCGCACGAGCGGCCCGCTGCGCGTGGAGACACAGGCACGTGTCGCGGACCAGCAGCGTGGTTTCGAACGGAACGGCGCGGGGCTTTGACATGCTCATATTATATTGATATCAATGTTTATATCAACGTCGGTTGGTCGCTGTTTGCGGGAGGAAGCGCTCATGACGTCTCATCGGGTTGTCTCTCGGGACGAATGGCTCGAGGCGCGCCGTGCGCTGCTTGAGCGGGAAAAGCAGGCCACTCGGCTGCGGGACGAGATCAATGCGGAGCGTCTGGCGCTTCCGTGGGTCCGGGTCGATGAGAGTTATGTGTTCGACACGCCGGCCGGAAAAGCCCGCCTCGCCGATCTCTTTGACGGCCGCAGCCAGTTGATCGTCTACCACTTCATGCTTGCGCCCGGCTGGCCGGCAGGCTGCGACGGGTGTTCGTTCCTGTGCGACCATCTCGACGGCGCACTCGTCCATCTCAATCATCATGACGTCACGTTGACCGCCGTTTCCCGTGCGTCGCTGCCGGAGATCGAGGCTTATAAGCGCCGTATGGGCTGGCGGTTTCCGTGGGTATCGTCGCATCCGAGCCGGTTCAACTACGACTTTGGCGTTTCGTTCGATGCCGATCAACGGGCGGCCGGCAGCGTTGTCTACAACTACCGCGACGAGCCCGTCGAAACGGCATTCGAAGAGCTCCCCGGGCTCAGCGCGTTCGCTCGTGACGAAGCCGGTGCCGTCTATCACACCTATTCCAGTTTCGCGCGCGGCTGCGAGGAACTGATCGGAACCCTGATGATCCTCGATCGCGCTCCGAAGGGGCGCAACGAAGGATCGACCATGGATTTCGTGCGTCGCCACGACGAATACGACGTGCCCCTGAAAACAGCCTGCCATGGGGCGGCGGCGACTTAGTGCTTTTCGAGGGCGACAACGCCGCAACCGACGGACGGACACCATGAACTTCGAGCGTTTGGCGGAACACAAGTGGCTCACGCAACTCGTCGGCGACTGGGAGGTCACGACGACCATGCCGAATGCCGAGCCGATGCCGCCGGGGACGGAAACCGTGCGGTCAGTCGGCGATTTCTGGGTGCTGGCGGAAGGGCGCGGCAGCATGCCGGACGGAAGCCCCGCCATGACATGCCTGACCCTCGGCTACGATCCGCGCATGAGGCACTTCGTCGGAACCTGGCTCGGATCGATGCTGCCGCACCTCTTCGTCTATCAGGGCACGCTGGACGCTGCCGCGAACCGGCTCGTTCTCGATTGTCAGGGGCCGGATTTCTCCGATCCCACCCGAGCGGCCAGCTATCGTGAGGTCGTCACCATTGTCGACGACACCCGACGCACGTTCGTCTCCTACCTCGAATCCCCCGAGGGCGACTGGGTGGAGATCATGCATGCCGACTACCGAAGGGTCTGATCGAAGCTGATCGGTCACCGCCGAACCTGAATGAACGTCCCCCCTCACCTTTTGGCCTCGATTGGAGACATACCCATGCACCAAGGTGATTTCGTCTGGTACGAGGTCATGACCTCGGACGTGCCCGCGGCTGCCGAGTTCTATTCCAAATCCGTTGGTTGGTCGGTATCCGACGCCGGCATGCCGGACATGACCTACAAGCTGCTCCAGGCCGGTGACGCGCCGATCGCGGGGATGATGGATCTGCCCCGCGAATATGCCGAGAACGGCGGCCGGCCCGCGTGGATGGGGTATCTCCTCGTCGACGATGTGGATGCGGCAGCGGCTGCCTTCGAGGCGGACGGCGGGACGGTCCACAAGCCTGGGGAGGACATCCCCGGCGTCGGACGCTTTGCGGCAGTTTCTGATCCGCTCGGTGCCGGGATCTGCCTCTTCCGCGG
The DNA here is from genome assembly GCF_030814015.1 of Amorphus orientalis. NCBI lineage: Bacteria > Pseudomonadati > Pseudomonadota > Alphaproteobacteria > Hyphomicrobiales > Amorphaceae > Amorphus > Amorphus orientalis. Next base: position 899,011 of record NZ_JAUSUL010000002.1, read on the forward strand.
CAATGGGGAGCCGCCGGCGGGCCCTGCTCCGGGCAGCCCCGGGACGGTCGGTTGGCACGAACTCTACACCGAAGACGTCGAGAAGGCGTTCGCCTTCTATGCCAAGCACTTCGGCTGGGAGAAGCTCGGCGCTGTCGATATGGGCGAAATGGGCGACTACCTCCTTTTCGGGCGTGGCGAGACAATGATGGGCGGGATCATGAAGCGGCCTGCCAATGTTCCCGTGCCGTTCTGGGGCTTCTATTTCTGCGTGGATACCATCGACGCCGGCATGGGGCGCGTTGCGGACGCAGGCGGCCAGGTCGTCAACGGTCCCCACGAGGTGCCGGGTGGCGCGAAAATCGCCCAGTGTCTCGATCCGCAGGGGGCCTTTTTCTCCATCACGGCGATGAGCTGATCAAGCTGAATGGCAAGTCTGGTGCCCTTCGGCCGAATCGGCCGGAGGGCTAAGTTTTCAACGGATAATGAGCCGGCAAATGAAAATCTTTAGCCGAGTTCGGATTCTCCATATTCGAGCAGAATCGGCACGATCAGCTCCTCCTCGTCGGTGAGGTGGCGATCCAGCAACCGCTCAAGCCCGCTCAGATGGGTCAGAAATCGGCCGCTCGCGGTTGTCACCGCGTCATTGTCGGTTCCGCGGTGTGCCTGGAGCACACCGTTCGCCTGGTCCACAAAAGCCTTCAACTGGCCGTCCAGATCCTGATGGTCCCCGTCGAGAAGCTCGAATCCGCGGGCGAGACGAGGTTCCTTGGCGGTCAGCAGCGGGAAATAGTGGACGTCCTCGATATGGTGGTGTTCGTGCAGCTGCTGCACAAAGAACCCGCCATAGCGCGACAGCCGTTCCGCGAAGTCCTTCGGCGACAGGCGCTTGTCGAGGCTCGACTGGGTCGCCCCCTTCAATTCGCCCATGAGCTGCCGGAACATCAAGTGGCGCTGCAGCCAGAACTGGGTCAGCCCGCCCTGGGTGAGCTTGGCCTCCCAACTGTCGCGCGGATGCGCTTCCAGCAGCACCCGGACAGCATCGGGCAGCTTCTCACGGGTCTGCAGAGTGTCGCCTGTCATTCTTGTCCCAATCCGTCAGTTGTCTGTCCGAGGAGCAGACCGCTCCGACCTTTCGAAGGGCGCTCTGGCCGAACGGTCCGGGGTCTTCCGCATGTTGCGATCTCGGCGATGTGGTCTCTATGGTCAAGAAGCACGATGGAAGCGGATCGAGTCCATCGTGATTGAAAAATGAGAGACGGAGGAAACCGCGATGATGGCGCTGCCCTTTTTCGGAGTGCTCGTGGCCTGCGGCCTGGCGTGGATGAAGTTGAGGATGATCGCGGTCTGGGTGGTGATCGCAACCATCGCGCTGACCCTGTTCCTGTTCCGCTATCACGCGACTTCTGCCATCGACATAAATCTCTAGGGGGCGAACGTGCTTGGATCCATCGAACGCTCGCTGAATCTCGTCGGCCTTCTGGCAATCACCGCTGTGCTGATCGTCGCCCTCGGCGACCAGATCCTCTTTGGCGAACTCCCCTGCCCCTTGTGCATCCTCCAGCGCGTCGGCTTCACCCTCGTCGGTGCAGGCTTGATGCTCAATCTGGTTTGCGGGATCCGCTCCAGCCACTACGGCATCATGCTCCTGGGTGCGGCCGTTGGAGGTGCGATCGCACTTCGCCAGATCGCGCTCCATGTGGTGCCCGGCAGCGGCAGCTACGGCGACGCGATTTTCGGCTACCACTACTATAGCTGGGCCTTTTTCCTGTTCGGGCTGGTCGTGATCGGCGTTGCGGTTATGCTCTTCTTCGATCGGCAGTTCGGCAAGGCGGGCGGGCAGCGCTCGCGGCTCGCCGACATCGCCGTTGCGGCGTTTGCTGTCGTGGCGCTCGCCAACGGAGGGTCGACGCTTCTGGAATGTGGTGGCGGCTTCTGCCCCGACGATCCCCAGACTTACCAGTTGCTGGAAGGTGTCGGCTCCGGCGACCAGGGCGCCTCCGACCGGCAGCTTTGAGGCGCTCTGAGCCGTGAGTGTGCTGACAATTCGGTGATCGACCATCGGCCCCGAGACCGTCCGGCTCGGGGCCGGTGCGATTAAAGTGCAGGAATCGGGAAAATTCCGGTGGGACCGCGATCGAAGCCTCGCGGCGGCGCTGATTTTGCAGCGCCACAATTCACGTGTGTGGTAACGGCCAACACGTATAGATTCTCAAACTGCCCGAAGATGCTCAGACTCCTGGGACGCGGTGTCGCCCCCAGGACAAACAGGAATGTGATCTTAGCCGATGGGTGTGTTTCGACAGGTCCTGATCGTGGCGGTACTGGCCGGGCTTTCTCTGGCCGGCTACGAGGCCTACCGGACTTATGGGCTGCCCGGACAGGAAGCCGCCAACGGCCAGGGCGGCGGCCCTCCTCAGCGCGCGGTGTCGGTCGAGGTTGCCCCGGCGGACGTCGCCACGCTGACCCGTCAGGTGGAAGCGGTCGGCACCACCCGAGCCCTGAGGTCCATCGACATCGTGCCATCGGCCGAAGGCCGGATCACCGCCCTCCAGGTGCAAGCCGGTCAAGAGGTGGCGGACAACGCGGTCATCGCAACGATCGATGACGAGATCGAGACGGCAACCCTGAGCGAGGCCAAAGCAAGCCTTGAGGAAAAGACGCAGGCGCTCGAACGGGCCCGCACCCTGATCCGGTCCAACACCATCAGCCAGGCGAACCTGGAGCAGTTACGGTCGGAGTTCGCCATTGCCGAGGCCGCCCTGGCCCGTGCCGAACGGCGTCTCGCGGACCGGACGGTCCGCGCCCCGTTTTCCGGCGTCGTGGGGATCCTTTCCGTCGATCTTGGCGCACGCGTCGATACCGACACGGTCCTCACCACCCTCGACGATCTCAGCGAAGTCGAGATCGAGTTCCGTCTGCCGGAGACGGTGTACGGCCAGATCAGCCAGGATCAGAAGGTCGAGGCGACGAGTGCGGCCTTTCCCGATCGCGAGTTCGCCGGACGCGTCGTCGCGATCGACAGCCGGATCGATCAGGCCTCCCGGTCTTTCCGGGTGCGCGCTCGGATCCCCAATCCCGACCGGACCCTGCCGGTCGGAATGTTCATGCGGCTCGATCTGAGCCTGACCTCGCGCGAGGGTGTGGTGGTTCCGGAAGAGGCGCTGCTGGTGCAGGGGCCGGCCACGTATCTGTTCGTGGTGGAGGACGGAACGGCCCACCGGCGCAAGGTGGAGACCGGCAAACGCCAGGATGGAACGGTCGAGATCACGGATGGCGTGGACGCCGGCGCCCTTGTGGTGTCGCGCGGAATCCAGTCGCTTCGCGACGGGGCACCGGTGCGCGTTCTGAATGACCCCGCGGACGCCTCGGCAAGTCCGAACGCCGCCGAGGTGCGATCGGAGGGGAAGCGCACCTGATGTCGATTTCCGATCTCGCCATCCGCCGGCCGGTTCTGGCCGCGGTCGTCAGCCTTCTGATCGTGGTGTTCGGCATCGGCGCGATGATGCAGATCCCCGTGCGCGAGCTTCCGGATATCGACACCGCGGTGGTGACCGTTCGCACCGACTACACCGGCGCGGCGCCTGAAATCGTGGATTCCGACATCACCGAAGTGATCGAAGGTTCGGTCGCGGGCATCGCCGGCGTCGACACGATCTCCTCGTCCAGCCGGCGCGGCCAGAGCCGTGTCCGGGTCGAGTTCGACATCGGCCGCGACATCGACGAAGCCGCCAACGACGTGCGCGACGCCGTGGCGCGCGTCCGCGCCGACCTCCCCGACGATGCCGACGAGCCTCAGGTGGTCAAAAGCGACGCCGACGGCGATCCGGTCATGCGGCTGGCCGTCACCAGTAACCGGATGAACGCCGCGGAAATGACCGACTATGTCGACCGCTACGTTCTCGACCGGCTGGCGACCGTGCCGGGCGTCGCGTCGATCGACATGTACGGAGATCGTCCGTTCGCCGTGCGGGTCTGGCTGGACCGACGGGCCATGGCCGCGCGCAATCTGACCGTCGCCGATATCGATGCCGCGCTCAAACGCGCCAATGTCGAGCTGCCGGCTGGCGAGATCGAGACGGCTTCGCGCCAGTTCACGGTCCGGCTCGACAGCCGCATCCCCACCGTCGAGGCGTTCCGGGACGTGGTGGTGGACCGGGTCGCAGGCTATCCGATCCGTCTGGACGACGTCGCCCGGGTCGTGGCCGGCGTCGAAACCGATGACAGCATCGTACGGAACAATGGCGAGACAGCCGTCGGACTGGCCGTCGTGCGGCAGAGCCAGTCGAACACCATCGCCATCTCCAACGGCATCCGCGCGGAGATCGAGGCGCTCCGGCCAACTCTTCCGGACGGCATGAATATCGAGGTGTCTTCGGACGACGCGATATTCGTCGCCGCCTCCATCCGCGAAGTGGTCACCGCGCTGGGAATCTCGCTCGTCCTGGTGGTCTTCGTGATCCTGGTCTTCCTGATGTCCTGGCGGGCGACGCTCGTGCCGGCCATCACCATCCCGATCGCCCTCATCGGCACCTTTATCCTGATCGGCGCGCTCGGCTTTTCCATCAACGTCCTGACCCTGCTGGCATTGCTCCTGGCGATCGGTCTTGTCGTGGACGACGCCATCGTGGTGCTGGAAAACATCGAACGGCGCATCGGTATGGGCGAGAGCCCGCTGGTGGCCGCCACGCTCGGAACGCGGCAGGTGACGTTCGCCGTCATCGCCACGTCGCTCACCCTGGTTGCCGTCTTCGTGCCGCTCTCCTTCCTGCAGGGCCAGGTCGGCAAGCTGTTCGTCGAGTTCGGTCTCGTGATGTCTGGGGCGGTGCTGATCTCTACCTTCGTGGCGCTGACCGCCTGTCCGGCGCTTGCGTCCCGTGTTCTGAAAGCGCGGCGCGGCGCCACCAGCCCGAATGGCGCGAACGAACCCGCGGCGGAACCGAAGGTCCTGGCAGCCTTCCGCCAGTTCCTGACCTTCTGTCTGCGGATCCCGCTGGTCGTCATTGCTGTTGCGCTGGCCGTCGCCGGACTGGGCGCAGTCGTCTTTCTCTCGCTTCCCCAGGAGCTGACGCCCAGCGAGGACCGGGGCGTGGTGTTCGTTCCCCTGTCCGCCCCGCAGGGCAGCACCATCGAGTTCACCGACCAGGCCGCGCAACAGGTGGAGAAAATCGTCCAGCCGCTGAAGGACACCGGGGATGTGGAGACCATCTTCACCTACACCGGCAGCTGGAACCGGCCCCATCGCGCCTTCGTGGTGCTTCGGCTGGCCGACTGGAGCGAGCGCGAGAAAAGCCACCAGGACGTGGTCCGGGCGATGGCGAGGGAAATGGGATCCGTGACGTCGGCGCGCGGCTTCCCTGTGGCGCCCGCCGGGCTCGGACTGCGCGGCAGCCGGACCCCGCTCAGGATTGTGGTCTCGGGTCCGGATTTCGACAGCGTCAAGCTGTGGGCCAACCAGCTCCTCGAACGGGCCGAACAGAATCCGGGCCTGCGCAATCTGGAGCTGGACTACGAAGAGAACCAGCCGCAGTTCAACGTGTCCGTCGACCGGATGCGCGCGGACGACCTGGGCGTCTCCGTCGAGACGATCGCAAGCACGCTCCAGACCCTGCTCGCCTCGCGCCAGGCCACGACCTTCGTCCACCGCGGCCGCGAGTACCCGGTCCTGCTCCAGGCCGCCGAGACGGACCGGAGTTCCGCCGCCGACATCGATTTCATCTTCATTCGGGCCGGCGACGGGGAATCCCTCGTACCGCTCTCCGCGCTGGTCGATGTCGGCGAAGGTGCGGCGGCGTCCGAGCTCAACCGCTACAACCGCCTCCCCTCCATCCAGATCGAAGGCGCGCTCGCGGAGGGCTATTCCCTGGGCGAAGCCATCACCTTCATGGAGGAAGCGGCCGCCGAAACGCTGCCGGCGGAAGCGCGCATCGGGCTTGCCGGCCAGTCGCAGCAGTTCAAGGAGACCTCCAGCGGTGTCCTCTTCACCTTCGCCCTGGCCCTTCTGATCGTGTTTCTCGTGCTGGCGGCCCAGTTCGAGAGCTTCGTCCATCCCTTCGTGATCATGCTGACGGTTCCGCTCGGGGTGGCGGGAGCCGTGTTCTCGCTGTCGCTGGCGGGCCTCAGCCTGAACATCTACAGCCAGATCGGCATGATCCTGCTGATCGGACTGATGGCGAAGAACGGCATCCTGATCGTCGAATTCGCCAACCAGCTGCGCGACGAAGGAATGTCCGTGCGCGACGCGGTCGTCGAAGCGACCACGCTGCGGCTGCGTCCGATCGTCATGACGGTGGTATCAACCGTGTTCGGCGCGATTCCGCTGATCCTCGCCACCGGCGCCGGGGCCGAAAGCCGCGTCGCGATCGGCACCGTGATCGCCGGCGGCCTGCTGGTCGCGGGCGTTCTCACGCTGCTGCTGACCCCGGTCCTTTACGACCTCCTCGCCCGGTTCACCCGTCCGCGCTCGGCGACCGAGAAGGCGCTGGAGGCGGAACTGGCGGAGATCGAGCGGGGCCGGTCGGCCGGTACACAAGCCTGACGCCACGAGCCGGCAGCGGCCTCGCTCAGGCACGCATACGTCGCGACAACCCTACGGATTGGCCCGGCGTCGGCGCAGCGGCCACGTCGGTTCGCGGAAATGATCCGTCAGCGTGTCGGCGACGCCGAGGATCAGGGCGAACAGCGCCATTCGCACCGGCACGCCGTTGTCGGTCTGGCGGAAGATGGCCAGGTTCGGGAGACCGTCCAGATCCGTGGACAGCTCTCCGAAGACCTCGTCTCGCGGCAGCGGATGCAGGATCACCGCGTGCTCGGGTGCGTGACGACGGAAGCTCGCGGCGTCGAGGCGAAGGCGCTCGGCGGCTTCGCGGACCTGCGGATCGATCTGGAAACGCTCGCTCTGATAGCGCGTGGCGTAGACGACGTCGGCGCCGGCCAGCCCCTCGTCCAGCGTCCGGAAGACCTTGACCTGATGGCCGCGGTTGCGGGCGATGTCGGCGTACTGATCCGGCATGGACAGGGCCTCGGGCGAGACCAGATGGAAGGTCAGGCCTTCGAACACCGACATCAACGCGATCAGGGAATGGGTCGTCCGGCCGTAGCGCAGATCGCCGAGGATGACGATCGTCGCACCGTCGATGGTTCTGCCCGACGCCTTCAGCTCCTTGGAGATCGTGAAGAAGTCGGTGAGCGCCTGGGTCGGGTGCTCCGCCTCCCCGTCCCCGCCGTTGATGACAGGCACGAGGGCGCCGCCGGCGATGATGCGGGCCGCCTCCGGCGTCGGATGCCGGACCACGATCACGTCGGCGTAACCGGAGACCACCCGCGCCGTGTCGTAGAGCGACTCGCCCTTCACGATGGCCGTCGTTTCGAGACCTGAAGTGTCGAGGACCGTGCCGCCGAGCCGCGAGAAGGCGGTTCCGAAGGAAATCCGGGTGCGGGTGCTGGGCTCGAAGAACAGGTTCGCCATTACCGCGCCTTCCAGGGCCCGGCAGACGACTTCGCCGCGAGCCACCGGCTCTAGGGCTTCGGCGACCTTGGTCAGCCGGGTCAGGTCGTCCCGGTCGAACTGGCGGGCGGATAGAACGTCGTAACCGAGATCGAGCATGAGGCCTCCGAAGGCGGTGCGGCGAGCCCGTCGGGTCGCCTTCGGAGGCGGACACTGCCGCGAAACCGGCGGCCGATCAACGCGTTCGGCAGCCGGATGATCGATTACCCACGATCAATCGACCAGGCCCGGGCCGGAGCCCGGACCAGCTGGACGCATCCTCAGACCAGGAACTCCGCGTCCGCATTGCGCAGAAGCGCGTCGAGGTCGAAGTTGCCCTCGTCGGAGATGAAGCCGAACGTGACCTCCTGCCCCGGGGCGATCGATCCGTTCCAGTCGGCGTTCGCGATCGCGTAGCGGTCGCCATCGGTCTCCACGATCCCGCCGTTCCAGATCTGGGTGATCTCGAACGGAAGATCGATGCCGAGCTGCCATCCGTCGATGGCGGTATCGCCCTCGTTGGTGATGGCGATCTCGTATTGAGCCCCGCTGCCCCAGTCGTTGACGACCTTGAGATCGAAAGCGAGGGCCTCGCTGCCGTCGTCGGACGGGTCGGGATCGACGGGATCCGGGTCGACCGGATCCGGATCGCTCCCGTCGTCGTTGTCGAGGATCGTCGCCGTGGCGAGCAGATCGTCTCCGAACGGATTGGTCACCGAGAGCGAGAAGCTCTCGTCACCCTCGACGGCGCTGTCATCCAGGATCGCAATCGTGACGGTCTTCTCCGTCTCGCCGGGCTGGAAGACCAACTCGCCGGAGGCCGCCTCGAAGTCCTCGCCGCCTGTGGCCGTGCCGTCCACCGTCTCGTAGGCGATCGCGACGGCCGTGTCCTGAGCCTGATCAAGGGAGACGGTGAAGGTGACCGTTGCGGGTCCGCCCTCGCCTCCCGTGGTGTCGTCCATCAGCGGTTCGAGCTGAGCGATCGCGTTCTGGCGGACGGTGGTCCAGTCGTCGTTCAGGATGCCGCCGGTGTCGCCGGAATTCGGGTTCCAGGACCACCAGGCCCAGCTGATGCCCGATTCGCCCGGCTGCAGGTCGCTCGTTCCGTCGAGGTCGTAGTCCCCGTTCAGATACTGCACGATCGCGTCGGCCCATTCCCGGTCGATATCGGTCTCAAGACGCGAACCGAACTCGCCGATCAGCACCGGGGCGATCCCCTGCTCGTGGATGTATCCCCAGTTCTCGGAGAAGACGTCCGCCAGGTTCGAGCCGTCGTGGAACCAGGGCTGGTCGTAGACGGACGCCGGATAGTCGTGCGCGGAGTAGACCAGCTTGCCGTCCTGGGCGAGATCGATCGGACGATCGGCCACGCCCTGAAGGTTGCCGCCCCACCAGTAATTGTCGCCCTGATATTCGGCGACGCCCTCGACGACGATCAGCCAGTCGGGATTGACCGCATGGATCGCGTTGCCGGCGGCTTCGGCCGCGGCCGCCCAGTCCGTCGGGCCGCCTCCACCCCAGGTACCGTTGTGGGGCTCGTTGTGCAGGTCGGCGCCGATCACCGTGTCGTCGCCGGCATAGCGCTCGGCGAGCTGGGTCCAGTGGTCGATCCAGTCCTCTTCACTGTACTCGTCCGTGTACCAGAGTCCGTTGCCCTGGGCCCCGTCACCGGCCGTCACCCGATGGTGGTCGAGCAGGATCTTCAGGCCGATGTCGCCGGCGTAGTCGACGATCTTGTCCATGATCTCCATCCCGGAAAGGCCGGCGAGATCCGGGTTCTTGGCGAAGTCGATGCCGCTCGGCGAGCCGCCGGTCGCGACCAGCTCGCCGGAGAACGGAAGGCGGATGGCGTTGAAGCCCTCCTCCTTCATCTGGTCCATCATGTCCTGCCAGTTGCGGGCCCACAGGCCGTGCGGAGCGGACAGGTCCGTCTCCATGCCGAACCAGTTCACGGCACGGATCTCGACCTCGTTGCCGGCACTGTCGATGATCGCGTTGCCGCTGGTGGACAGCGGTCCATCGGCGAAGACGGACGATCCGCCGCCGCCGGTCGCACCTTCACCGACCTCGCCGCCGGAGACCGACAGCACCGGCGGTTCCGGCGGCGCCACGTCGTCGCTGGTGACGGTCGCAGTCGCCGATCCGTCCGCGATCGTGGCTCCGGTGGCGCCAGTGAACTCCACGGTGAAGGTCTCCGGGTCCTCGACGTCCATGTCGTCGATGAGATCGATCTCGACCATGCCTTCGAGAGCCCCTGCGGGGATCACGATGCTGCCGCTGGCGGACACGAAGTCCGAGCCTGCCGTCGCCGAGCCGGCCTGGGTCGCGAAGCTGATCGTGACGTCGCTGTCTGCGGCTTCCGACAGCCGAACGGTGAAGGCGGCCGTCCCGTCTTGCTCTCCGACGGTAATGTCGGAGATCGACACGTCCGGGAGGACCGGTTCGGGGTCGGTTCCGCCGTCGCCGCCGCCATACACGGCGTCGGAGCCGTTCAGGGTCACCTCGGAGAGCGCGGCCGGTGCGCCGGACGCCTGGAAGCCGAAGCCGATCTCCTGTCCGGCAGCGACCGACCCGTTGTAGCCGACATTCTCCACCACGTAGCGGTCGCCTTCGTGGGAGACGATGCGCCCGTTCCAGACGTTGGTGATCTCCGCGTCCAGAGTGAACGCGACCTGCCAGCCGTTGACGGCTCCATCAGGCGTGAAGCCCAGATCCGCCACGAAACCGCCGGACCAGGATGAGCGCACCTCGTAGGAGAGATCGGCGTTGGAGGCGGCGTAGATCAGCTCACCGTCGGTCGGATCCGGAGCGGTTCCGCCATCGGTCTCGCCGCCGGTTTCCCCGCCCTCTCCGCTTCCATCGTCGTCGTTGAAGGCATCGGCGAGAACCTGTTCGACCTCGCTGCGTGCGGCGCTGTCGGCGAACCGGATGCGGTCCCCGATCCCGTCGGCGAGCGCCTCGGCAGTCGGCATCATGATCGTGGCCGTGTAGCCGGTCGATCCGACTTCGAGGTTCAGGTAGCCGTTCTCGTCCACGAACGCGCTCAGATCATCGGCGTCGACATCCACGCGGACGTAATCGGCGTCATCGTGCAGGTGGACGTGATCCATTCCGGTCTTGCTGGCATCCACGACGAGCGCGAGATCCGGGTCCGGCTCGGGATCTCCGCCATCGGTGCCGTCGCCGTCATAGCTGTCGAGAAAGGCGTTGAACCGCTCCTTCTGAAGCCGGCCGTCCTCCACCGCGTTGTCGCGCCGCCAGAGCTGATCGAGCCCCTCAAGGTCGGACGGTTCGACATTGGTGATGACCGTCTTGCCCCAGTCGTCGTTGTAGCCGCCCCAGCTGTCGCCGAAGTGCGAGATCGTCATCGTGCGGGCGGCATCGTCGTACTCGATCTTCATTTCGCGACCCGTGAAGGTCGTGAAGTTCAGCACGATGTCGCTGCCGTACTGGGCCTGCATCGCAGCGAAGTCATAGGTCGTGGTTTCGCCGGCGAGATGCGTCTGCATCGTGATGTGATTGTCCGGCGTCGTGCTTGCCGGGTCGAGCGAATAGACCGACGCGACCAGGTCGTCCTGGAAGTGGTTGTTCGTCGACGCCCAGCTCTGGATCAGCGTCGGCAGATCGGCGGCATCGATGTCGGAGATGCTCGCGAGGGGCTCCTCGGCTTCCCAGATGCTGACCGGCATGACGTGCAGCGTGAAAAGCCCGTCCGGCTGTTCCTCCCAGAGGACGCAGTAATTGTGGGCGTTCATTTCCGTGACGTCGGATCCGTCGCGGAACCCGAAAACCAGAATGTCGGAGGCGGGGTCGTACGTGCTCAGATCATCGGAGCCGACAACGAGGATGTCACCGCTCTGCGGACCGCTCCCTGCCGGCCAGTCCGCATTGCCGCCGGAGGCCCAGCTGCTTTGCGGCGCCACGGGGTAGCCCAGTCCATAAGGGTTGAAATAGTCCGGGGTATCCCCGTCGAAATCAGTCCAGTTCACGCTTGCCATGGTCGTACGTGGTGCCTCCATTCTTGCACACCCGCAGGTCGCCGCCGCTTCATGCGGCGGCCGATTTCAGTTCGGTGGACCGGATGTCCGCCTGCTCGCGTCCTTCATGGCAGAAAGGCCGTATTTCGGACGCAATTCTCCTGTCCCGGGCCAGAATTGGTCTGGTCCCGGCTTGTTTTTACGATCCGACTACTGGATATCCGCTCCCGAAAGAGATCGCTTCATTGGTCTCGGATGAATCGAGACCTGTCGAATTCTCAGGGGATCGTTTCTCTGTGTCCCAATTGGGGCATCGTTGATCTCGAATGCTTAGGAATCACGGAACGTGCGGCGCATCTGGGCCTGCAAGGGCTCCAGCAGATAGGTCATCACCGTCCGCTCCCGGGTCTGGATGAACACTTCCGCCGGCATTCCCGGCACCAGTTCCGCACCCTTCAGCCGGTCCAGCTCCTCGGTCGAAAGCGACACGCGCGCGCTGTAGTAGGTGGCGTCCGTGTGCTCGTCCCGGCTGAGATCAGGCGAGATACGGGTCACCGTCCCTTCCAGCTGCGGCGTCTCGCGCATGTCGAACGCATTGAGGCTGACGACGGCCGGCTGCCCGAGATGCACCTGCTCGATATCGGTCGGCGGGATCATCACGTCGATGACGAGACGGTCGTTGTCCGGCACGATCTGGAGAATCGGTTCGCCGCCTCCGACCACGCCGCCCTCGGTGTGGACGGCAAGCTCGTGCACCATGCCGGCCGCGGGCGCGCGGACGTCGATCCGGGCAAGATCGTCTTCGGCCGCGACCAGCCGTTCGCTGAGATCGGCGATCTTCGTTTCCACGTCCCGGATCTCGGCGAGTGCCTTCTCGCGGGCGTCCCGCTTCAGCTGCAGGGCCTCGATTTCCGTCTCGGCGATCCGGCCCTTGACCACGGCGATGCGGGCGACCAATTCGCCGCGCTCGCCTTCCAGGCGCGCCTTGTTGCGCTCGAGCGCCATCACCCGCGTCTTCGGAACGTGTCCCTGTGCCAGCAGCGACCGCAGCCCGCCGAGTTCGTCAGCGATCAGCTCGATCTCCAGCTCCTTGGCGTCCAGCTGCGCCTTCAGGCCTTCGATCTCTTCTCCGAACTGATCCTTGCGCTCTTCCAGCATGTCGAGCTGGCCGGCCAGGGTCGCCAACCGTGCGGCCAGAACCCTGCGCTCGCCGGCGATCGCGGTTTCGACAGCCGGTTCCGTGAGGCGGTCGGTTAGCCTGTGCGGGATCACCAGGGCGTCGCGGTCCTCACGTTCCGCATCGAGCCGCGCCCACCGCGACTGGAGCGCGATCAGTTCGGCGTCGAGGATCGCCCTTCGGGCCCTGGCCGACGTGGCGTCGAGCTGGATCAGGAGGTCGCCGGCGGCAACCGTGTCACCGTTCTCCACGAAGATCCGGCCGACGATCCCGCCGTCCTTGTGCTGGACCGTCTTCACGCTGCTGGAGACCACCACCTGTCCCGGCGCGATCACGGCGCCGCCGAGTTTCGCCATGGCGGCCCAGCCGCCCACACCGACGACCATAAACCCGCACACCAGGCCTCCGATCAGGAGGTCGTGGCGGAGGCGCCCGCCGATCTTCCGAAATCCGTCCCGCTCGCTCATGACTGTCCCTCCGCGACGGCCGTCCGGATCATCGCCGGGCTTGCCCCGGTTCGTGCTTCGGGTGGTGCGGTGCGCGGGCGCTGGGCGGCGGCCCGTTTTGCCGCCGGTCCGAGCACCTCCTCGCGCGGCCCGATGCGCGCGATCCGGCCGGCGTCCATCACCGCGATCAGATCGGCCGAGAGGACCGCGCCCGGCCGGTGGGCGACCACCACCGCGATACCGCCCCTGCGGCGCACCCCGGCGATCGCCTCGGCCAGCGCCGCCTCGCCTTCCGCGTCGAGATTGGCATTCGGCTCGTCCATGACCACGACGAAGGGATCGCGGTAGAGTGCGCGCGCCAGACCGACCCGCTGCCGCTGTCCGGCCGACAGGCCAATGCCGTGCTCGCCGATCACGGTTCCGTAGCCTTGCGGCAGCGACAGGATCTTTTCGTGGATGCCGGCTGCATGCGCGGCCGCGATGATCGCCCTGGAATCCGGTTCGGCCGAGAACCGCGAAATGTTCTCCGCGATCGTGCCGTCGAAGAGTTCGACGTCCTGAGGCAGATAGCCGATGTGACGGCTGCGCGCCGCTTTCGGCCACTGATCCAGGGGAGCGGCGTCGATCAGGACGCGGCCGGCGGCCGGGGTGACCGCGCCTACCATGGTCCGGGCGAGCGTCGACTTGCCGGTGCCGGTGGCTCCGATCACGCCGAGCACGGTGCCGGCATTCAGCTTGAGGGAGGCGTCGATCAGGATCGGTGCGCGGCTGTTGGGCGCGAGCACACTCACCCGTTCGAGCGCCACGTCGCGGACCGGATCGGGCAGCGGCATTGGCTCGGGCTTGTCGGTGTCGGACAGTTCGGCGCGCAGGTTCCTGTAGGCGGCCCGCGCCGACAGCAGGCCGCGCCAGTTCTGGACGACCATTTCGACGGGCTGGAGCCCCCGCGCCATGATGATGGCCGCTGCGATCATGGCGCCACCGGTGAGCACACCCTGGATCGCCAGATAGGCGCCGAACCCTAGGACGGCGGACTGAAGCCCGAGCCGGAAGACCTTGATGGCGACGGTGGATCCGCCGACGATCTGGGAGGCCCGAGCGCTGGCGCCCAGGAACCGGTCGTCCAAAGCTTCGAACCGCTTCGAAAGCACGTCTTCCATCGACAGACCGGCAATGACGTCGCGGTTCCGCCGGGCCGCTTCGACCATCGCCGTGCGCTCCGCGCCGGCGGCCGAAGCCAGCGCCGTCATACGGCGCGCGCGATGGTTCGTCACGGCGGCGATGGCGAGCAGCACCAGGGCGCCGATGGTGGCCACGATCCCGAGCAGCGGATGAATGAGGTAGACGATGGCCAGATAGACCGGGATCCAGGGCAGATCGAAAAGCGCCGACAGGCCGGCTCCGCTGACGAACTGGCGGATCTGGTCGAGATCGTTCAAGGGGCGCGGCCGGGCGGCTTCGTTCGGCCCGGCGCCGCTCTGGTCCAGCGATCTCAGGAAAACCGCCGGACCCGCCCGCTGGCTGATCCGATGGCCGACCTTGACCAGGGCCCGACCGCGGATGGCGTCAAGAACGCCCATAAAAAGGTAGATGCCGGCCACGAAGGCCGACAGCGCGATCAGGGTCGGCACGCTGCGGCTGGTCAGAACACGGTCATAGACCTGCAACATGTAGAGCGGCCCTGCCAGCATCAGCAGGTTGACCACGGCGCTGAACACCGCGACCGCGGCCATCGCATGACCGAGACCCGCGAAAGCGGATCGATCCGCAGACGCCTTCTGCCCCCATTTCATTCGCGCACCCCGCCGCCGTGCCGTTTTTGCCCCGGAGCGCGAGTTATCGTTTCAGGCCGGCGCGCCGAAGGCACCCGGACATCCACAAACCGATCGCATCGCCCCGCTATTCAGATCTGCGGCAAACTTCCGACATTGTCTTCGTTTCGCCGCAATCAGCCATCGGCCGACGCGAAATCAATCACGCCGACACGAATACTGAAGGGGCGAGTGGATCTACGAAATGTCGCGACAAATCAACTGCTGATAGTGTTTTTCGGCATTACAAATAGTTAAGGGGCGCGGAAGCTGGCGCCGCGCCCCTTCAGGAAAGGCCACAACATCTTGGAGTTGCGAAAGAAACTCGTTTCCTGCCCTGTCGCTCTCCAGTTTTTCGGATCGGGCCGGAATTATTCGGCTTCGCCGGATTCTTTGGCGACGGAGATCGCCTCCTCCAGAACCTCCAGATCACCGATGTGATTGGCCAGCAGAAGAACCAGCCGCGTGTTGACGTCCGCGCTCTGCTCTTCGCTCAGGCCCCGATGGGCATCGACGATGGTCTGAAAAGCGGCGTCGGGGTTCGGAAACCGGGATTCGGTCACCAGGTGCTTGGTCATCGAAGCTCTCCTATGCGCGTCCGCACGCACGGTCGATCGCGTGTTTCACCTTGCCGGCGTCGAAAGTCCGGAACCGGGCGGCGAGATGCTGATCCGGCCGAACGACGTAGGTGCTGCCGGGGGTGGCATCCAGGCGCCGCTTGAACAGGCCTTCACTGTCCAGAAGATCGTCTCCGATCACCTTGAGGGTCGCGCCTTCGACTGAGTTCGGCCGACCGCCGTCCCGGGCGTAAAGGACGGTGAACCCGTCGCCGAGTTCGTTGAGGAGATGGGTGTCCCTGTGGTCGGCGGTCTGCATGGGACAGTCCGGAAGCGGCCCTCCCAGGCGGGCGGATCCGGCAAAGACGTCTTGGTCCTCGGTCGAGAGTTCCGTGTCGTACACCGAGGGCATGGACAGCCGGCCCGAATTCACCATGACGCGGGCGAACGGGGCCGTTCGGGCGAGATCCAGGACGGCGTTGCGCAGGCGCCGCTCGAACGCCGAGCGCGGCGCGATGAAGTCCGTCGACCGGGTCGAGTGGCCGATGTTCTCGTCGGCGGCGGCAGAGCGCTCCAGATTGTAGGTCTCGATCAGGCTTTCCGGCGCCTCTCCCTTCAACACCAGGGCGAGCTTCCACGCCAGATTTTCGGCGTCCTGAACACCGGAGTTGGCCCCCCGGGCACCGAACGGCGACACCTGATGGGCGGCATCGCCGGCGAACACGATCCTCCCGTGAACGAAGTTGTCGATGCGCCGACACTGGAACGTGTAGACCGACACCCACTCCAGATCGAAGTTGCTGTGACCGAGCATCTGCTCGATGCGCGGGACCACGCGCTCCGGCTGCTTCTCCTTCTCGGGATCCGCGTCCCAGCCGAGCTGCAGGTCGATGCGCCAGACGTCGTCCGGCTGCTTGTGCAACAGCGCCGACTGGCCGGGATGGAACGGCGGATCGAACCAGAACCAGCGCTCGGCCGGGAAGTCGGCCGCCATCTTCACGTCGGCGATCAGGAACCGGTCTTCGAAGACATGGCCCTTGAAACCCTCGCCGAGCATGTCGCGGATCGGCGATTTCGCCCCGTCGCAGGCCAGCAGCCATTCCGCATCGATTTCATACGGACCGTCCGGCGTTTCGATGGTGACCACGACGCCGTCGGCGTGCGGCGCCACCTTCACCGCCTTGTTCAGCCAGCGCAGGTCGATCTGCGGCAGATCCAGCGCCCGTTCGACCAGGTACTGTTCGACATAGTACTGCTGCAGGTTGATGAAGGCGGGCATGCGATGCCCCTCCTCCGGCAGAAGGTCGAACTGATAGGCCAGGTCGTTCTCGTGGAAGCACTTGCCGAGCTTCCACGTGACTCCCTTGTCGATCATCTTGTCGCCGACGCCGAGCCGGTCCCAGATCTCCAGCGTGCGCTTGGCGAAACAGATCGCCCGCGACCCCTCGCCGATCCGGTCCGCATCGTCGAGGATAACGACCGGCACGTCTTTCTCGGCGAGATCGATGGCGAGGCTCAGCCCGACCGGTCCCGCCCCCACGATGACCACCGGTCGCCGCACCGGCCCGGCGGCGTCCTGGTCGGCAGAGCGTTTATACGCGAACTGATAGACCCCCTTGCGTTTTTCGACGCCGTGCGTGGCACCACCTTCGGCCATGTCCGATTTCCTCCCAAAGGACCGGCTTCTCGGCGGCGTCGCGCTCCGACGCCGCTGCCGGTTCCCAGATATCCACTCCCCCGCCGCAGTCTTATTGTCCCTGCAGCGCCTCCCAGACCTGCCGATCCCGTTCCGCCGTCCAGACCCGCGGCGTGTCGATGCCGCGCGCTTCGTCGTAGGCGCGCGCCACGTTGAACGGCAGGCAATGTTCGTAGATCGCGTAGTCGGTGAATTTCGGGTCACAGACCGCGCGGCAGGCGTCCCACGCTTCCTTCAGAGTGCCGCCACGCGCGGCCACCTGCGCCACAGGGCGGTAAGTCGACTCCAGGAAGTCGCCCGTCAGATCGAGCGCTTCCTCGACCTTGGCTTCGCCGACCAGTGCGTCGCCACGGCCGGGTGCGATCGCCGCCGGCGCGAACGAGCGGACGGCTTCGAGCGTGCCGCCCCAGTCGGAAAAATGACCGTCGCCGCAGTAGCAGGCCGATTTGTATTCGACGATGTCGCCGGTGAACATTACGCCCGCATCCGGTACCCAGGCGACGATGTCGCCGGCGGTGTGGGCGCGGCCGAGATGGATCAGATCGACCCGGCGGTTGCCGAGGTAGACGGTCATCGACGTCTCGAAGGTCATCGTCGGCCAGGTCAGCCCGGGGATCGATTCGTGACCCTCGAACAGGCGCGGGAATCGGCCGAACTCCGAATCCCAGTCCTCCTGGCCGCGCTCGGTGACCATCGCCCGGCAGACATCCGACGCGATGATCTCGTCGGCGTTGTAGGCCGACGCCCCGAGAACGCGCACGGCGTGGTAGTGGCTGAGCGTGACGTAGCGGATCGGCTTGTCGGTGACCGACCGCACCTTCTCGATCACCATATTGGCGAGCCGCGGCGTCGCCTGGGCGTCAAAGATCATCACGCTGTCATCGCCGATGATCACGCCGGTGTTCGGATCCCCTTCGGCGGTGAAGGCGTAGAGGTCACGGCCGACTTCGGAGAACGATACGGTCTTTTCGCCCATGTCGCCCGTGGAGGCGAATTGCTTGGCCATAGCTGGGTTTCCTCGTTTCGGATCGTGCAAGTGGAAATGACGGTCGCGGCAGAGCTCGCGGAAAGCCTCCGGCTCGCTCGTCCTGCTGGCGTCAGTTCGGTTGTGATGCGGCGATATCAGCCAGGACCGCCTTGGTCGAATTGGCTCCGCCTGCCTCATAGGGAACGACGATGTCGTCGATGACGGCGCGGCCGTCCTCGTCGACCATCTCGAACCAGGTTTCGCTATAGGCTTGGGATTCCGGACCTTCGCCGGAGCAGGACTGGAACTGAAACCGGGCCACGACCACCGCCTTGCCGTCTTCCGCGGGTTTGGGCGTGATGGTCAGGTTTTCCAGCGGGCATCCGTCCTGCGCGTCGACGATCGGATCGTAGTCGAAAGGCGTGCCCGCCTCCCGTGCGAACTCGTCCTGCATCGCGCGAGCATAGAGATCGCGGAATGAGCGGCTGAACAGGCGTTCCAGGCGATCTGCCGTGAACAGCTCTTCCGGTGCGGACGCGACCTCCGACCAGTTGCTCTCGGTCACCTGCATGACCTCGCGGACCGGTGCGACCGTATCCGTCGCGAGCGCCGGTGCCGCGACGCCAAGGACAAGCGACGCCGCGAGCGCGGCCAGCCTAGCCATCGTATTTCTCGAGCTTCTGCTCGATGGCCCCGAAGATCGAGTGATGCGTGCTATCGAGCATTTCGATGCGCACGGTATCCCCGAAGCTCATGAAGGGCGTCTTCGCCGAGCCTGTGTCGATGGTCTCCACCGTCCGGATCTCGGCCAGGCACGAATAGCCGACGCCGCCGGCCTCAACGGTCTTGCCCGGACCGCCATCCAGCTTGTTGGATACCGTGCCGGAGCCGACGATCGATCCCGCGCAGAGCGGCCGGGTCTTTGCCGCGTGGGCAACCAGCGTCGGGAAGTCGAACGTCATGTCGATGCCGGCGTTCGCGCGGCCGAAGGCCTTGCCGTTGTAGTCGACGTTCAGCGGAAGATGGACCTTGCCGTCCTTCCAGGCGTCGCCCAGCTCCTCCGGCGTGATGGCGACCGGCGAGAAGGCCGACGACGGCTTCGACTGGAAGAAGCCGAAGCCCTTGCCGAGTTCCGCCGGGATCAGCCCGCGCAGGGAAACGTCGTTGACCAGCATCAGCAGCTTGATGTGGTTTGCCGCCTCGTCGGGCGTGACGCCCATCGGAACATCGTCGACGATCACGGCGATCTCGGCCTCGAAATCGATCCCCCAGGCCTCGTCGGCCAGCCGGATCGGATCGCGCGGCGCCAGGAATGAATCCGAACCGCCCTGATACATCAGCGGATCGGTCCAGAACGTGTCCGGCATCTCCGCGCCGCGTGCCTTGCGCACCAGCTCCACGTGATTGACGTAGGCCGACCCGTCCGCCCACTGGAACGCGCGCGGAAGCGGGCTGAGCGCATCGTGCTCGTGGAAGCGCTCGGTCGGGACCGCGCCGCTGGCCAGGCTCTCGGCGAGCGCCTCGAGCTTCGGTGCCACGGCGGCCCAGTCGTCGAGCGCCGCCTGCAGCGTCGGTGCGATGTGGGAGGCGTCGGTTTTTTCGGTCAGGTCCCGCGAGACCACATGGAGCCGGCCGTCGCGGCTCCCGTCCTTCAAGGTGGCGAGCTTCATCAGTCCCAGTTTCCTTCCGGCGTTCCGTCGAACCGCTTCTTCAGACCGGTCCAGCAATCCAGATAATCGTCCTGCAGCGTCTGAGACTCAGCCGCATAGCTGGTCACGTGCTGCGGGTAGCGAGTTTCGAACATGAACGCCATGGTCTCGTCGAGCTTGACCGGCTCGAGCTTCGCGGTCGACGCCTTCTCGAACCCGAACGCGTCCGGACCATGGGGAAGCATCATGTTGTGAAGGCTCATTCCGCCGGGCACGAAGCCCTTTTCCTTGGCGTCGTACTGGCCTTTGATGAGCCCCATGAACTCCGACATGATGTTGCGGTGATACCAGGGCGGCCGGAACGTGTTCTCCGCCACCATCCAGCGCGGCGGGAAGATCACGAAGTCGACGTTGGCCGTTCCCTCCTCGCCCGACGGCGCCGTCAGCACCGTGAAGATCGACGGATCGGGATGGTCGAACAGGATCGCGCCGACCGGGGAAAACGTCGACAGATCATACTTGTACGGCGTGTAGTTGCCGTGCCACGCGACCACGTCCAGCGGCGAATGGTCGATCTCCGTCTCGTAGAAACGGCCGCCCCACTTCACCTGCACCCGGCACGGCTTCTCCTTGTCCTCGTAGGCGGCGACGGGCGTCTTGAAGTCACGCGGGTTGGCGAGGCAGTTCGCGCCGATCGGGCCGCGGTCCGGCAGCGTGAACTTCGCGCCGTAATTCTCGCAGATATAGCCCCGGCACGGGCCGTCGGTGAGACCGACCTGGACCATCATGCCGCGCGGGATGATCGCGATCTCGCCGGGCGCGACGGCCATGCGGCCGAGTTCGGTGAAGAGATCCAGCGTGCCTTCCTGCGGCACAACCAGCATCTCGCCGTCGGCGTTGAAGAAATAGTCGTCCTCCATCGCCGTATTGAAGGCATAGACGTGCGACGCCATGCCGACCTGGGTGTGGACGTCGCCGGCCGTCGTCATGGTCCGGATGCCGTGGACGAACGTTGTCGCCTCGTTCGGCATCGGCGTCGGATCCCAGCGCAGCTGGCCGATCGGAAGGTCGCCGTCATCGACGTTCGGCGCGCTTTTCCAGTACGGCGCGGACATGCTCTTGAAGCGGCTTGTGTGACGCACGGACGGGCGGATCCGGTAGAGCCACGACCGTTCGTTGGTGCCGCGCGGGGCCGTGAACGGAGAGCCGGAAAGCTGTTCCGCGTAGAGGCCGTAAGGCGCGCGTTGCGGGGAATTCTGACCCTGGGGCAGCGCGCCCGGCAGGGATTCCGTCTCGAAGTCATTGCCGAAGCCCGGCATGTAGGCGAGGCCCATGGCTTCCTCCTCGTCGGATGAGACGTTGCTCTTTCCGCCCGGAACGGGCAGGCTTCGTGGCAACGTCGTATCAGATGAAACGAATGTCAACGGATGCCGACCGATACAGCGACGCATGCCTTCAAACTCGACGAGTTCGTCCCCTATCTCGTCAACGTCCTCGGCTCGCGCCTGTCCAACGAACTGGGCGCGGAATACGGCGAACGCTTCGGGATCTCGATTTCGGAGTGGCGCGTGATGGCCCATCTCAGCCAGCACGAGCGCGTGTCGGTTCGCGAGATCTACCGGCGTGTGGAGATGGACAAGGTGAAGGTATCGCGGGCCGCAGCGCGGCTTGAAGCGTCCGGTCTGATCACCAAGGAACCCTCCGAGGATGACCGTCGGCTTGTCTGCCTCTCCCTGACGCCGAAAGGCCACAAGGTTTTTTCCGAGGTGGCCGAGCTCGCCCTGTCGTTCGAGCAGCGCTACCTGGACAAGCTGAGCCCGGACGAAGCCCGCGAGTTTCGCCGCCTCCTCACCATTATGCTCGGCTGAGCGGTTTCCAGCAGATCGGAAAGATTCTAAACGAGTGTTCGCATCCACCCGGCTTCGCTCCTGAGCGCGCAGCAAGGTTCTGGCGAAGACGACATTCGTTTGTGACGAGCGACGCGAGGAAGTCAGTGCCCCCGCAGAAACGTTCAGAGGCGGAGAACGATCACAGCGAGGTGCTGCACCTCGAGGGCTTCCTGCCGTTCCAGCTCTCGGTGCTGTCGGACACGGTCAGCCAGTCGCTGGCGCGTCTTTATTCCGCCCAGTACGACATCGCGATCGCAGACTGGCGCGTGATCGCGAACCTCGGCGAGTGCGGCACGATGACGGCGGCCGAGATCGGTCACCGCACCCGCATGCACAAGACGAAGGTGTCCCGGTCAGTCCGGATCCTGGTCGACAAGGGCCTCGTGGAGCGGACACGGAACGATGCCGACCATCGCGAAGCGCTTCTGCATTTGACCGATCAGGGACGGGCGATCTACGAAGAGATCATTCCTGCCGCCCGCGCATTCAACGAAGCATTGATCGGAACCCTGAGCCCTCAGGAACGCGAGGTCCTGACGAAGGTCCTCAAACGCCTGGACGACCGTTCCCGGCAACTGGCCCGATCGATAGCCGAGGACCGCTTCAGATGACCCTGACCCTTTTCGACTATTTCCGCTCCGGCGCCGCCTACCGCACCCGGATCGCGCTCAATCTCAAGGGCATCGCCTACGAGCATCACTGCGTTCACCTGACCCGCAATGGCGGCGAACAGCACAGCGATGCCTACAAAGCGATCAACCCCCAGGAGCGCGTACCGTCGCTGCGGCTCGAAGACGGAACGATCCTGACCCAGTCGCCGGCCATTCTGGAATGGCTGGACGAAGTGCATCCCGAACCGCCGCTTCTGCCGCATGATCCCGTCGCCCGGGCCAAGGTGCGCGCCGTGGCCGCGATCATCGGCTGCGACGTCCATCCGATCAACAATCTGGCGGTGCTCAGCTATCTGCGCGGGCCTCTGGAGCAACCGGAAGAGAACGTGCAGGCCTGGATCGCCAACTGGATCCACAAGGGCTTCGCCGCCGTCGAGGCGCTGGTCGACGACGGCCCCTATTGTTTCGGCGACAAGCCGTCGATGGCGGACCTCTATCTCATCCCTCAGGTTTTCAGCGCAGTGCGCTTCAAGGTGCCGCTCGACGCCTACCCGAAAATCCGCGCGATCGACGAAACCTGCGCGGCGCATCCCGCGTTCGAGCAGGCGCATCCGTCGAAGCAGCCGGATGCCGTGTCGGCCTAGCAACACTTTTCTGATTCGCGTCAGTGCGACGGAATGTGATTTGATCGCATCGGCTGGGCGGAGGTAACCGAATGGATGGTCTGTGCAAGGGTCCGTTGCGACGGACACTTGCGGAGGCCTGACACCGGATCCCTATGGGGGATCTGGAGACCACTGACCCTGCAAGGCGCGTGAAATGACAAGTTCGTTCCTGCCGATGCGTAGCAGCTTGTTTGCAAGCTTTCTGTCGGTGTGCCTGCTTGTCGTCGCGGGATCTGTGGCGGACGTCCAGCCCGCTTCAGCGCAGAGCTGTCAAGCGATGCGGTCGGAATTGTCCCGTCTTTCCTCCGGAAGTGCGGCGAAGAACCAGATTGCCGCTCTCGAGCGCCGCGCACGCGCCAACGGCTGTCGCGGCTCCAACAATTGGGGGCGGCCCCAGGCCTGCGCCGGCATTGACGCGCAGATTGCCTCCCTCAAGCGCGGCGGATCTTCCAATTCGGGCCGGGCCCGGCAGCTGGAGCGGGCGATCGCGCGCAACTGCACTGGCCCGAGCCAGCCGCAGCAGGCCCGGACGCGCTCCCAGGCGCAGCCACAGCCGGCGCGCGGCGAGACCTACGATCGCACCCGGACCACCACGCGCGGCAGCGTGATCGTTCATGGCACCCGGTCGGACAACTTCCTGGGCTCCGAGCCGCGGTCCGGCGGCGGCTTCTTCGAGCGGTTGTTCGGTGGCGGCCGCCAGCCCGCCACCAGCGCGCCCCGGGAAAACGCACCGGCGGTGGAAGAGGCAAACCGCGCAAACGGCGGCGAACAGCGGCGCGGCGTCTCCGATTCAGACCCCGCCGTGGTCGGTGCCTATCGCGGATCGGGCATGAAGACGTGGTGTGTCCGTCTCTGCGACGGCTTTTATTTCCCGATCAGCTATTCCACCAGCAGCAGCCAGTACCGCCGTGACCTGGCCGTCTGCCAGGGCCGGTGCCCGGGCGCAGACGTCTCCCTCTACTCGCATCCGAGCTATCTGGATCCGGAGGACATGGTGTCGACGGTCTCCGGTGAGCGCTACACCGCCCTGCCGACCGCCTTCCTTTACCGGACCAAGTACGTGCCGAGCTGCGGGTGCGAACTGTCGCCGCCGGAGATCGAGATCCGCAAGACCAACTCCACCGACGGTCTGACGACGCCGTTGGAGGCGTTCCCGCAGGGACCGACCGAGGATGGCCCGCCGTTGACCCGGACGGCCGGTGTGGCGCAGGGGGACGAGCCCCTCGGGCCGAAGGATCTGCAGGATCTCGAAGAGCCGCTCGCCGTCGCTTCCTATTCGGCGGTTCCCTCGGAGGAGGCCAGCCCGGCCGACATGGTGATCGATGCCGATCGGCGCCCCTCGGCGGACGAGCCGGGCGTGTCCGCGCCCCGCGCGATCAGCGCGTCCGATCTCGATGTGCGGAAAGTCGGTCCAACGTACTACGCCGACCAAATAGCGGCATCAGCCGGCGAAGCTCCGGACCAGACGCCCGCCCGGTAAGGGCGAGACGCAGGGGCTGGAACAGGGACTTGCCCTTCCGGCCGGTCGCCTTGCCGACCTCCTTCGTCCATGCGGAGAACGTCGTTTCGTCCCAGGGCTCGGCGGGAAGAAGCCCTGCCGCCTGATCGAAAAGCTCGCCGTCGGCGGGATCGAGATCGACTTCGAAATCCCCGTTCACGATCGCCCACCAGTCCGCCGCATCGTTCAGTCGGACGAGGTTGTCGCGGATGGCCAGCCAGAACGCCTCTCCTCCTCCCACGCCGAGCGCGGCCAGACGCTCCGCGACCTCGTCGAAGGACCGCGCCTGCAGGATCGCCGCGTTCAGGTTATCGAGGTCGCCTGGCTCGAACCGGGCGGGTGCCCGGTTGATCGCGCCGAGATCGATCGTCTCCGCCAGGTCGCGGAGGTTCGGGACTGCGGTAATGGTCGTCGACGTACCTGTGAGGACGGCCAGGGAAGCCACGGCCTCCGGCTCGTATCCCTCCTCGCGCAGCGACCGCAGCGACAGCGCCCCGGACCGCTTGGACAACGCCTCGCCGTCGGCGCGCACCAGAAGATTGTGGTGGCCGAACCTGGGCGGCTCGGCCCCCAGCGCCTTGAAGATCGGGATCTGGACGCCCGTGTTGGTCACGTGGTCGTCGCCGCGAACCACATGGCTTATCCGGAGCTCGATGTCGTCGACGACGGAGGGCAGCGTATAGAGAAACGAACCGTCGGCCCGTATCAGCACCGGATCGGAGACGGAGCCCAGATCGACGCTCTGTTCCCCGCGGCAGAGATCGGTCCATCCGACCTGTGTCGGACGGATCTCCCGGGGATCGCTCTCGTAGTTCGGCAGCAGGAAGCGCCAGTGCGGACGGCGGCCCTCCTCCTCGTATCGGCGGCGCGTTGCGTCGTCGTCGAACAGGCCGGCCCGGTCGTAGATCGGAGGCAGCTTGCGCGCCAGACGCCGCTTGCGCCTGGTTTCGAGTTCCTCCGGCGTCTCGTAACAGGGATAGAGCAGCCCGGCGGCCTTGAGGGTCTCCACGGCAGCCTGGTACCGATCGAACCGTTCGGACTGGCGAACCACCTCGTCCGGCGGAATCCCGAGCCAGGCGATGTCCTCCTGGATCGCCGTCGCAAACCGGTCCTCGGAGCGTTCGCGATCGGTATCGTCCAGCCTGAGCACGAACGCGCCCGCCTGCCTGCGCGCAAAAAGGGCGTTCAGCAGCGCTGTGCGCGCGTTTCCGATGTGAAGATACCCCGTCGGAGACGGTGCGAAACGAAGCCTGTCCGGCATGGATATCCCTGGCGCTCGCGAGACACTGAATGCGTCCCGCCGACCCGGCGTACCCTCAGCGAAGGAGCCGGCCGGCGGTGTCCGCACATAGCGCGCGCCGGGGCATGCCGCAATCGCGGCATGGGCACCGGGCTATCCGAACGCGTAAGCGTCCATCATCAGAGCGCCGTACTCGTGGGACGAGTGGATGCGGCGACCCCGGCCGGTCTCTCCGGCCGCGCCGAGCGCGGAGAACAGCGGCATCAGATGCTCGTCGGTCGGATGGTTCTCGGCGGCGAACGGAGCCTGCCGGCGGTAGTCGAGCAGCGCATCCAGCTCACCTTCGCTTATCCGGGCGTTCATCCACTCGGCAAAGGTGGTGACCCACTCCGGCGCGTCCGCTTCCAGAGGGTTCCGGCCCAGCTCGGTCCGGATGGCGCCCAGATTGTGGGTAAGGGAGCCCGAGCCGATGACGAGAATGCCCTCTTCCCGCAACGGCGCGAGCGCGCGACCGACCTCGAAGTGATGGCGCGCGTCGGCCTGGGGCTGAACGGAGACGGCGACCACCGGAATGTCGGCCTGGGGATACAGCAGCTTCAGCGGCACCCAGACACCGTGATCGAAGCCCCAGCGCTCGTCGACGCCCGCGCTCAGCCCCGCCTCGGACAGGTGTTCGGCGACGCGTGACGCCAGATCAGGGTCGCCCGGCGCCGGATAGGTCATCTCGAAGAGCTTCCGATCGAAGCCGCCGAAATCATGGATGGTCCGGGGCCGGGAGACGCCAAGCGCGGCAGGCAGCTCGGTCTCGTAGTGGGCCGACACCAGCACGATGGCCGAAGGCCGTTCGAGATCTTCGGCGTAGCTGGCCAGAAACCGGTGGGCCGGTGTCTCGGTCAGCACCAGCATCGGCGAGCCATGGGAGAGAAACAGGGTCGGGAGCATGGTTCATCGGACCTTCTTCAGGCCCCACCGATATAAGCGGCGATCGATCCCACGGCAGCCACCTGGACCGGCGACACAGCGTTCACGGGGCGGAGACGACGCCGGCGCATGTCGCCGGCGTCCTGATCCCTTACTCGGCGGCAGCGACCGGTACCCGGTAGCCCTGCTCCATGCGTTCCTTGCGCAGGTTTTCCGCGATCAGGAAGGCCAGTTCGATGGCCTGTTCGGCGTTGAGGCGCGGATCGCAATGGGTGTGATAGCGGTCCGACAAGGTCTCCGCCGTCACCGCACGCGCGCCGCCGGTGCACTCGGTGACGTTCTTGCCGGTCATCTCGATGTGGATGCCGCCGGCGTGGGTGCCTTCCGCACGATGCACGGCGAAGAAGGTTTCCACCTCCTTCAGCACCCGTTCGAACGGGCGGGTCTTGTAGCCGTTCATGGAGACGGTGTTGCCGTGCATCGGGTCGCACGACCAGACGACCGAGCGTCCTTCGCGCTGCACCGCCCGGATCAGGCCCGGCAGATTGTCCATCACCTTGTCCGCGCCCTGGCGCACCACAAGGGTGAGGCGGCCCGGGTCGTTGGACGGATTGAGAACGTCGATCAACGACAGCAGATCGTCCGGCTTCATGGACGGTCCACACTTGAGACCGATCGGGTTCTTCACGCCCCGGCAGAATTCCACATGGGCGTGATCGATCTGCCGCGTCCGGTCGCCGATCCAGATCATGTGCCCGGACGTGGCGTACCAGTCGCCGGTCGTGGAATCGATGCGGGTCAGCGCCTGCTCGTAGCCCAGCAGCAGAGCCTCATGGCTCGTGTAAAGGTCCGTCGAGCGGAGCTGCGGCGTGTTGCTGGCCTCGATGCCGCAGGCGCGCATGAACGACAGCGACTCGGAGATCCGGTCCGCGATCACCTGGTAGCGGTGGCTCTGGGGGCTGTCGGAGACGAAGCTGAGCATCCACTGGTGGACGTTATCCAGGTTGGCGAAGCCGCCCTGGGCGAACGCGCGCAGCAGGTTCAGCGTGGCGGCCGACTGGCGGTACGCCATTTCCAGCCGCTGAGGGTCGGGCGTGCGCCCCTCCGGCGTGAACGCGATGTCGTTCACGATATCGCCGCGATAGCTGGGCAGTTCGATGTCGCCCTGCTTCTCCATGGGCGACGAGCGCGGCTTGGCGAACTGACCTGCGATCCGACCGACCTTCGTCACCGGCGACGCGGCGGCATAGGTCAGCACCACCGCCATCTGCAGGAAGACCCTGAAGAAGTCGCGGATGGCATCGGGATGATGCTCTGCGAAGGATTCCGCGCAGTCGCCCCCCTGCAGGAGAAAACCATTGCCGGCGGCGACACCGGCCAGCTCGGCCTGGAGCCGGCGCGCCTCGCCGGCAAAAACGAGCGGCGGATAGGTCGAGAGCCGATCCTCAACGGCCGCAAGCGCGGAGTCGTCGGGATATTCGGGCACCTGGTTGATCGGCTTGGATCGCCAGGACGTCGGGGACCAATTGTCGCTCATTGTAGTCGTTCCAAACTGAGTGCTAGTCTCGGGCGCGTGCTTCATGTGGCACAGCGGGCCAAACGGGCGCCAGTTATACACATGCCGGTTGTGGATTGGCCACCCACTGCCCGTGCGATATCCGGTCGGCGGTCAGCGAGGCGAGAGGCGGCGATATGGAACTCGAGCACAGCCACAGCTCCGATGCAATCCGCGCTCGGCTCGCCTCCGGCCCGGAGGTCTCCTATCTCCGCGACTGGATCTACGGTGGGATCGACGGAACGGTGACCACCTTCGCCGTGGTCGCCGGCGCGATCGGCGCCGATTTCTCGACGCGTGTGCTGCTCGTGCTCGGTGTGGCCAATCTGCTGGCCGACGGATTTTCGATGGCGGCTGCGAACTACTCCGCAACCCGGGCCGAACACGAGGACTATCAGCGCCTGGTGAACCAGGAAAAACGGCACATCCAGGCGGAGCCGGACGGTGAGCGCCAGGAAATCCGCCAGATCTACCGCAACAAGGGGTTCGACGGCGATCAGTTGGAGGAAATCGTCCAACTCATCACGGACCGCCGGGATGTGTGGATCGACACGATGGTCGCGGAGGAATACGGGCGGTCTCCGATCATCGCCAATCCATTGAAGAGCGCCGCGGCCACGTTCGGGGCATTCGTGCTGTGCGGGGCGATCCCCCTGTTGCCCTTCCTCTTCAACCTGCCTGCTGCACCGGTCATCGCGACCGCGCTGACTGCATGTGTCTTCTTCGGAATCGGCTCGGCAAAGTCCCGCTTCTCGACGCGCACCTGGTACCAGTCCGGCACCCAGACCCTCGCCATCGGCCTGACGGCAGCCGCCGTGGCCTACGTGGTCGGCGACCTTCTGATCAGGCTGTTCTGACGCTCAGGCAGTGAAGCGGCTGGCGCCGACCGAGGCGAGCGCATCGTCGACAAGCGCCCTCTCCTGCGACGTCAGCGTCTGGGCGCGCGGGTAGCGCGGTGCATCCCGGTCGTCGAGGATCGGAACGTGCCAGCCGTCGGTGCTCTGCATGAAGTCGCGCACTCCTGCCTCGCCGTAGACGGCGTGGTAGCCCTGCAGGACGCAGTCCACGTAACTCAGCAGGATCGGGAACCGGTGGCTGCCGTAGCGGTCGTTGCGGCGCTTCACGCGGTAGACGTAGGTCTCGCCGGGATGCGCGTGGTCGGCTTCCAGGGCGACCAGATCCGGGCCAACTGTCAGCCGGTCATAGTGGCGCTCGCGCTTGTCGAGGGTCGCCAGATGCGCCCGCTCCTCACGGGCGACCACGCCTTTGACGACCGCATCCGGGCCGGCCTCGATGATCGTGAGCGAGCAGTTTCCGCTCAGAAGCGACCGTCGGGACGACACGCGCCAGGCCCTGCGAAATCCGTGCAGCCGGGCGGGAATAACGGTCTGGCTCTGGGGGCGCGTCGCCGCGTTGACCAGCGAACCGTAGCCGAAATAGTGAAAGCTCTCCGCTCCGGAGCCTGTGGCGGTATCGGCCGTCGTCATTCCGCCGCTTCGCGAACGTGGCGCTCCGCCGCCATGCGCATGGTGACGAGCTCTTCCGCGGCCGTCGGATGCACGGCGATGGTCGCATCGAAGTCCGCTTTGGTCGCACCCTTGTGCAGGAGAATGCCGAGAAGCTGGACCATCTCAGCCGCGGCCGGACCCAGGATGTGGGCGCCGAGCACGCGATCCGTTTCGCCGTCTACGACCAGCTTGACGAGCGTCTTCTCCTCCCGGCCCGACAGGGTGTGCAGCATGGGTCGGAAGCTGGTCTTGTAGATGTCCACGACGCGGACGGCCGCCCGGGCCTCGGTCTCGGTCAGCCCCACCGTTCCGATCTCCGGATGCGAGAAGACCGCGCTCGGCACAAGGCAGTGGTCCACCGTGGTCGGCTTGCCGCCGTAGACGGTGTCGGCGAAGGCATGGCCTTCGCGGATGGCCACGGGAGTGAGATTGACCCGGTTGGTCACGTCGCCGATCGCGTAGATCGACGGCACGTTGGTCCGGGACTGCGCGTCCACCTTGATCGCGCCGTCTTCCGACTGCTCCACGCCCAGCGCTTCGAGCCCGAGGCCGGACGTATTCGGACGGCGGCCGATCGCGAACATGATCTGGTCGGCGGCGAGCACGTGCCCTGCCCTGGTGTGGCCGAACAGGCCGGCGTCGGTCTTCTCGATCTCTGTGAACACGTCGTTGAGGATGATCTTGATGCCCTTGCGCTCCATCTCGGCGTGGAGTGCCGTGCGCAGGTCGTCGTCGAACCCGCGCAGGATCTCGTCGCCGCGATAGATCAGGGTCGTTTCGGCCCCGAGCCCCCGGAAGATGCCGGCGAACTCGACGGCGATGTAGCCACCGCCGGTCACCACGATGCGCTCGGGAAACCGCTCGAGATGAAAGGCCTCGTTCGAGGTGATGACGTGTTCCACGCCCGGCAGACGCGGATCCACGTTCGGGCGCCCGCCGGTGGCAATGAGGACGCGCTCCGCCGTCACCGCCCGGTCCTCCGCCTCCAGATAGACCCGATGCTCGCTTTCCAGCGATGCCCGGCTGCGGATCGTCGTCACGCCGGACCGCTCGAGATTGGCCAGATAGGCCTTTTCGAGGCGGTCGATCTCGTGGTCCTTGTTGGCGATCAGGGTCGGCCAGTCGAAGCGGGCGGCCTCCTGGCCGGTCCAGCCGAAGCCCCGGGCGTCCTCGAAGGCTTCCGAGAAGTGCGAGGCGTAGACTAGGAGCTTCTTGGGCACGCAACCGCGAATGACGCAGGTGCCGCCGTAGCGATATTCCTCGGCGAGTGCCACCCTGGCCCCGTGCTGCGCGGCGATACGCGCCGCGCGGACGCCGCCCGAACCTCCGCCGATCACGAACAGATCGTAGTCGAACTCGGACATCGTCACCTCACGCGGTTGTCACCGCCGCTCACAAGCGGCGGAAGCGTTCACGCCGGGCAATCAAGCCCGACGATGAAAAACACTTCACATCAGAGCCTTATGGGCCGGGCCTCCGTTCAGGCCGCATCTGCTTGAACGGTCGGTCCCGTCACGGCCATCGGCCTTAGAGCGGCAGGCCCTGGGCCCGCAGGCGCTGACGCACTTCCTCGACCATCTCCGTGGAGATGGCATCGGCCCACTGCTTCGAGGCGCCGATCGACAGGGCGGAAATGCTCGGGCCGAGTTCGGCGAGCTTCTCGCCGGTCGGGGTCTCATAGAAATCCGCGATCTGGTTCAGCTCCTCGATGGTGAACCGGCGCGCCCAGATCTTCTCGACGGTCATATCGAGCTGCGGCCGCCGCTGGGCCATCTCGATCGCGACCTGGGTCGTCGTCTCTTCGATCTGCGCCGTCAGCGACGGGTAGGACCGGGTGAAGAGGGTCTGGGTCTGCTCTGCGATCGTCGGCAGGATCTCGTCGAAGCTCTGGGCGACCTGTGCCGCCTCGACGGTCCGGCGGGCCGCGCGGAGATGCTCCGGAGAGAAGTTGTCCTCATCCTGCTGCGCGGAATTCTGAGACTGGGCGTGAACCTCCGGGGCTGCGGCAAAGGCCAGCATCACGGCGACAGCCGCGCCGGGGATCCGGCACCATTTGGAACAGAGCATGAAAGATCTCCGTATTGAACGTACCACGGTGCGCCGGCGATCGATGTCAGGCCGACGCGAGATGAATGACGCCATCGGCGTCGGCGATCAAGGCGGCGCTGGCGATACCGATGAACAAGCCGTGCTCCACGACCCCCGGTATGTGCAGCAGGGAGTCCGAGAGCGCTTCGGGATCCGGAATCCGTCCGAATGCGGCGTCCACGATGAGATGGCCACCATCGGTCAGGAAAGCTCGTCCGTCAGCCGCTTGCCTCACGGAGAGAGGACCGTCAAGGCCGAGACGGCCCGCCACCGATTCGATCGCGCGCATCGTGGCGCCCAGCCCGAACGGCACGACCTCGACCGGGAGCGGAAACGCGCCGAGCGACTTCACGCGCTTGGAAGCGTCGGCGACCACGATCATCCGCTCCGAGGCGGTCGCGACGATCTTCTCCCTCAACAGGGCGCCGCCACCGCCCTTGATGAGGCGGAGCTCGTCGTCGAGTTCGTCGGCGCCGTCGATGGTCAGATCGAGACGGGGATGGTCGTCCAGCGTCGTCAGCGGAATGTGCAGCGACCGCGCGAGATCCGCCGTTCTCTCCGAGGTCGGAACGCCGATCACCGACAACCCTTCGGCGACCCGCTCGCCCAGCAGCCGCACGAACGCTTCCGCCGTCGAGCCGGTGCCCAGTCCGAGCTGCATGCCCGGCTCGACGTGCCCGAGGGCGACGCGTGCCGCTTCGATCTTCAATTCCGCCGGATCGCGCTTGGCGCCCATGATCCCAATTCCAGACACGTGTTTACGGGCAGCGATGTCCGACCGCCTTCCCTTTAAGGACGCGTGGACTTACCACAGCGATGCCGCGCCCGTCACTTGGAAGCGCTCGACCCATCCGGGCCGGATCCCGTCACATACCAGCGCCGGTCATCCTGCTGGATGGAAAGCACGTGAAAAACGCGCATCAACCTATTCTGAGGTACGGCATTTTTGAGGCGGTCCCGCGCCTGACCCGCCCCCATATGGCCCAAGCTTGGAGTTGTGCATGACGTCCCCTCAAACCCTCGTGTTCGACCTCGACGGAACGCTGATCGAGACCGCACCCGACCTGACGGCCGCGCTGAACGCGGTTCTGGCGATCGAGGGGCTGCCGCGCGTGGATCCGGCCCGTACCCGCACGATGATCGGGCGAGGCGCGCGTGCGATGATCTCCCGGGCGCTGAGCGATCTCTCCGAGCCGGCAGACGATGCGCGGCTGGACCGGATGCTGGATGCGTTCCTGGCGCATTACGGCGACAACATCGCCGTCGAAAGCCATCCCTATCCGGGACTGCTCCCGGCCCTCGACCAGTTGGAGGAAGCGGGGTGGCGATTCGCGGTCTGTACCAACAAGCGCGAGCCGCTGGCGGTCAAACTCTTGGAAGCGTTGGGGATTGCCGGCCGGTTCGGCTGTATCGCGGGACCTGACACTTTCGGCATGGCGAAACCGGATCCCCGCCACCTGCTCTCGACCATCGAGACGGCGGGGGGCGATCCGGAGCGCGCGATCATGGTCGGCGATTCCGCCACGGACGTGGACACCGCCCGTGCCGCCGGCACGCCGGTCATCGGCGTGAGCTTCGGCTATACGGACGTGCCGATGCACGCCCTCGCACCGGACATTCTCCTGCGTCACTATGACGATCTGCCCGCGGCGGTCGATCGGCTGGTCGAAGACTGGGGCAAGGCGACGGCCCGCTGAGGGCTATTTGGCGGCGTCTACCATCGGTGTGGTCTCGGCGAGCGGTCCGTTCACTGGCAAGGTGACGGAGAATTCCGAGCCGCCGCTGCCGGTCGACACGAGACGGATGTCGCCCGACAGGACCCGCATGATCTGCATGGAGATGGCCAGACCGAGCCCGCTCCCCTTCGCGTCGCCGGCCCGCCCCGTCCAGGCGCGTCCGAACTTGGTGAAGAGATGGGCTCGTTCGTCAGCGGAAATGCCCGGTCCGTTGTCGCTGATCCGGATGTCGACCAGCCCGTCCTCGATCCGGACGGATGCCGTCACCGCAGGGGCTGCGGACGTGTTGAACTTGATGGCGTTGGACAGAATGTTGACCAGCACCTGCTTCAGCCGGTCCGCGTCCACCTCAACCGGCGCCGGACCGGGGCTTTCCAGAACCAGCGCCACCCCCCGCCGCTCGGCGAGGCCGCTCATGACGTCCATAGCCTCGGAAAGCACGACGCCGGCGTCGGTGGCTTCGATCGTCCAGTTCACCTCGCCGCTTTCCATCCGGTTGAGGTCGAGGATCTCGTCGAGCAGCCGCGTCAGCCGGCGGCTTTCTTCGTCGATGATGGCGATGAACCGGCGGGCACGGTCCTCGTCCAGCCCTTCGTCCTGGGCCAGCAGTTCCGCGAATGACCGGATCGAGGTCATCGGCGTGCGCAGCTCGTGGCTCACCCGGCTGAGGAAGTCGTCCTTCATCCGGTCAAGCTGGGTCAGCTTTTCGTTGGCGGACCGCAGCTCGCCGGCAATCCGCTCCAGCTCGACCGACTTGCGCTCCAGTTCGCGGGAGTAGCGGATCGCCTCGCGGGTCTCGTCGAGAAGCGCCATCACCGTATCGACGGCGATCGGCTCGCCCTTCGCGATCCGCGACACCATCAGCCCGGCGGATGACGCGCCGATGCCGCTGGCGAGCTGCCGTTCCACCAGGGCAATGAACTGGGGATCGGGGAGCGGCAGCCGCCCTGCCCGGCCCTGACGTTCCGCCTGCGCCTCGAACAGCGCAGCCGTCCGGTCGGCACCCAGGATCCGCTCGCTCAGACGATAGAGGTCCTCCGCCCGGACTTCGCGCGGCAGCACCGGTTCCTCGGAGGCCGGCGAGCGTGCGAACACGTCGACGAACAAGGCACTCTGCAGGCGTTCGATCGGAGACTGGACCGTGAAGATCGACACGAACACGTAGGCGACGACGTTGGCGCCGAGGCTCCAGAACAGGGAGTGAACCAGCGGATCCAGCCCGGTCAGGCCGAACAGCGCCGTGGGACGCAGCAGCTCCAGCTCGAACGGTCCAGCTTCGACGATCGAGCCGATGTTCCATCCCCCCGCCGCCAGGCTCGGCATCAGCAGCGTGAAGGCCCACAAGGCGAACCCGATGAGGAGTCCGGCGAGCGCGCCGTCCCGGGTGGCCCGTCGCCAGAACACGCCACCGACCAGCGCCGGCAGGAACTGCGCAACGCCCACGAACGAGATCAGTCCGATCGAGGCCAGCCCGTTCGTGCTGGCTGTGGTCCGGTAGTAGAGATAGCCGAACGCCAGGATCGCCACGATGCTCAGCCGCCGCACGAGCAGCACCGTGCGGGAGAGATCGCCCGGTGCCGTGCTCTCGATCAGCCGGGTCCGCAGCAGAAGCGGCGTCACGAGATGGTTGGAGATCATGATCGACAGCGCGATCGACGACAGGATCACCATCGAAGTGCCGGCCGACAGGCCGCCGATGAAGGCGAGAATCGCCACTTCCTCGTAACCGGCGGCGAGCGGCACGGTCAGCACGTAGAGGTCCGGATTGGAGCCGATCGGCAAGAGTTTCATGCCGGCAATCGCGATCGGCACGACGAACAGGCTGATCAGCAGCAGATAGAGCGGAAACAGCCAGGCGGCCGTGGTGAGGTGCCGCTCGTCCTGATTTTCCACCACCGCGACCTGGAACTGGCGCGGCAGGCAGATGATCGCCGCCGCCGACAGGAAGGTGATCGCGATCCACCGGCTTTCGTCGGCCTGGGCAAGGGTCGCCAGGTGGGCGATCTCCGGGGACCAATCCCCGGTCAGGACGCCCGGCACCTGATCGCTGGCAAGCCCCGCGACGACCAGCACGCCGACCGCGACGAGAGCGAACAGCTTCACCATGGATTCGAACGCAATCGCCGCGACGACGCCCGGATGGCTCTCGTCGGCGCCGATCTTGCGCGTTCCGAACAGGATCACGAAGGCTGCCATGCAGGCCGCGACCCAGAAGCCTGTGTCGCTGAGGAGGCCCGGCCGTGGGGCGGTCCCGTCGGCGAAGGGAGACGGCTTGGTGATCGCCTCGAAGCTGGTGGCGACGGCCTTGAGCTGCAGCGCGATGTACGGAGCGATCGCAACGATCGCGATGATGGTGACCACGGCGGAGATCGCCGAGCTCTTGCCATAGCGAGCGGAGATGAAGTCGGCGATGGAGGTGATCTGCTGGGTGCGCGAGATCCGCACCAGCTTGCGCAGGAGCAGCCACCAGCCGACGAACACGAAGGTCGGGCCGATATAGATCGTTGCAAACTCGACGCCGTTTCGCGCCGCGGAACCGACGGCCCCGTAGAAGGTCCAGGACGTGCAATAGACGGCCAGCGAAAGCGTGTAGACGACCGGTGATGTGATCAGGGTCTTCGCACCGCGTTCCGCCCGCCTGTCACTGACGAAGGCGAGCACGAACAGGCCGCTGAGATAGAGCGCGGCGACGGCGACGATGATCTCCGGGCTGAGCATGGCTCAGGACCTGTCGCGTGGCTCTTCGGCCGGCTCCGTGCTCTTCGTCAGGCGCCGGGCGAGCCACCGTGTGGCAAGAATGAAGGCGAGCCAAACCACGAACAGATAGACATGCAGAAGGGGAATGCCGCCGATCAGGACATGCCTGTCGAACAAAAGAAGAACGGGCGGCATCAGCAGCACGACCATCGCGATCGGGAGCGCCCATCTGAGATCGGCATATCCGTCCGCGTGCATCACCGGCTCCGCTGGGGCTGAAGCAGGCGGCCGATCCGGCCGATCAGATCCTGGTTCGAGAACGGCTTCGTGACGAACTCGTCGGCGCCGAGATCGAGCATCTGCTGGCGGTCGCTTTCCTGTCCCTTCGCCGTCAGCACGAGCACCGGGACTTTGAAGCCGTGCGGCATCTGCCGGAAGCGGCGCAGCACATCGAACCCGTTCTCGGTCGGGATCATCGTGTCGAGGATCAGGAGGTCAGGCGAGGCCGATGCGAGATGGTCGAGTGCGGCGCCGCCGTCCCGGATCGAATCGACGTGGTAGCCTTCCCGCTCGAGCAGGAATGTCAGGGATTCGACGATGAACGGCTCGTCCTCGACGATGAGGATGCTTCGCCGATCGTCCGACCCGGACACCGTTTGCGTGTCAGCCATGGTCGTGCTCACACCCCCTCCGCGATCTTCTGGCGCTCGCCGGTTCTGGCGGCGGTCGGTGCAAGCGGTTCGGCGGTCTCGCCGGGCCCGGGCCTGAACACCGGCGGATGGGCCCGCTGGTCGCAGTCTTCCCGCCGGCAGGAGCGGCATTCGAATCCGACCGGCGTGATCAGGCTGGCGCGGCGAGAGGCGAAGGCATCGCCGTAGACGATCCGGTCGGCATAGTGCGCTTCGCATCCCAGCATCACGCTGAAGACGGTCGCCGGCCGGCCGTGGGCCATGGCCACCTTCGAGACGCGCTTTGCGACGAAGAGATACCGGCCGCCGTCCGGCATCGCGGCGAGCTGGCTGACGATCTGATCCGACTGACCGAGCGCCGAATAGATCGCCCAGCGTGGGCAGGCCCCGCCGTATTCCGGCATGCGCAGCCCCGGAATCGAGAAGCGCTTGGAGATGTTGCCGGCGGGATCGGTGCGCAGGAAGGCGAACGGGACCCCTTCCTTTCCGGGTGCCCTGAGGGTGACCAGGCGGTGCGCGGCCTGTTCGAAGCTGGCCTGGAATCGCGCCCCCAGCCCATCGAGATCGTAGCGCAGCTCCTCGGCCGCTTCCACGAAGGCATCGTAGGGAAACAGCAGCGCGCCGGCTGCGT
This sequence comes from Amorphus orientalis, assembly GCF_030814015.1. Lineage (NCBI taxonomy): Bacteria > Pseudomonadati > Pseudomonadota > Alphaproteobacteria > Hyphomicrobiales > Amorphaceae > Amorphus > Amorphus orientalis. The sequence continues at coordinate 936,484 of NZ_JAUSUL010000002.1, forward strand.
ATCGCGCAAGCGCGCGTTTGGCGCGCAAGCGCGCGTCCGGACTGGAGAAACGTCCCGGCACGGCGAGCTTCTCGAACGTGTCGGCGAGTTCCAGTTCGCAGAGGCGATGCGCCAGCCGGAACCGGAGCGTGGTCGGTGCCGCGCCTTCCGGCAGTTCGAGACAGCGGTCGGTCGTGCACGCGCCCGGGGCCTCGTCCGCGCTGGTGACGGCGACCCCGTGCTGCTCGGTGAGCCGCCGGTGCAGCACGTCCAGGGACAGTAGGCGCTCGCTGCTGAGTTCGGTGCGCAGCTGAGACGCCGCATCCTCGATCGAGGCGAAGTAGTTCCGGTTGTCGATGATGAAGTCGTCGACCTCGTTGGCCGGCGAACTGGGCCGGAACGCATTGCCGGACTGCTGCAGGGTGTCGATCATCGTCCGGGCGCTCGACGTCAGGCCGTCGCTCTCGCTGGCGATGATGCCGGCGAACCTGCGCCGCTCCGCGCCGGCAAGATCGTCGTGCTCGGCGAGGATTTCGGAGAATGAGCGGATCGAGGTGATCTGGGTCAGCATCTGGTGGCTGAGCGCCATCAGTTCCGGATCGCGCCCCAGTCGTTCGGACAGCGCCAGTGCGGTTTCCGTTGCGTCCTGCAGGCTGCGATGCAAGCGAATGAACGCCCTCGCCCATTCCGGGTAGCGGCCGACGAAACCGGCTGCCGTCGCTGCATCCAGCTCCTCGTGCCCCAGCGCCCGGGCCAGCTCCATCAGCGCTTCCACGAGCCGGCTGTCCTGATCGGCGGTCAGATAGTCGAGGTCCAGTTCGAGCGCGTCGGCGATCCGGCGCAAGAGCTTGCCGCCGATATAGCGCTTGTCGTGCTCGATGAGGCTCAGATAGGCCGGCGAAATATCAAGCTCAGCCGCCAGCGCGGCCTGGGCGAGCCCCGCTTCTCTTCGGCGCTCGCGAATGCGCTGGCCGATCGGTACCCGCACCATGGCACCTCCCTTCGTTTCCCTCGGATGCCCTTCTTCGAGGGCGACGGCCCGGTTCGGGCTCTTGGTCGGCTTGTAAAGTTCTTAACAGCCGTTTCGCCCCATGCGACCGGATTTTACAGAACTTTGCAAGGGCCCGCCTTCGCCATTGCCGGTTGTAGGAGCCTTGGCGTAGCGATTCAGGATGAGCGGATCGCGCAACGAGGGGCGATGCGTTCAATAATGACCCGGGAGGAAAGAATGAGCATTATCAAAACCGGCACGTCCCGCCGGACTGTCCTGAAGGGCGGCGCCGTGTTCGCCGGTACCGCGCTGGCCGCTCCGCACCTTTTTGTTCGCCGCGCAAGCGCCGCCGACTATCTCAACGCCCCGACCGGCTCCACGGTGACGCTGGGCTTCAACGTTCCGCAGACCGGACCCTATGCCGACGAAGGCGCCGACGAGCTTCGGGCCTACCAGCTCGCCGTCGAGCACCTGAACGGTGACGGCGACGGCGGCATGCTCAACACGATGAAGCCGACCGCCCTCAAGGGGAACGGCGTGCTGGGCAAGAAGGTCGAGTTCGTCACCGGCGACACCCAGACCAAGTCCGACGCCGCCCGCGCATCCGCAAAGCGGATGATCGAGAAGGACGGTGCCGTCATGATCACCGGCGGCTCGTCGTCGGGCGTGGCGATCGCGGTGCAGTCGCTCTGCCAGGAGGCGGGCGTCATCTTCATGGCCGGCCTCACCCACTCCAACGACACCACCGGCAAGGACAAGCGGGCGAACGGCTTCCGCCACTTCTTCAACGCCTACATGTCCGGCGCGGCGCTCGCTCCCGTGCTTGAGAAGGCCTACGGTGCCGACCGCCGCGCCTACCACCTGACCGCCGACTACACCTGGGGCTGGACCCAGGAGGAATCGATCAAGAATTCGACCGAGAACATCGGTTGGGAAACGGTCGAAACCGTGCGCACGCCGCTCGGCGCGGGTGACTTCTCCCAGTACATCACCCCGGTCCTCAACTCCGGCGCCGACGTCCTGATCCTGAACCACTACGGCAAGGACATGGTGAACTCGCTGACCCAGGCGGTTCAGTTCGGCCTTAAGGACAAGCAGGCCAACGGCAAGAACTTCGAGATCGTCGTGCCGCTCTACTCCGAGCTGATGGCTCAGGGTGCCGGCGAGGCGGTGAAGGGCATTTTCGGCTCCGCCAACTGGGACTGGAAGCTCAAGAACCCGGGCACCGAGGCGTTCGTGAAGTCGTTCGGCCAGAAGTACGGTCAGCCGCCGAGCCAGGCTGCACAGACCTGCTACGTGCAGACCCTGCTCTATGCCGACGCCTGCGAGCGCGCCGGCACGTTCAATCCGTGTGCCGTGATTTCGGAGCTCGAAGGCTTCGAGTTCGACGGCCTCGGCAATGGTCCGACGCTCTACCGTGCGGCCGACCATCAGTGCTTCAAGAAGGTGCTGGTCGTGAAGGGCAACGAGAACCCGACCAACCAGTACGACCTCCTGGAGATCGTCGAGGAAGTCCCGGTCGAGCAGGTCATGTACGACCCCTCGATCTTCGGTGGCGAGCTCGGCAGCTGCAATCCGGGCGTCTGATGCCGCTTTCGGCATAAGGCGAACTTGAGTCGGACCCGTGCGGCCACAACCGCGCGGGTCCCGCTGATGGTACCGGCGCTTCCCCATTCGGGAACTCCGCCCGGAGCACGGGTCACATGGACCAGATTCTCCTGCAAATTCTGAACGGGCTCGACAAAGGGGGCGCCTACGCCCTCATCGCGCTCGGCCTGACACTCATTTTCGGCACGCTCGGCGTGGTGAACTTCGCCCACGGGGCGCTGTTCATGCTCGGCGCGTTCTGTGCGGTCGGCCTCTACCAGCTCCTGACCCTGGAGATGGTGAGCATCGACCCGAACAACATGACCCCATGGGGCACGCCGGCGGAAATCCGCCAGCCCTATATCGAGGCATGGTTCGGCGAAGCCGGCTCGACGATGCTGAACTTCGCCGTCCCCTTATCCATTCTGGTTGCGATCCCCATTATGCTGGTCATCGGGATCGTTATGGAGCGCGGGCTCGTCAAGCACTTCTACAGGCGTCCGCACGCCGAGCAGATCCTGGTGACGTTCGGCCTCGCCATCGTCCTGCAGGAGATCATCAAGGTCTGGTTCGGCGCCAACCCGATCCCGATTCCCGCCCCCGAAGCCGTTTCAGGCTCGGCTGACATCGGGTCCTGGTTCGGATTCGCGGAGAACGCGATCTCCTATCCCTGGTGGCGCCTCGTCTACCTGCTCTTTTCCGTGGCTGTCATCTGTGCGGTCTTCGCATTCCTGCAGTTCACGACCTTCGGCATGGTCGTACGCGCCGGTATGGCCGACCGCGAGACGGTCGGGCTCCTGGGCATCGACATCGACAAGCGCTTCACCATCATGTTCGGCATTGCCGCGGTCGTCGCGGGACTGGCCGGCGTCATGTACACACCCATCCTGCCTCCCGATTATCACATGGGCATGGACTTCCTCGTCCTGTCCTTCGTGGTCGTGGTCGTCGGCGGAATGGGATCGCTGACCGGCGCCGTCGCAGCCGGCTTCCTGCTCGGCATCCTGCAGTCCTTTGCATCGATGACCGAGATCAAATCGATTTTCCCAGGCATCGACCAGATCATCATCTATCTCGTGGCCGTCGCGATCCTCCTGGTCCGGCCGCGCGGTCTGATGGGCCGCAAGGGCGTGATGGAGGGCTGACAGATGGACTTTCTCGACAAGGACAACCTGCAGAACGACCTGATCCTGATCGCGATTTTCGCGGTTGCGATCCTGACCATGCCGATCTGGCTGGAGCCGTTCGGCGCCTCCTATCCGGACCTGATGCAGAAGTTCGCGATCTTCGGGATCTTCGCCACAGGCTTCAACATCCTGTTCGGCCTGACCGGCTACCTTTCCTTCGGCCACGCCGCCTTCCTCGGTGTCGGGTCCTACACGGCCGTCTGGAGCTTCAAACTGCTCGGCATGAACCCGATCCCGGCCCTTATCGCGGCGGTGATCATCGCCGGCGTGTTCGCGCTCGTGATCGGTTTCCTGTCGCTGCGCCGCACGGGCATCTACTTCTCGATCCTGACCCTTGCCTTCGCCCAGATGTGCTACAATCTCGCCTACTCGGTGCTGACGCCCATCACCAATGGCGAGACCGGCCTGCGCGTCCTGCGCTCGGACCCCCGCATCTTCGACGGCAACGGCAGTGATACCGGCCCGCTGGTGGCCAGCCTGTTCGGCATCGAGATGACGGGCATGGCGGGGTTCTATTTCTGCGCCGTCGTGCTGATCCTGGTGTCCTGGCTGGCCATCATGATCTTCCGTTCGCCGTTCGGCCTGATGCTGAAAGCTGTCAAGACCAACCAGAACCGGATGGGCTATACCGGCCTCAACACCCGGCCCTACGCCCTCGCCGCCTTCGTGATCTCCGGCATGTATGCCGGCCTCGCCGGCGCGCTGATGTGCATCACCGATCCGCTTGCAGGTGCGGAGCGCATGCAGTGGACGGCCTCCGGCGAGGTGGTGCTGATGACCATCCTCGGCGGTGCCGGCACGCTGATGGGACCGATGCTTGGCGCCGCTCTGATCAAGTATTTCGAGAACATCTTCTCCGCCTTCAACGAGCAGACCCTCGAACACGTCTTTTCCTTCATGCCGGAAGGCATGCGCGACGCGACTGTCTCGCTCGCCGGGCTCTTCGTCGGCGAAGGGTGGCATCTCACACTCGGCCTGATGTTCATGATCGTCGTGATCTTCCTGCCCGGAGGCATCATCGAAGGGCTGAGACGCCTGGCGAAGGCCGTGTTCGGGCGAAAACGACCGGAGCAGTCGCACGCCGCGCGCGATGACGCTGCTCAGACGGCGCGCTGAGGGGAGACGGAAAGATGGGTCTTCTCGAAGTCAACGACGTCAACAAGGCCTTCGGCGGCCTCAAGGCGCTCGATCACATCAACCTCTCCGTCAACGAAGGGTCGGTCCATGCCATCATCGGGCCGAACGGCGCGGGCAAGTCGACCCTGCTCAACTGCCTGATCGGACGTCTCGTGCCGGACTCCGGAACCGTCACCTTCAACGGCCGGTCGCTCGTCGGCGTAAAACCCTACGAGATCAACCAGATCGGCGTCAGCCGGGTGTTCCAGACGCCGGAGATTTTCGGCGAGCTTACGCTGCTGGAAAACGTCATGATCCCGGCACTGGCCCATCGGGACGGCACATTCCGTCTGGATGCCTGGCACCGGATGGACCATGAGGCGGAGATCAGGGATCGGGCGGAAGCCGGTCTGGCCGACGTCGGACTGGCTGAAAAATCCGACATGGTCGCCAACAGCTTGTCGCGCGGTGACAAGCGGCGGCTGGAGCTTGCCATGTGCCTGACACAGGATCCGAAACTCCTGCTCCTCGACGAGCCGACCGCCGGCATGGCCCGCCACGACACCAACCGGACGATCGACCTGCTGAAGGAGATCAGCGAGCGCCGGAACCAGACCATGGTCGTGATCGAGCACGACATGCACGTGGTCTTTTCCCTGGCTCACTACGTGACCGTCATGGCTCAGGGCGGCGTGATCGTCGAGGACAAGCCGGAAAACATCAAAGGCAATCCGAAGGTTCAGGAAGCCTATCTGGGAGGAGCGCACCTGTGACGACGACCGACACCCTCGAGCGTCCCGGGACGAAGACCCCCGAGGGCGCACCCTTTCTGATCGTGCGCGACATTCACGCCTACTACGGCGAGAGCTACATCGTGCAGGGCGTCTCCTTCGAGGTCCGGAAAGGCGAAATCCTCGCACTTCTCGGCCGGAACGGCGCAGGCAAGACGTCGACCCTGCGCAGCGTCGCCCGCGTCGGCACGCCGGACCTGAAGCAGGGCGAGATCTGGCTGGAAGATGCGCCCGTTCACAAGATGAAGGCCCACGAGGCGGCGCGCCACGGTATCGCCCTGGTTCCGGAAGACCGGCGCATCATCGCCGGGCTGAGCGTGGAGGAAAACCTCGACCTCGCCCAGATCGCTCCGCCGATCGGGTGGTCGAAGGAGCGGATCTTCGAGCTCTTCCCCCGGCTCGGCGAACGCCGGCGCCAGGAAGGCGTCACGCTGTCGGGTGGCGAGCAGCAGATGCTGGCGGTCGCCCGGGCGCTTGCCCGGGACGTGAAGCTCTTTCTGCTGGACGAGCCCTATGAGGGTCTCGCCCCGGTGATCGTGCAGGAAATCGAACGCACGCTGGAGCAGATCAAGGAGATCGGCCTCACCACCGTCATCGTCGAACAGAACGCCATCGCGGCGCTGCACCTGGCCGACCGGGCCATCATTCTGGACATGGGTCAGGTGGTCTTCGACGGGTCGGCACGCGAGGTGCTCGACAATCCGGAACTGCGCGAGCAGTACCTCGCGGTCTGATCCGCGCTCGATCGCGACGTCATAAGAGCGGGCGCGCCATTCCCGAAGCGGCGCGCCCGATCTATTTCCGGGCGTCGCAGCTGTACTGGATGATCGGACCGGTGATGAAGCCGCTGGTCTTCTCTTTCCAACGCTCGCACTCCGGCTGGCTCTGGAAGCAGCCGACGAACGAGACCGGAATGATGCGGTCGTCGATGTCGTTCTCCACGCTCCCGGACACCCGGCCGACCCAGGGCGCGCCCGGGTTCGCGTTGCAGGACGGCGTCGCCTTCCTGATTGCGGCAATCTCGGACAGCGTCGTGGCCTGGACGGGCGTGACAAGTGCGGCAACCGACAGGCCGCAGACTGCGAGGGCGCCTGCGACCAGGCGTTTTCCGTATTTCATGGGGTCATTCCTCCGATAAGGTCGCGAGCTACCTATCGCACAGAGGTGCCCTCGCCTGTATCAAACATTACGCTGGAAAGCGTCGTCCGGTTCTCGCGCCAACCCCTGCGCGGTGCGGGATCCGAACCGGTGACGCACCCCTGCCAGCGGTCGCAGCAGGAACCGTTGACCGAGATACCCCATCGCGACCGCCACCGCTGTCGATACCACAATTGCGGTCAGCTTGTCGGAAAGCGGCGCCGCGACGGCCTCGGCGGGATCGAAGCCGCGCCACATGAAGACGGCCTGGACCGGCAGGAAATGCCACAGATACATGCCGTAGGAGATCCGGCCGAGGAAGCGCAGCGGGCCCAGTTCCAAGATTGTCACCGCGAAGGTCCCGAGCGCGTTCGTGTAGAGCGCCGCCACCCCGACGAACAGCGCAACACCCTGGAGACTGTAGCGGAACACGGCCCGGAAGGTGTCGTCGCGAAACAGAAGCGTGGCCAGCATCAGGGCAAGCGCGGCCAGGAGCACCGGGCTTTTCCCGACCCGCTCGGCGAACGAGGCGCCTGAAGGATGGCGCAGGCCCAGCGCCAGCAGACAGCCGTAGATGATGGAATCGATGCGCGCGTCGGAGGCAAAGGACGTGTAGTCGACATTCCCGAACACGCCGAACGCAACGGCCCTCACGACCACAGCTGCCCCGCAGATCGCGATCAGGGCTGCAAGCAGAGCCTTCGGGCGCCGGAAGAGCGCGGCGAACAACAGCGGGAACACGAGATAGAAGTGCTCCTCGACGGCCAGCGACCAGAGATGACCCAGCACGAAGGGATTGATCGGACCGCTCGAATCCGCCTCAGCGAACAGACGGAAGTAGTTCATCACGTAAAGCGCGGCAGCGACGATCTCGCCCGTCTCCACCCGGAAGAACAGCGCTGAGGCCAGCAGGCAGACCAGAACGTAGAAGTAAAGCTCCGGAGCGAGCCGGAGATAGCGCCGGACGTAGAACTTCCCGATCGCCGTCCGGCCGGTCTGGACCGCCTCGCTGATCATCAGATTGGTGATCAGAAAGCCGCTGATAAAGAAGAACACCGTCACCCCGAGGCCGCCGGGGATGATGTGCTCGAAACCCGCGTGGGCCACGATGACGAGCATGACCGAGATCGCTCTCAACCCGTCCAGACCGGGAATGTAGTCGGGAAGGTCGACCGCGCCGGCGATTCGCCGCCGGTAGACCGAGCCGTCAGCCGTGAACCGGCTGCTCCCGCTGCGCCCGTCTCCCGGAGCCTCTGCCGGGCCCGGAGCGTATGTGCGTTTCGAGGCGGAAATGGTCGGTCACCTTGTTCGGTTTTTCGGCTGATTGCGTCCCCGCCGGGTGACCGGACATGGACTCAGGTCGCTGTCCGGGGGCAAGTGGTTTTTGACCTTTGGGTCGACCGACCCCTCATTATCCGGGGTGCGAGACACCGCGCGTTCCGCGACAAAAAGGGACGACCCTCCCGCTCAAAGGCAGAAAATATCGAAATTCAATTAAAAGTTGGACATTCGCTACATTAGAGGGGTGCGCAGATACCGAAGAGATGGTAGCTCCTGCGCACTCGTCCTGTCCGACGTGCTTGTTCAGGGGCATCTGATCCAGCGCCATGAACGGGACCCCTCCCTGGAACGCGGATTTCGAGCTGAATCACTGGTGATCGACTTTATCGTCGCGCTCTTGCGCAACACGGGCATGCTCGCGGTGGTCGCCGTTGGCTACGGCTTCGTGGCTCCCCGCCTCAAAGGACCTGCATCCGCTCTCGTTCTGGGCCTTTTGTGCGGCCTTGGCGCGTGCGCCACCATGCTCGATCCAATCTCTATTCAGGCCGGTATTTTCGTCGATTCGCGGACCACGATGGTGGTGCTGGCCGGCTTCTTCGGTGGTCCGCTCGCCGGGGGCATCGCGGCGGCGCTCCCATCGGTGCTGCGGATCCATTTCGGCGGCATCGGTGCGCCGGCGGGCGTGCTGTCGATCCTGATCAGTCTCGCGATCGGATTGGCCGGCTACTACATTTTTTATCGGAAATCCGAGAAAATCCGGTACCGGCACATCATCGTTCTGGCGTCGGCGACGCCGCTGACGACCCTCAGCCTTCTGCTCCTCCCGCCGGCAGTCGCCCTGGAGGTCCTCACCCATTCGGGGTGGACGGTGAACCTGATGCGGCTGTTCGGCGTCGTCTTCCTCGGTGCCATCCTGCTCCACGAACAACAGCGCGGACGGGCGGAAGCCCGTGTGCGGGAGATGGCCTATATCGACGAACTCAGCGGACTGGCGAACCGCCGCGCGTTCTTCGCGCATCTGACGAAAGAGTGGAAACGCTGGGAGCGCTACGACGAAGCGTTCACGATCGTCCTGGTCGATATCGACCGGTTCAAGCTGATCAACGACACCTTCGGCCATCCCGTCGGCGACATCGTCATCCAGCGCCTGGCGCGAATCATGCTGGAGGAATCGCGCACATCCGATGTCGTCGCTCGAACCGGTGGCGAGGAGTTCGGCCTGCTCCTGCCCTACACCACAAGCGCATCCGGATACCTGGTCGCCGAACGCATTCGGGCTCGCGTCGAAAGCGAAGTGCTGGTGGCTGAGGGCAACGACATCCGCTTCACCGTCAGCCTCGGTGTGAGCGCCGACGTGGAAAGCTACTCGACCATGAGCCGATGCCTATCCGGCGCCGACAGGGCGCTGTACGAGGCAAAGCATCTCGGCCGCAACACGGTGGTGATCGATACGCCCACGCTTGACGAGGCGGATGGCCCGCCTGCGCGGCTGGCTATGGTGGGCGGCCCGCTCAAGTAGCCGCCGGTGGACTGGCAGCCGGCAGACCGGAACTTCGGCCGCATGCGGTCAGAGGAACGAACCGGCCGATCATTCCCGAGCTTGACTGTCGGCTCACTCCCCTAAACGATCCGACCGTTCCCAGGCTGCCGAGAGGACGGTCTGTCCTGCCTCGACCGGAATCCACTGCGAAAGAATCGACCATGATGGATGCCTCCCCCCGTTTCGGCTTTGCCGGCCTTGGTGTGATGGGTGTGCCGATGGCGCGCCACCTTCTGGACCCGGGACCACTCACGGTCTGGAACCGGACCGCAAGCCGGGCCGACGGACTGGTGTCCGAAGGCGCCGCCCTTGCCGAGACGCCGGCCGCGCTGCTGGACGCCTCGGACCTGGTCGGCATCTGCATCCTGGACGGCGCCGCCGTGCGCGAGGTCGCACTCGGCAAGGACGGGTTCATCGCCGCAGCCGAGAAGGCCGGGAAGACGATCGTCGATTTTTCCACGATCGCTCCGGACGAAGCCCAGGCCATCGGGTCTGAACTGAAGACGCACGGCATCGACTGGATCGACGCGCCGGTATCCGGCGGCGTGCCTGCTGCGGAAGCCGGCAGCCTGATCGTGCTGGCTGGCGGCGATGCGGCCGCGATCGAACGGGCCCGCCCGCTGATCGACCGGGTCTCGTCCCGCATGACACACCTCGGCCCTTCGGGAGCGGGTCAACTTGCCAAGCTCTGCAATCAGATGATCGTCGCCAACAACATGATGGTGATGGCCGAAACCCTCGCCTTCGGCCGAAAGGCCGGGGTCGATGTCGAACAACTGGCCGCCGCCCTGAAAGGCGGCTTCGCCGATTCCTTGCCGCTTCAGATATTCGGCCCGCGCATGGCCACCCACACCTACGAGCCGAAACTCGGCGGTGCTTCGGTCATGCTCAAGGACCTGAAGATGGCTGTGGCGGCGGCCCAGGCCGCAGACGCCTGGACGCCGACGTCCGAGCGCACGATCGAACTCTACCGCAGCCTCGGGAAGAAGCCGGGTCACTCCCTCGACGACGACATCTCGAGCCTCATCACCCTGTTCGAGGACGAGTAGGGCCGCATCGGACATGGATCTCAAGACATTCGACGAATTCCGGCGCTCCGCGCGTCGGCGCATTCCCCGTGTGGCCTTCGACTATCTCGACGGCGGTTCGGGAACGGAAGTCGGCCTGGCTGAGTCGGTCGACGCGTTCGAACGGCTCCGCTTCGTTCCCGAAGTGCTGGTGAACGTCGACCGGATCGACCTGTCCCGGTCGCTGTTCGGCCGGGACTTCGCCCTGCCCTTCGGGTTCGCTCCGCTCGGACTGACCGGCCTGATCTGGCCCGGTGCCGACCGGTTCCTGGCGGAAACGGCTGTCGACCGGAACATGCCCCATGTCCTGTCCACCGCTGCCTCCACCTCCATCGAGGACATCGCGGACATCTCCGGCGGGAAGTCCTGGTTCCAGCTCTATGTGGCCGCCGACGAAGCGGTCGCCGACGACATCGTCGACCGGGCAGACAAGGCCGGCGTGGAGGTCCTCTTCGTCACCGTCGACGTGCCGGTGCCCGGCCTCAGGATGCGCGATCTTCGCAACGGGCTCCAGCTGCCCCTGCGTCCCTCGCTCCGCCTTGGCCTGGACATTGCGACCCACCCGGCCTGGTGCCTGGCGCTGGCCCGCTCCGGCATGCCGCGCTTCGCCAACATCGAGCGCTATACCGATCCGTCTGCAAGCGCCGGTCAGCTGGCGAAATTCATGGCGGCGCAGAGTTCCGGCCGTCTCGACTGGGCGGTGCTGGATCGGATCCGCCAGCGGTGGCCGCGCAAGCTCGTGATCAAGGGCGTCTTGTCTCCCGGCGCGGCCGAACGGGCCCGGGATGCCGGAGCGGACGGCATCGTGGTGTCGACCCACGGCGGACGGCAGCTCAACAGCGCGATCGCCTCGATCGATGCGTTGCCTGCGATCCGCGCTGCGGTCGGCCCCGATTTTCCCGTCCTCCTCGACAGCGGCGTCCGCTCCGGCGAGCACGTCGCCAAGGCAATCGCGCGTGGCGCGGATTTCGTGCTTCTCGGGCGGCTGCCGATGATGGCGATTGCCGGCGGCGGGGAAGCCGGCCTCAACAGCGCCGTGGACCACGTGGCCGACGACCTGCGGCGGACCCTCGCCCTCCTGGGGATCACGACCGTCGACGAGCTTGCCGGGTGTCAGATACCTTCCTGATCGCCGGGCGCGTGAACCAGTCTTGGCATCGCCTTGTGTGCGTTGCACAATCGTCATCGCATCCGGCTAGGGTCCAGCGGTGCGGAGACAGGAAGTCGGAGCCATCCATGGTCGATCCCGCCGACACGCCGAAGACGCCCGGAGAGGCGCCCCTTGAGGCGCACTCCAAGCTCACCGCGGGCGAACGCATCCATTTCCAGGTCTTCGAAGGCCGTGCGGAACCGGTCGATCCGGTGCCCACCGCCGTCGTGTGTCCTCACGAGGAAGGCTCGCTTGGCGGCGCGCTGGAAGCCCATGACCGGGACCTGATCGAGCCGATCCTGGTCGGCGACCCTGATGCGATCCGCAAGGCGGCCGACAGTCTCGGGCGCAGCATCGACGGCTTCGAGATCATCGAACGGAAGAGCCATGCCGAAGCCGCCGCCACGGCGGTGAAGCTGGTTCACGACCAGCGTGTGCGCTGCCTGATGAAGGGCCACATCCACACCGACGACTTCCTGCATCCGATCGTCCGGCGCGACGGCGGACTGCGGACCGGACGGCGCCTGTCCCACGTGTTCGTGGCCGACCTGCCCCGCCATCCGCGGCCCCTTCTGATCACCGATGCCGCGATCAACATCACCCCGGATCTCGCCACCAAGGCCGACATCGTCCAGAACGCGATCGACCTGGCGATGGCGCTCGGTATCCAGGTGCCCAAGGTCGCGATCCTCTCGGCGGTCGAAACCGTCAACCAGGTCATTCCTTCGAGCGTGGATGCGGCCATTCTGGCCAAGATGGCCGACCGCGGTCAGATCAAGGGCGGCATCGTCGACGGGCCGTTCGCCATGGACAACGCCATCGACGCCCAGGCCGCGGCCACAAAGGGTCTGGACTCGCCGGTGGCCGGACAAGCGGAAGTCCTCGTGGTCCCGAGCATCGAGGCGGGCAACATCCTCCTCAAGGGACTGACCTTCCTGGGCGGCGCGGAATCGGCCGGCCTTGTTATCGGGGCCACCGTTCCGATCATGCTGACCAGCCGCGCCGACGACGACCGCGCCCGTGCGGCCTCTGCGGCTCTCGCCCTGCTCTACGACCACTGGGCCAAGTCCCGGTCCGTCCCCCTGACCTGACGTGAAGGTGCGCGCGTGAGCGACGTCATCCTGACCATCAACGCCGGCTCGTCGAGCATCAAGTTCTCGCTCTTCTCCTCCGATGCCCTGCGCGAGATCATCCGCGGGCAGATCGACGGGCTGGGAACGCATCCACGCCTCGTCGCCCGAGAGAACGGGGAAAAGGTCGTCGACACCGCACTTGAGGGCGAGACGGCGCCGACCGATCATACGGCCGGTGTCGCGGTGATCCTCGAGCTTCTGCGCGAGCGCCATCCGGATTACGCGGTGGTCGCCGTCGGTCACCGGATCGTCCATGGCGGTCCGGACTTCGAGGCTCCGGTCGCGATTGACGACGCGGTGCTGGACCGGCTGCGCGCCTACAATCCGCTCGCCCCGCTGCATCAACCGCACAATCTGTCCGGCGTGGAAGCGGCCCGTAAAGCGTTCCCCGATGCGGTCCAGGTCGCCTGTTTCGACACCAGCTTCCACCGCAAGCATCCCTGGGTGAACGACACCTTCGCGCTGCCGAAGCATTTCTACGACGAGGGCGTGCGGCGGTACGGCTTCCACGGCCTGTCCTACGAGTACATCGTCGCCCGCATCCACGAGCTCGGGCTTGCGGAGGACAGCCACCGGCTGGTGGTTGCCCATCTCGGCAACGGCGCCTCCATGTGCGCGATCCAGAACGGCGTCTCGGTCGCCTCCTCGATGGGCTTCACCGCGCTCGACGGGCTGCCGATGGGCACGCGCTGCGGGCAGATCGATCCGGGCGTGCTGCTTTATCTAATGACCGAGCGCGGCATGTCGCCGGACGAGCTGACCCGGCTCCTCTACAACGAATCCGGTCTCAAGGGGCTGTCCGGCATTTCCAACGACATGCGCGATCTGGAAGCGAGCTCATCGCCCGACGCCGCGGCGGCGCTGGACTATTTCGTCTTCCGTGTGCGCCGCGAGCTCGGTGCGCTCGCGGCGGTGCTGCAGGGACTGGACGCGGTCGTACTGACAGGCGGCATCGGCGAGAACGCCGCCGGCGTGCGGCACCGTATCCTCCACGACGAGGACTGGCTCGGCATCTCCATCGACCCGGAACGCAACGCGGCCAGCAAGCTCAGGATCTCAACCGATGCGTCGCCGGTGAAGGTCTACGTGATCCCGACCAACGAGGAATTCATGATCGCGCGGCACACTGCACGTATTGCCGCGGATGCCCCCTCGCCCGCCTGACGCCCGTCCTCGAACCCGGTTCCGGCGCGCACCGGTCAGAACGCGCCTTCGTAGCCCCTCTTGTCGACCCGCGCGGCGATCACCGTGAAGCCGTCGCGGCCGAGCGCCTCTTCCAGCTCCGTGGCGAGGGCTTCGGCGTCGTCGACCCAGACGCCTTCTCCGCCGAGGGACCGGGCGACGGCCGGAAAATCGGTTCCGCCGAACTCGACGCCGACGGACGGGCGCTGTTGCGCCCGCTGCTTGAGCTCGATCAGCGCAAGCGACTGGTCGACCAGCACGATGATCACCACGGAGAGACCGAGGTCGCGGATGGTCGCCAACTCGCCGAGCGTCATCTCCAGCCCCGCGTCGCCGACGAAGGCAACCACCGGCGCGTGCGGGTGCTGCAGCTTGTAGCCGGCCGCGATCGGCACCGCGCAGCCCATGGTGCACAGCGCCGACGATTGCAGCACCGCGCGCGGATGATGGGCCGTCCACATCTGGCTGAGAAGGATCCGATGGGCGCCGGAATCGGCGGTGATGACGCCATCATGGGGGAGGACCGACCGCGCCGTCGCGAAAACCTGCGCCGGCGTCCAGGCATCCGAAGCCGAGAAGGCGGACCTCAGCTCTGCCCGAACCGCTGCCGGCTCTCCGTCCGGCCAGGTCGCGTGCCCGTCCAGGGTGTCGGAGAGCGCCGTCAGCGTCGGAGCGACGGAGCCCTTCAGCGTCACCGAAACCGCGTGCATGCCGTGGCTTCGGGTCACCGGGGTGATCTCCACCACGCGCTTGTCGTCGGGCCACGGATCGCGCCAGCCGATGCGCATCTCGATCGGGTCGTAGCCGATGAGAAGGATCAGGTCCGCCGCCTCGATCAGGGGCTTCAAAATCCCGTCGGCCCGGGGTGACAGGCCGGCTCCGCCGAGCGCCAGAGCATGGTCCTCGTCCAGGAGCCCCTTCGCCTTGTAGGTCGTCACCAGCGGAACCGAATGGCGCTCGCAGAACGCCGTCAGGGCGGCTCCCGCCTCGTCGTTGACCGCGTCCACGCCGGCGATCGCCAGCGGACGCTTGCTGCCTGCGAGCCAGGCGCGGGCGGTCTCCAGATCGCCGCCGGGCGCCGGCACCGAAGGTCCCGGCAGGGTCGGAACCGGCCCAGCGGTCTCGCCGCAGTCGGATTCCGCGACGCTGATCGGCACGTCGATGTGGATCGGCCCGGGCTGCCCGTCCCACAGCAGGGTCAGCGCCTTGTCGACCACCGCGTCGAGGCTCCCCGCGCTTGCCCGGAAACTCGCCTTCACGATGGGTGCCAGCAGCGCCCGGTGATCGAACACCTGATGGGTGTAGGTGTCGGCGTCGGCCGCATCGACACAGCCGGTCAGGATGATCAGCGGCACCTTGTCCTGATGGGCGTTGGCGATCGCGTTGACGGCGTTGGCCAGCCCCGGCCCGATCGTCGCCACCAGAATGCCGGGCACGCCGGTCGCGTGCCAGCCACCCTCGGCGAAGAAGCCCGCTGCCGTCTCGTGCTTGGTGAGCACGAACCGCACGCCCGCCCGGTCGAGGGCGTCGACGAGAGCCAGCACCTCACCGCCGGGGATACCGAATGCCGTCCGGCATCCGACGGCGGCCAGTTTCGCCGCGATCAGTTCCGCGCCCGTCTTCATGTGCCGATCTCCACGATACCGTCGGACGAAAGCCGCTCGATGTCCTCACTTGAATAGCCGAGTTCGCCGGCGAGAACTTCGAGCGTGTGTTCGCCGAGCCGCGGCGGCGCGCGCCGGTAGGACACCGGTGTTTCGCTCATCTTAATCGGGTTGCCGATCAGGTCGACCGTGCCCGTTGCCGACGTCGCGTGCGGCATGGTCACCTTCGCGCCCCGGTGAACGGCCTGCGGATGGTCGAAAACCTCGCCCAGATCGTTGATCGGTCCGCACGGGATGCCCGCCACCTCCAGCGCCGAGATCCAGTCGGCCGCCGTTCGCGTCCGGGTGAAGGCGTTGATGGCCGGAATGAGCTCCGCCCGGTTCACGACCCGGTCCCGGTTGGTGGCGAAGCGCGGGTCGTCCGCCAGTTCGGGCCGTCCGGCGATCTCGCACAGGCGCCGGAACTGACCGTCGTTGCCGGCTGCGATGATGAAATCCCCGTCCGATGCGGCGAACGTCTCGTAGGGCACCACGGTCGGATGCGCATTGCCGAGGCGGCCGGGCACCTCGCCACTGGTGAGAAAAGCAAGCGCCTGATTGATCAGCCAGGAAATCTGGGTGTCGAAGAGGGCGAGATCGATGTACTGGCCCTTCCCCGTCTTCTCCCGCGCGTGAAGCGCCGCCTGGATGGCGTTGGCCGCGTACATGCCGCACATCACGTCGGCGATCCCCACGCCGACCTTGGTCGGTCGGCCGCCGTCTTCGTCCGGGAACCCGGTGAGGCTCATGATCCCGCCCATGCCCTGGATCATGAAATCGTAGCCGGCACGCGGCGCGTAGGGACCCGTCTGGCCGAACCCGGTGATCGAGCAGTAGACGATCTTCGGATTGAGCTGGCTGAGGCTCTCGTAGTCGAGCCCGTAGCGGGCGAGCTGACCGACCTTGTAGTTTTCCAGAACGACGTCGGCATCGGCCACCAGACGCCGGATGATCTCCTGGCCCTCGGGCCGCGACAGGTCGACGGCGATCGACCGCTTGTTCCGGTTGGCGCATAGATAGTAGGCGCTCTCCGCGGTCTCGTTTCCGTCGGCATCCTTCACGAAGGGCGGGCCCCATCCCCGCGTGTCGTCGCCCTTGCCCGGCCGCTCGATCTTGACCACGTCCGCGCCGAGATCCCCGAGAAGCTGGGCCGCCGTCGGGCCCGCCAGAATGCGCGTCAGATCGACCACCTTGATATCGGCGAGCGGCCCCGTCTGGGCGAAGGTCTCGGCGGTGGCCGCTGGCGACGTCATGGGCGTGTCCTCGGGCTGTCTCGGTTGTCTTTGGCCATGACACACGCCGCGGCGCCAAACAAGCTGGCGGCATCTCCCGGCGCCGTCACGTCAGCGCGCGGGATCCATCAGCCGGTGGTAGCCGTCCACGATCCACTGCGGTTCGATGAGGTGCCCGCCCGGATGCGTGCAGAGCTCGATGAGCTTTGTTCCGCACCCGGTCCATTTCCGGCAAGCCAGGTCTCCGAGGGAAGCCGGGACCGGTTCCGCATCGCAGCCGGCCTTCGTCGTCCAGGTCGCCAGGCTGTCCTCAACGTCCGACTGCCGGTAGATCTCCCGGATCGGCCGCCCCTCCATGGGGACGACGGTGTCGCTGGTGCCGTGCACGTGAACGAGATTGGGCACCGGCGACGCGCAGTCGGACGGGATCGGGTCCCAGTAGGCGCCCGCCACCGGAATGAAGCCAGCGAACCGATCGCCGAGGTCACAGGCGACGAACCAGGCCATGGAGCCGCCCATGGAGAAACCGGTGGCGACGGTCTTGTCCGGATCGATGGGAAAGCGGTCCGCCACGTCGTCCATCACGGCATCGACGAAGGCGGTTTCGTCACGCTCCTGGGACGGCGATCCCGGAAACGACCAGGTCTTGTCCGCGCCGTCCGGCGCTATCAGGAGCACGCCGAGCTCGTCGGCTGCAGCCTTCAGGCCTTCGTTCTTCATCACGCCCTCGGCGGATCCCTGCCAGCCGTGGAAATAGACCAGGACGGGCAGTGCGCTCTTGCCGTCGAGATCGGCCGGCATATAGGCCCGGTAGCTGCCGCCGTCGACCGTGCAGCCGTCGGGATCCGGGCATTCCATCGTCCCAGCCGCCGCGGCGGCTGTCGATAGACAGAAGAAGATCGCCGCCGGTATCAGGCCGGTGCGAAACCAAAGATGGGTCATGCTTCCCCCTGCTGCTCCCTCTCGGGCGGGTCGACGGGCCGGACTTTGGGATGGTCGAGGAGCGCGTAAACGTCCCCGGAATTCGCCTCTGCCGGAAGCCGTGAGAGCCAATCCTCCAGTTCGTTCCGGCTGCACCAGCGATCGAAGCTCAGCTTCTGGCTTTCCCCCAGAGCGACGTTGAAGCGATAGGGTCCCAGGTTCGCCAGACAGGCGATACAGCGAAAGGCCACCTCGGGCTGGATTGTGGTGAACTCGAACGAGAGCGCGTCCAGCGGGGTCGAGAGGCCGGCGAGGACATCGGCCTCGAACCCCTCAACATCGATCTTGGCGAAGCGTGGCGTGCCGTGCCGTGCGATCAGCCCGTCGAGGGTGTCCAGCGGTACCTCGACCCGGCGCCGCCAGACCTGCCCGTCCCATCCCGTCTCCGCCCGGGACGCCGCCTCCACGAATGCTTGCGAGGCAGTCGACACGGTCGGGTTGTCGACGTTGATCCAGAAGGTCGTGCTGCCGGCGGAGGCGCCGACGGCGCACGGTTCGAGCACGATGTTCGGGTCGCGACCGTAGAGCAACGTGAGCGCGGTGCGGACGCCGGGCTGCGGCTCGACCGCCACCACCCGGGCGCCGAGCCTGCGGAACGAGGCCACCCGGTCGCCGACATGGGCACCGACATCGAACACGAGATCGCCGGGCCGGCAGAACCGACCATAGAGGCGGTCCATCGCTTTCCGACGTCCGGCGTTGCCATAGTAGATAGCCATGGAGCGACCGATCCCGTAGGCCGATCTCAACCGGTCGAACATGATGGATGTTAGCCCTGTTAGCCCTTGGCGGGTTCGGAAACCGCGCTGATCGGGGTCTCGCCGGCACCGGCCACCCACGGTGTCTGCAACGCAGGTAGGGAAAGCGGCGCCAGGGCGGCGGGGCGCAGGGTTTCCTCCGGAATGCGCCACAGGCCGAACCGGACCGCGAGCGCGCCGAGCGTCGCGGAGGCCGTGATCACCGCAAACGGAACCGCAAGCGTCAGTCCGCCCACGACCGGAGCCGCAGCGATCAGGGCGGCCGTTGAAATGCCGGCAAACCCGACGATGCCGGCAACGCCGAGCGCCGTCTGGGCCCAGAACCGGCGCAGCGCGATGAACGGCGACACGCTGTGTCCGGATCGGCGCTGGGCGCTCCACCCGATCGTCCGGCCGAACGGAAGCCCGGCAATGAACAGCGTGTGCGCGAGCGCCGCCGTCGGCGCGAGCAGCATGAAGAACAGGACTTCGCCCATCACGCTCACCAGAATCCGGAAGGTGCCGCCGAATGCACGGCGCGCCTCCCTGCGGCTCAGCACGTCGATGACCGTGGCGAGCTTCGGCGCGAAGATCATCGTCAGGATCGTCGCAAGCATCGCCATGCCGGTGTCCGGTCGGAACATGACGGCCGGTTCGTCGGCAAGAAACACGCGCGCCGCGGTCGTCGCCATGAAGCCGATCCATGCGGCCGACCCCAGGAACATGAGCATCGCGAGCGCCAGCTGGATGCGGCTGACGGGTGCGAGCCCCTTCATGCCGAGCAGGCGGCCGTACTGCATGTTCCCCTGGCACCAGCGAAGGTCGCGGCGGATGAATTCCAGAAGCGTCGGCGGGTTTTCCTCGTAGCTCTCGAACTCTTCCGGAATGACCCGGACCTCGTAGCCGGCGCGCCGCATCAGCACGGCCTCGACCTGGTCGTGGCTCAGGATCCAGCCACCCAGCGGCGGCCGTCCCGGCAGGGTCGGCAGGTGGCAATCGGCCATGAACGGCGCCAGACGGATGATCGCGTTGTGCCCCCAGTAGGGGCCGCAATCGGCCTGCCACCAGGCAGCGCCCATCGTATGGGAGCGCATACCCAGCCGCATGCCGAATTGGAAGACGCGAGCGAAGAAGCTCGTCGTCGGGCTGCCCACCACCAGGCTCTGCAGGATCCCGATCTCCGGGCTGTTCTCCATGACCCGCACCAGCCGCTGGATGGCGGCCGCAGACATGAAACTGTCGGCGTCGAGCACGAGGGCGTACTGGTAGTCGGCCCCCCACCGGTCGCAGAAATCCCGGATGTTTCCGGCCTTGTAGCCCGGATTGTCGTCGCGCCGGCGATAGGTGATGCGGATCGTGTCAGCCCATCGGGCCTGAAGGGCCGCAATGGTCGTCTCTTCCGCCTCGATGACGTCGAGCCAGTTGGAGTCGCTCAGCACGAACACGTCGAACCTGTCGGCGACGCCGGCATGGGCAAGACCGTCGATCATGGCGGAAAGATTTCGAGAGACGGTTTCCACGTCCTCGTTGCGGATGCAGGACAAGAGCGCCGTCCTGTCGGAGATCGCCCTGGAGGGATCGTCCGAGGCCGCCGCCGGACAGGTGAGCTCCAGTGGCGCCCGCGAGAACCGCATCAGCACGAGACCGATCACCGCGTTCCAGAACCCGACCGCCGTGTAGGGGAGCGTCACGGCGAAGAACCCGATCATGACCAGGTCGGCTGCGTCGTAACCGTTGGGCGACAGGGTGACGGTCATCAGCGCGAGCAGCGCGAGAGCAGTCACCGTCGTGAGCGTTGCGAATATCAGCCGGCGGCGCTTGACGCCGGGCGTCGCGCCGGTGGACATCGCATGGACATGGGACGGTGCGGAACTCATCGACACTCCTCTGACTGGCAGACCCGGTTTCCCGCAGTGCACCAATGACTAGAATCAGACACACAAAAGGGCCAGATGCGAAAAACGTCTTCACATCTGCGCGAACGGCGGGCGAAGGCGTGGATGCAAGCCTTCGGCCAGGACTTCACCCGACAATCCCGACCAAGTGATGACAGTGACCGACACCGCTCAAGCTCTCTGGACCGTCGCTCCCGGGCAGGCAGAACACCGCAAGGTTACGCTCGGCTCCCTGCCACCGGATCACCTGCGCATCCGCACGCTTGCCAGCGGCATCAGCCGGGGCAGCGAAGGTCTGGTCTTCCGCGGCGAGGTTCCCGAGGGCGAGTTCGAGCGGATGCGCGCCCCGTTCCAGGAAGGCGATTTCCCGTTCCCGGTGAAGTACGGCTACGCCGCCGTCGGGACCGTAGAAACCGGCCCGGACCATCTCATCGGCCAGCGGATGTTTGCGCTCCACCCCCATCAGGACGTCTTCGACATTCCGGCCGAGGCCGCGATTCCGGTTCCCGACGCCGTGCCAACCGAGCGGGCCGTGCTGGCGGCGAACATGGAAACGGCGCTGAACGGCGTCTGGGACGGCGGCGTTGCGCCTGGGGACTCGGTTGCCGTGGTCGGCGGCGGAGTGGTCGGGCTGCTTGTCGCCTATCTCGCAGCGCGCACGCCGGGCACGGACGTCACGGTTCTCGACATCAACCCGGCCCGGGCCGACATCGTCGCCCGGATCGGCGCGCGCTATTCCCATCCGAGCGACTATGACGGCGAACACGATCTCGTGTTCCACACCAGCGCCTCCGGCACCGGTTTCGATTTCGCGCTTCGGATCGCCGGCTTCGAAGCGACGGTGGTGGAATTGAGCTGGTACGGGACGAAACCTGTGCTCGCCTCGTTCGGCGGGGTGTTCCACAGCCGTCGGCTGACGATCCGCTCCAGCCAGGTCGGACAGGTTGCTCCTTCCCACCGCGCGCGCTGGAGCCATCGACGGCGCCTGGCGAAGGCCCTCGACCTGCTCTCCGACCCCGTCCTCGACGGGTTCATCGAACCGGCCGTGCCGTTCGCCGAGGTGCCCGACCGGCTGGTGGAGATTTTTTCCGCCGCCAGTGGTCTGCTCTGCCCTGTGATCCGTTATCCAAGCAGTTCGTGATTCCGCCCCAACAAGACCGGGAGTTTGCCGTGCACGCCGTCGAAGTCCGCGACCACATCATGATCGCCCATTCCTTCCGGGGCGAGGTCTTCGGCCCGGCGCAGGCCCTGCACGGTGCCACCTTCGTCGTCGACGTTGCGTTCTTTTCCGAGCGGCTGGACGCCAACGGGATCGTGGTGGACATCGGCCGGGCCCACGAAACGCTGAAGACGACGCTTGCGCCGCTCAACTACCGCAATCTCGACGATGTGCCCGACTTCGCCGGCAAAAACACCACCACCGAGTTCCTGACCCGGCACATTTTCGACGAGATGGCGGCTGCCGTCCGCGCCGGTCATCTCGGCCGGCCCGCGGGCGAGATCGCGTCCATCCGGGTCACCATCTCCGAGTCCCATGTGGCGCGCGCCTGGTACGAGGCGCCGGTCACGTCGTGAACCGGATCGCCTTTGCCGTCCCCGGCGATCTGAACACGGCGACCGGCGGCTACGCCTACGACCGGCGTCTCATCGCGGAGCTGGAAGCCCTCGGCCATCCCGTCGAGGTCGTCGGTCTCGGCGACGGCTTTCCGCATCCCGATGAAGGTCAGAGGGCTTTTGCTGCTGCAGCGCTCACCGGCATACCCGATCGCCGTCCGACCCTGGTCGACGGGCTCGCCCTCGGCGTGCTTCCCGACGAAGCGGCCATGCTGGCCGCCCGCGCGCCCCT
This sequence comes from Amorphus orientalis, assembly GCF_030814015.1. Classification (NCBI taxonomy): domain Bacteria; kingdom Pseudomonadati; phylum Pseudomonadota; class Alphaproteobacteria; order Hyphomicrobiales; family Amorphaceae; genus Amorphus; species Amorphus orientalis. The sequence goes on from NZ_JAUSUL010000002.1 coordinate 958,959, forward strand.
GATCGCGCTGGTCCATCATCCGCTCGCCTGGGAAACCGGTCTGACACCCGCCCGCCGGCAGGCGCTGCAGGCAAGCGAGACCAGAGCTCTCGCGCGTGCCCATGCCGTCGTGACCACCAGCCGGACGACGGCCTCGACGCTGGCCGACCATTTTCAGGTATCGCCTGCCCGTCTGAGCGTCGCCGAGCCCGGCGTCGATGTAGCCACCCGGATCGACCGCGACCCGGACCCCCCTGCCCGCCTTCTTGCGGTCGGCGCGCTCGTCCCTCGCAAGGGTTATGACGTCCTCGTCGGCGCACTCGCTCGAATTCGTCACCTGGACTGGCAGCTCGATATTGTCGGCGACCCCGATCGCGATCCGGCGACCGCCAAAGACCTTTCCGACAAGGTCGCTGCTGCCGGACTGGGCGATCGCATCCGCATATCCGGACGTGTCGACGCCGCGGCGCTGGAAGCGCACTACCGGGCTGCCAACATCTTCGTCATTTCGTCCCGCTACGAAGGCTACGGAATGGTGGTGACAGAGGCGATCGCCCACGGACTGCCGATCGTCGGCACGGCGGCGGGCGCGTTGACCGAGACCATACCGGACGCGGCGGGGCTCAAGGTTCCGCCGGACGACGAAGCGGCCCTGGCGAAGGCGCTGGAGCGCCTGATCGGCGACCCCGCGCTTCGCGGCGATCTGGCAGCCGGTACAAGGGATGCGGCCGGGCGACTGCCGAAATGGTCGGCGACCGCCAGGCATGTGAGCGATGTGATCGAAGGACTGTGCCGTGACGTTTCCAAGTGAATGGCTGAAACTGCGGGAGCCGGCCGACCTGCAGGCGCGCAACCGGGTGGTCGTCGCCCATCTGGCCGCCGACCTGTCCGGGAGGGACGGTCTCCACGCCGTCGACCTGGGCGCCGGCACCGGATCCACGGTCCGCGCGCTTTCTCCCCATCTGCCGCAAAGGATGCGGTGGACGCTCGCGGACAATGATCCGGCCCTTCTTGCCGAGGCGTCCTGGCGCTTGCCCGAGGAGCAGGTCGAAACCCGACGCGTCGACCTCGACAGGGATCTTGAGGCGGTGTTCGATCCCGTCCCGGATCTGGTGACCTGTTCCGCCCTGCTCGACCTTGTCTCAGAAGCATGGCTGGACCGCCTGGTCGAGCGGCTCGCCAGTCTCCGCATACCGTTCTATGCGGCCCTCACCTACGATGGCAGCACGACCCTGAGCCCCGGCGACCCGATCGACCCGGTGGTCGTCGACGCGATCAACCAGCATCAGCATGGCGACAAGGGCTTCGGTCCCGCGCTCGGCCCCGATGCGGGGGCGGTCGCCGTCGAAAAGCTCCGTACGGCCGGGTTCGCGGTGGAGAGCGGTCAGTCCGACTGGCTTCTCGATTCCGACGACGCGGCGCTCACGCACGCACTCGTGAACGGCTGGGCCGAGGCGGCCGGAGAGATCGGGCTTCTCGCCCCCGTCGACCTGGGCGGATGGCGACAGCGGCGGCTGGCGGCGGCGGATGCGGGCGACCTCGCCGCGCGGGTCGGACACATCGACATTCTGGCCCGGCCGGGTGCGGCCTGACCGCGCTCCGCTCGTTCCCGGCGGAGTCCCTACTCCGGCGAAATCGGCGCCTGTTGCCGGCGGAGATCGCAGTCGAAGACGATTTCGTCGCCGAGCCGGTGAGATGTGGTGACCGGTCGGCGCGCATCGCTCAGCGCGTCGGTTGGTGCCAGAGAGACACCGGCTGGCCCAGCCCCGATGATGACTGGCGCCACCAGAAGATGGAGCCGGTCGAGTGCATCCGCCTCCAGAAAGGCCGACACCGTGTTCGGCCCGCCTTCAACCAGCATTCGACGATATCCGAGCCCGAAAAGCACCTCCCGGATCGCCTTCGGATCGATGCGGCCCTTTCCATCTCCCGGCAACCGAACCACTTTAACGAAAGAAGGGAGATCCAATGGGCCGGTATCCTGCGTAATAACGACGATATCGGTCGACGCGTCCGAAAACATCCGGGCGATCCGTGGGATTCGTCCGCGCGGATCGATCACCACCCGGACCGGGCTCGGGCCATCGACCAGACGAACCGTCAACCGCGGATCGTCCGCTATCACCGTACCGACGCCGACGATCACGACATCGACCAATGCCCTGAGACGATGCAGATGGTTAAGACAGTCCGGCCCGTTAATGTATCGCGACTGTCCCGTGGACGTGGCCACACGTCCGTCGAGCGACTGCCCTAATTGTCCAATGACGAAGGGCTTGCCGGCGCCGGCCCCGATGATCGGAGCAAACAGCGACTGCCATTCCGGCGCAATCCGCCCGCCGTCGCGGGCGGCTGACAGAACCGAAGCCCAGGACCCGTCATCTGTCGGTAAAGGCGCACGGTCGGTGGTCACCTGTTCACTCCGCTGTAACCGGTGATGGTGGACGAGAGTTTTTGAGGAGCACGTTTTTGGCACAGCATCAACGACGCGCCCATTATGTGGAGCAATTGGACGTGACGGAGTTGAGTGGCGACATGGCCGGTGAATCCGAAACGTGGTCCGGCCATTCCAAGAAGGCAACCACCGAACTGATCCAGATCCATCGCGGCTGCGCGGACCTGCGCGCCGGCCGTCCGCTGATCGTCCGCTCGGGCTCGGACGCGGTCGCCGTGCTTGCGGTCGACGGTCTCGACCAGACCATGCTCGACACCTTCCGCCAGGATGTTGCTGCCGAACCGCCGCACCTGCTGGTCACCGATCGGCGCGCGGCCGCGATCGGACTGACCGCCTACGAAGCGACGGCGGTGTCTCTCTCGCCAAATGCGACGCCCGAGGACCTGATGACCCTTTCGGCCGGTTCCGAGGTCAAGGTGGGACACACCACCTCCCCCGGCGGGACCGCCGAAGAGGCCGCGCTGGAGATCGCCAAATGTGCGGAGCTCCTGCCGGCTCTGATCGCCGCTCCCGTCCATCCAGATGCCGCGTCGCTCGATCCGACCCCGCTCGTGGTCAATGCCGAAACCGCCCTCGACTATCGCAGGCAGGTGGCCGAAACCCTCAAGATGGTGGCCGAAGCCCCGGTGCCGCTGCGCGGCGACATCGACAGCCGCTTCATCGTGTTCCGCGACATCATGGGCGGAACCGCGGTCGCCGTCATGGTCGGCCAGCCGGACCCGAAGCAACCGTTGCGCGTCCGGGTCCATTCCGCCTGTGCCACCGGCGACATCTTCGGCTCCCGCCGCTGCGACTGTGGTGACCAGCTCCGCCTGGCGCTTGAGCGCATCGACCAGCTCGGCGGCGGCTGCGTCGTCTATCTCGACCAGGAAGGGCGCGGCCTGGGCCTCGCCAACAAACTCCGTGCCTACAATCTGCAGGATCTCGGCCTGGATACCGTCGATGCCAACACGGCGCTTGGCTATCACGAGGACGAGCGCGACTACACCGCGGCCGGCCGGATCGTCTCCCAGCTGGGCTGGCGCCAGATCGTGCTCCTGACCAACAATCCGACGAAGATCGACGCCCTTCGCGCCGCCGGCATCGAAGTCAGTGGCCGCATTCCGGTTCTGGCTCCGGTCAATGCCGAGAACCGGCGCTATCTGGAAGCCAAGGCGGCGCGCGCCGGCCATTTCCTGGATCAGCTCGGCTCCGGCGACGGGCCGGTGGCAGCGGTCTCGTCGGTCAAGGCCGGCTCCCGCGATTAGCCGGGTCCGGCCGCCTGTGGTTTCCGCCGAATTCGTCATTGTTCCGGTTTGATTGTTACGTCTCAATCGGAGCATTGTAGGCGCCGGCGGGCCAAGGAGGTGCGACGCGGCAGACAGGTCGCACCGCACCGGCCAGATCAGGGGAGACGCCGGGATGGAAACGCACGCGCCCGTTGGCTACACGGCGACACAGCGGTGGATTCATTGGCTGACCGCGGTCATCGTCATCGCTCTGCTCGCGGCGGCGATCGCCATGAACAACGTCGCCCCCGGCCCGCTGATGAACAATCTCTATGTTCTGCACTGGTCGCTCGGCGTGACCGTCTTTCCGCTGGTTTTGATCCGGCTTGCCATCCGGCTGCGCCGGCCGGCACCCGCGCTGCCTGAAGAGATGCCCGGCTGGCAGCGTTTTGCGGCCCACGCCAACCATGCGCTCCTCTATGCGATCCTGCTGGTCAACCCGGTGCTCGGCTACCTGACCAAGTCGGCCTTCGGCGGGCCGGTCACCTTCTTCTGGATCGTCGACTTTCCGCCGGCGATCGCCAAGAACGAGGCGCTGTTCGAGCGTCTGTCGACCGTCCACGTGATCATCGGTTTCGTCATGATCGCAGCGATCGCCGCCCATGTGGGTGCCGCGCTCTATCACGGGATCATCCGGCGCGACGGGGTCTTCTCGCGCATGACCACCGGCGCCGGACCGCTGGCCTGAGGGAAGCGGCGACTCGGGTTCGAAGAGGCCACCGTGGACATCCGTCAGCTGAATTATCTGGTGGTCCTGGCCCGTGAGCAGCATTTCACGCGCGCCGCTGCATTGTGCGGCGTGACGCAGCCAACGCTGTCCGCCCGCATTCGCCAGCTGGAAGAGGAATTCGGCATCCCGATCGTCAAGCGCGGGCACCGCTATCACGGGCTCACGCCGGAGGGCGAACAGATCGTCCAGCGGGCCTCGTCGATCCTGGAATCCTGGGAGGCGATGCAGCAGGACCTCAGCCGGATGAAGGGCGAACTCACCGGACGCGTCACCCTAGGGGTGATCCCGTCTGCCCTGCCCCTGGTCGCCGTCCTCACCCGCAAGGTCGGCGATGCCTTTCCGGGGATCGGGTTCTCCATCCTCTCTATGTCGTCGGAAGACATCCGCCTCGGGCTCGAGCGGTTCGAGCTGGACGCCGGGATCACCTATCTCGACAACGAACCGCTCGATCAGGTCAGGACGGCGCCGCTCTTCCGCGAGCGTCTGCGTCTGATCACCCCGGAAAGCCATCCCCTGTCCGGCTCGAAGCGCGTGAGCTGGGCGGAGGCTGCGGCCCATCCCCTCGCCCTTCTCACGCCGGACATGCAGAACCGGCGGATCGTCAACGCCGCGTTCCTTGCCGCTGGCGTCAATCCGAGCGTGCGCATCGAGACGAACTCCATCATCGCCCTGGTCACGCATGTCCGCGACGGGCAGCTCGCCGCCGTGCTTCCGGAGCTTTCGCTGCAGGCGTTCGGCTCGCTCGACGGGATCGCCGCCCTCGAACTCGTGGAGCCGAGCGTCGACCACAATGTCGGCCTTGTGGTCGCCGACCGGGATCCGATGTCGCCGCTGGTGGAGACGGTCTACCGGTCCGCTCTGGCGATCGAGTTCCAACCCGACGCGGACCAGGCCCAAGCCCCGTCGTCATCCGGACGGGTCGGGTGAAGCGGACCGGACGAACGAGGCTGGCTCACCCACCGGAATCCGGCGCCAGTTCGTTCTGACTGGGACGACGCCGATCTCTGGTTCCCTGACGCTTGGCGTACATGGCGCGATCGGCCGCCGTGATCAGTTCCGCCAGATCGGTCTGGCCGTGCGTCGCGGTGGCAATCCCGATACTCGCCGACAGCTGGCCCCCGGTGTTTCCAACGGGCAACCTGGACGCCGCCTCCTCGATCCCGCCGGCCATGCGTTCGGCCGGGGCATGATCGGCGCCAGGCGCAATCACCACGAACTCGTCCCCGCCATATCGATAGATCGGATCGGAGACCCTCAGCGTCTCCTTGAGGGCGACGACGAACTGTCTGAGCACGTCATCCCCGATCGCGTGTCCATGGGTGTCGTTGATGCCCTTGAACCCGTCGATATCGATCATAAAGACGCTCACGGGTTCACTGTTTCTCAGGCATTCGTCAATGATCGACTGGCCGGAATCGTCGAGTGCCCGCCGGTTCAGCGCGCCGGTCAGCGGATCGAGACGGGCGGCCTCGCTCAGGGCCTCGAACCGCTGGCGATAGGTCAGGATGTCGAACACGTCCCACAGGCGGTGGGGATGCCAGGAAATGTCGACATGGTCCTCGAACCACCTGAGATAGGCCCAGAGCACCGCGCTGTAGAGACCCGCCGCCGAGACCTTGCCGAGGAAGCCACCGATCCCGGCACTGAAGGGAACGCCGAAGAAGGCGTAGAGCGCCGTGAAGAAGGCGAGCTGGTCGAAAGTGAGGACCAGGATGACGCTCAGCCAGATACGAGAGAAAAGGCCGATCCAGGCAACTCGGACGAGCCGCTCGTAGATCAGGATCATCGCCATACAGTCGACAAAGAGCAGGAAGGTGCCCCAGACCGAAAGCCAGGTCGAATCCGCGATCACATCGATCGCGGTGCCGGCGCTTTCCGTTCCCACGCGGGTCTGGAAGCTGACCAGCACCACCACCGTGACGATGACCAGATTGCCGATCAGAAGCCCGTAGATCGGCTGGCGGACCGTCTCGGCGTCCTCGCGTATGTAGACCAGCAGCAGAAGCAGCAGCTTGCCGGTGAAGAGTACGACGGATCCCGGCGTGTAGGTCAGCGGTCCGATCCCGACGAACACGGTGATCGCGAGATAGTTTTCCGCGAAGGTCAGCGCGCACAGCGCGGCAATGAACGTGCCGAGGCCGATTTGCCGCCGGAACCTGAAAAGGGTCAGCATGACCCCGAAAAAGACCGCCCCCTGGGCCAGTGCGAAGCTGAGATCAGCCAGCATGGAAACCACGCACCCCACTCGGTTTCTCCGCAGTGAACCACTGTTGGCCGGCCAATGCTACGGGAATTGGTGGGCTGAGGAGACGTTGGGCACAAACCCCGAGAATTCAGGGACCGGAACGATAGAGCGGCCCTATCGAGTGATGGGCAGTTTCGATTTGAACTTTTCCAGACAATGAGAAAATCTCGAAGACACAAACGGATAGAGCGTGCCGCAGGCCACTGGTGGCGAGACAAGCGGCACCGGAGGAAACGGAATGTCGGTCACCCCGGACGATCGATCGGCGTCCCTCGCCGGTGCGGATGCCCCGGCGACGACCGATGACGTCGCCGCTGCGGTCGCGGACGTCTGCGCCGCGCACGGCGATCGGCCGGATGCGCTGATCGAAATGCTGCATGCCATCCAGGCTCGCCTCGGTCACGTGCCGCCCCAGGCCGAGCCGTTGATCGCCGCCCGACTGAACCGCTCGCGGGCCGAGATTCATGGGGTGGTGAGCTTCTACCACGACTTCCATACCGCTCCTGCCGGCCGTCGCGTGATCAAGCTGTGCCGGGCGGAAGCCTGTCAGGCGGTCGGATGCGAGGACCTCGCCAACCATCTCCACCGCGCCCATCGTCTCGGCTCCGGAGCGACCACGCCCGATGCGGCCGTGACGGTCGAGGACGCCTACTGTCTCGGCAACTGCGCGCTCGGCCCCGCGGCGCTGGTGGACGGTGAGCTGCAGGGGCGCGTGACGGCGGAGCGGCTGGACCGTTGGATCGCCGAGGCGCGCATCCCGCGCGGCGAAGCAGCGGAGTAGACCGATGACGTTTCCGATCCGGATCTTCGTTCCGAAAGACGCCGCCGCCCGGTCGGTCGGCGCCGACGATGTGGCCGCCCGGATCATGGCCGAGGCGGAGGCTCGCAGCATCGAGGTGTCGGTGGTGCGAACCGGAACCCGCGGCGCGCTTTTTCTGGAGCCCCTGGTGGAAGTCGAAACGTCCGCGGGGCGGATCGGCTACGGACCGGTGGACCCCGACGATGTGACTGGTCTGTTCGACGCCGGATTTCCGTCCGCCGACGGTCATCCGCTCCATCTCGGACCGGTCGATGCCATTCCCTATCTCGCGCGCCAGACCCGGGTGACGTTTGCCCGCTGCGGCGTCATCGATCCGGCCTCCGTGGCCGACTATCGCGCCCAGGGCGGGTTCCGCGGCCTCGAGGCGGCGCTCGCCAAGCCTGCGGCGGATATCGTGGAAGATGTGGTCGCGTCCGGACTGCGCGGACGGGGCGGCGCCGGTTTTCCGACCGGGATCAAATGGCGGACCGTCGCGGCGGCCGAAGCGGACGAGAAATATATCTGCTGCAATGCCGACGAGGGCGATTCCGGCACCTTCGCCGACCGGATCCTGATGGAGGGCGACCCTTTCCTCCTGATCGAGGGCATGACGATCGCGGGCCTCGCCGTCGGGGCTTGCACCGGCTACGTCTACATCCGCTCCGAATATCCCGATGCCATCGCCGCGATGAAGACGGCGATCGCCGCCTGCGAGGCGGACGGCACGCTCGGCGACGACATTCTCGGCTCGGGACGCAGCTTCAGGCTCCACGTGCGGGTGGGCGCCGGCGCTTACATCTGCGGCGAGGAGTCGGCGATGCTCGACAGCCTCGAAGGCAAGCGCGGCATCGTGCGCGCCAAGCCGCCGATCCCGGCGATCGCCGGCCTGTTCGGCAAGCCGACCGTCGTCAACAACGTGCTGTCCTTCGCCGCGGTGCCTTCCATTCTGGCCGACGGGCCCGAGGCCTACGCCGCCCACGGCATGGGCAAGTCGCGCGGGACGATGCCGTTCCAGATCGCCGGCAACATCGCCCGCGGCGGTCTCGTCGAGCTTGGCTTCGGCGTCACCCTGCGTGAGCTGATCGAAGACTTCGGCGGTGGGACGCATTCCGGACGCCCGGTGCGGGCCGTGCAGGTCGGCGGACCGCTCGGCGCCTATGTCCCGGCCGATCGCCTGGACCTGCCGATGGACTACGAGGCGTTCGCCGAAGCTGGCTTCATGGTGGGGCACGGCGGCATCGTCGTCTTCGACGACACCGTCGACATGGCGCGTCAGGCCCGCTTCGCCTTCGCGTTCTGCGCGATCGAATCGTGCGGGAAATGCACCCCGTGCCGGGTCGGTGCGGTGCGCGGCCGCGAGACCATGGACAGGATCCTGGCCGGCGAGGACGTCGCGACGAACGTCGCGCTGGTCGAAGATCTCTGCACGCTGATGACCGACGCGTCGCTGTGCGCGATGGGCGGGCTGACGCCGATGCCGGTGAAGAGCGCCCTCACCTATTTCCCCGAGGACTTCGACCGGGCTCATGCCCGGGAAGCGGCCGAATAGGCCCCGGACCGACCACAGGAGGGAGGCTCCGATGACGCTTCTGAAAGAGACCGACTACGGCACCCCGGAAAAGCCGGGCGAGAACACCGTGACCGTCATGATCGACGGCATGCCGGTGTCTGTGCCGGAAGGCACGTCGGTCATGCGCGCGGCGACCGAGGCCGGCGTCGCGATCCCGAAATTGTGCGCGACCGACAGCCTCGAACCCTTCGGCTCCTGCCGGCTTTGCCTGGTGGAGATCGAAGGCCGGCGCGGCACGCCTGCGTCCTGCACGACCCCGGTCGCCGAGGGCATGGTCGTGAAGACCCAGACCCGGCGTCTGGAGGACCTGCGCAAGGGGGTGATGGAGCTCTACATCTCCGACCACCCGCTCGACTGCCTCACCTGCGCGGCGAACGGCGACTGCGAGCTGCAGGACATGGCCGGCGACGTGGGCCTGCGCGAGGTGCGCTACGGCTTCGAGGGCGAGAACCACCTTGAGCAGGCCAAGGACGTCTCCAACCCCTATTTCACCTTCGACCCGTCCAAGTGCATCGTCTGCTCGCGCTGCGTGCGCGCCTGCGAGGAGGTCCAGGGCACCTTCGCGCTGACGATCGAGGGCCGCGGGTTCGAGTCCAAGGTGTCCGCGGGCACCGGCTTCGACGACTTCCTCTCCTCTGAATGCGTCTCCTGCGGCGCCTGCGTGCAGGCCTGCCCGACGGCCACGCTGCAGGAAAAGGCGGTCATCGACCACGGCGTGCCGAACCGGAGCGTGGTCACCACCTGCGCCTATTGCGGTGTCGGCTGTTCCTTCAAGGCCGAACTCAAGGGCGAGGAAGTCGTCCGCATGGTGCCGTACAAGGACGGCGGCGCCAACGAGGGCCACTCCTGCGTCAAGGGCCGGTTCGCCTGGGGATATGCGACCCACAAGGACCGCGTGACCACCCCGATGGTGCGCGAGACCATTCACGATGCATGGCGGCCGGTCTCCTGGGACGAGGCGATCGCCTTCACCGCCGACCGGTTCCGGTCCATCCAGGACAAGTACGGGCGCGCGTCGATCGGCGCCATCACCTCCTCGCGCTGCACCAACGAGGAGGTCTACGTCGTCCAGAAGCTGGTCCGGGCCGCCTTCCACAACAACAACGTCGATACCTGCGCGCGGGTGTGTCATTCGCCCACCGGCTACGGCCTGAAGAACGCGTTCGGCACCTCCGCCGGCACCCAGGACTTCAAGTCCGTCGACGAGGCCGACGTGATCCTGGTCATCGGCGCCAATCCGACCGACGGCCATCCGGTCTTCGCCTCGCGCATGAAGAAGCGCCTGCGTCAGGGCGCGAAGCTGATCGTCGCCGATCCGCGGCGGATCGATCTCGTTCGCTCGCCGCACATCGAGGCAGCCCATCATCTCCAGCTTCAGCCCGGCACCAACGTCGCCGTGATGAACGCGATCGGCCATGTGGTGGTGACCGAAGGCCTGGTCGACCGTACCTTTGTGGCCGAGCGCTGCGATTCGGTGTCCTTCGCCCGCTGGGAAGACTTCGTTGCCGGCGAGGAAAATAGCCCGGAAGCCGTCGAGGGCGTCACCGGCGTGCCGGCCGCCGAGATCCGTGCCGCCGCCCGCCTCTACGCCACCGGCGGCAACGCGGCGATCTATTACGGCCTCGGCGTCACCGAGCACAGCCAGGGTTCGACCATGGTGATGGCGATGGCCAATCTTGCCATGGCCACCGGCAATCTCGGCCGCAACGGCGTCGGCGTGAACCCGCTGCGCGGCCAGAACAACGTGCAGGGCTCCTGCGACATGGGCTCGTTCCCGCACGAATATCCGGGCTATCGCCATGTCGGCGAACAGGGCGTACGCGCGCTGTTCGAGGAGCGCTGGGGCGTGTCCCTCGACGACGAGCCCGGTCTGCGCATCCCGAACATGCTGGCCGCCGCCCTCGATGGATCGTTCAAGGGGCTCCTGGTCCAGGGCGAGGACATCGCCCAGTCCGATCCCGACACCCAGCACGTCACAGCGGGACTGGAGGCCATGGAGTGCGTCGTCGTTCAGGACCTGTTCCTGAACGAGACCGCCGCCTACGCCCACGTCTTCCTGCCGGGCACCTCCTTCCTGGAGAAGGACGGCACCTTCACCAATGCCGAACGGCGCATCAATCGCGTCCGGCCGGTGATGCCGTCGCGCACCGGCCTGCAGGAATGGGAGGTGGTCTCCCGGATCGCCAATGCCCTCGGCTACCCGATGCACTACGACAACGCCGCCCAGATCATGGACGAGATCGCCTCGGTCACCCCGACCTTCACCGGCGTCTCCTTCGGGCACCTCGACGCCCACGGGTCGGTCCAGTGGCCGTGCAACGAGTCGGCCCCTGACGGGACCCCGATCATGCACGTCGGACAGTTCGTCCGCGGCCTCGGCAAATTCGCCCTGACGAAGTTCGTGCCGACGGAGGAGCGGACGAACCGGTTCTACCCGCTGATCCTGACCACCGGCCGGATCCTGTCCCAGTACAATGTGGGCGCGCAGACGCGCCGAACCCCGAACTCGACCTGGCATCAGGAGGACGTTCTGGAGCTTCATCCCCACGACGCGGATGTCCGGGGCATCGAGGACGGCGCGATGGTCTCGATTGCGTCGCGCAAGGGCGCGACCACCTTGCGGGCGAAGATCTCCGACCGGATGCCCCAGGGCGTGGTCTACACGACGTTCCATCACCCGGTGACGGGCGCCAACGTGATCACCACGGAGAACTCCGACTGGGCGACGAACTGCCCGGAATACAAGGTGACCGCCGTTCAGGTGACGCTTTCCAATCAACCGTCCGAATGGCAGGTCGAGCACCAGAGCCGGGTGGCCGAGATCGCCGCGGTCGAGGCCGCGGAGTAGGCCATGGCCGGAGCGGTGAACGCGCACGACGAGGCGGACGCGCCGGTCGGATCGCAGGATCCGCGGGTCAAGACGCGGGTCTGGCATCCGGACGGCACCTTTCGTCCCGGCGTCTGGGCGCTCGCCGAGGAAGTCCCGGTCGAGATCCGCCTCAACGGCGCGTCTTTCGCGGTGATGATGGCAACCCCCCGGGATCTGGAGGATTTCGTCACCGGCTTCGCGCTGACAGAGGGGCTGCTGGATGACGTCGCCGCCATCGAGGCCATCCAGATCGAGAATGCCTCCGACGGCATCGTGGCCGATCTGCAGGCGCCGGCCTCTTCGCTGGCGGCAGGGGCTGACCGCACGCGCGGCCTGTCCGGCCGATCCGGCTGCGGCGTCTGCGGCGTGACGGCCCTCGGCGACGCGGTTCGCGCAGCCTTGCCGGTTCCGGCCCGTCCACCCGTCGCTCCGGAAGCGATCGCGGCGGCATTCCGTCAGCTTTCCGAGCATCAGCCGATGAACCGGATCAACCGCAGCGTCCATGCGGCCGCCCTCGCCACACCCGACGGCACGATCGTCGACGCGCGCGAGGATGTCGGCCGGCACAACGCCCTCGACAAGCTGATCGGGAGCCGGGCCCGCGCCGGCGATCTTCCGCTGGACGGCTTCGTGGTGCTTTCCAGCCGGACCAGTTTCGAGATGGTGCTCAAGGCCGCGACCGCCGGCGCACCTCTGATCGCCTCGATTTCCGCGCCGACGACCCTGGCGCTGACCTGCGCCCGCAACGCCGGCATCAAGCTGGCGGCCGCGGGTCCGGACGGAACAGTCGTCCTCGTGGACTGAGAAAAGAATATTGGATCAGAAGGTTATGTAGGCTTCTGAATCTCGGAAGTGAAAAGAACCCGGCAAGCGACCCGCGAAACGGACAGACAATGGACCAGGCCGAGATCACCCGGATGGCGAACCAGATCGCCGACTATTTCTCCGCCTATGACCACGAGGAAGCGGTCGAAGGCATCGCCGACCACATCGCCAAGTTCTGGGACCCGCGGATGCGCCGCACCCTGTTCGACATGATGGAAAGCGGCGGCTCGGCCCTGGATCCGCTGGTGGTCGAGGCGGCATCGCGGCTCGCTCCGGCGTCGGGCTGACACCCGCCGGGCGCCATTGTTCCTTCCCTTCGCTCCCCCCATGATCCGCTGGATGCGAACCTCATTGCGTTCCGCTCCCCCGCCGTCACAATCACGCTGAAGCCAACTGCCGCGATTCGCTCGGCAGACCGCCCCGGTGTCCGGTGGCAACCCGCGTCGGCCTTCCGGCACGCGGTCGGCTGCAAGCTGAGACCGATCCAGGGGGAGACCTCGGCCCTTGAAGCCGGCTGCCTTCACATATCTGGCGCCTCGCACGATCGACGAGGCTCTTTCCCAGCTCGCGGATGCCGGCGGTGACGCGCGCATTCTGGCGGGCGGGCAGAGCCTCGTGCCAGCCATGGCCTATCGTCTGGCGCAGCCCTCGATTCTGGTCGATGTGAACGGCCTCACCGATGCGCCGCCCCTGGCCGAGGAAGACGGGCGTCTGGAGATTGGCCCGCTGGTCCGGCATCAGGATCTCCGCCGACTGTCCCCGCAACGTCCGCTGGGCGCCCTGCTCTCCTCCATGGCTGAGAAGGTTGGTCCGTGGCCCGTGCGATGCCGTGGTACGTTCTGCGGGAGCCTCGCCCAGGCCGACCCCGCGTCCGAATGGGCGCTCGCCGTGGTCGCGCTCGACGTCAATCTGACGCTCGAAAGCCGGCAGGATGGTCCCCGGTCCGTCCCGGCCTCTGAATTCTTTGCCGGCGTCATGGCGACGACGGCCCGCGAGGACGAGATGATGACGGCCGCCACCATCGCGGAGCTGCCGGGCGCGACGCGCTGGGGCTTTTCCGAGTTCGGCCGCCGGACCGGCGACTACGCCACCGTGCTGGCCCTCGCGCTGTACGAGCTGAAGGGCGGCCGCATGACCCGCGTCCGGATCGCCACCGGCGGTGCGGAAGCCGTGCCGAGGCGCCTGAGCGAGGTCGAGGAGGCACTGGAAGGCTCCGCCCCGAGCAAACCGCGCTTCCTGCAGGCGGCCGAACTTGCCGCCGAGATCATCGACCCCCTGGAGGACTATCAGGCCGACGCCCTCTATCGTCGCGACCTCGTTCGCAGCATGGTGCTGCGCGCCCTGCAGCAGACCACCAGATGAGCCGTCCCGTGCCTTGCCCCCTTCCCAGCGTTCGCCCTTGCAGGCTCCGGAGCGCGCCATGAGCGGCCGCGTCTCCGTGTCTTTCCGCCTGAACGGGTCGGACTGCACCGCCGAGGTCGAGCCGCGCCAGACCGTCGCGGATCTCCTGCGCGCGATGCACCTGACCGGCACCCCGGTCGGCTGCGAACAGGGCGTCTGCGGAAGCTGCACGGTCATCGTGGACGATGACCCGGCCCGCGCCTGCCTCATGTTCGCCTGTCAGCTGGAAGGACGCAGTCTGCGCACGGTCGAAGGCCTTGCCACCGGCGGCAGGCTTCATGCGCTTCAGGAGGCGTTCGACGAGGAGGACGCCGTCCAGTGCGGCTTCTGCACGCCGGGTTTCCTGATGCTCGCGGCCGCCGCGCTGGAACACGATCCGTTCCTGAACGACGACGCCATCGACGCGCTGGTTTCCATGAATTTGTGCCGCTGCACGGGCTACGGACCGATCCGACGTGCCATCCGCCGGGCGGCGAAGGAAGCCAGGCGGGCCCCGTGATGCGTCATCTCGGCCGTCCCCTTACCCGCCTGGAAAGCGGACCGCTGGTCGCCGGCCGCGGCTGGTTCGTCAGCGGCATCGCCCTGCCCGACCAGCTCGCCCTCCGGGTCATCCGCTCGCCCTACCCGCACGCCCGCATCACCGATCTGCAGCTCGACGCGGCCCGCGCCGTTCCCGGCGTCGTCGCGGTCTGGACCTCCGACGATCTGGGCGATGTCGGTCCGATCGGGTACCGGGTCGACACCGGTGACGATCTCGCCGCCTTCCGCCAGCCGATCCTGGCGCGGGACGTAGCCCGCTATGTCGGCGAACCCGTTGCCGTGGTCATCGCAGACACGCCGGCAATCGCCGAGGACGCGGCCGAACGGGTCGAGATCGGCGCCGACCTTCTGGACGTTGCCGTCGATTCCAGCGTGCCGCACGGGCCCGACACCGTGCCGGGCAGCCTGGCCGCCGTCGTCGACAAGGGCTACGGCGATGTCGATGCCGCGTTCAGCCGGGCGGATGTGATCGTCGAGCTGGACCTCGCAATCGCCCGCCAGGCGGCCATGCCGCTGGAGACCCGCGGCCTCGTGGCAAAGTGGGACGGCGCGCGCGACGTGCTGGAAGTCTATGGCGCGGCGAAGCTGCCCCATATCGATCGGGACCTGCTGGCGGGCCTGGTCGGCCGCCCGGCGTCACGGATCTTCCTCTATGAAGGACATGTGGGCGGGTCGTTCGGCGTACGCGGCGAAATCGGCCCTGAAGATGTTCTCGTCTGCCTTGCCGCGCTCCGTCTCGGCCGGCCGGTCGGCTGGGTGGAGGACCGGCGCGAACACATCCTTGCGGCCAGTCCCGGCCGGGCCCAGCGTCATCTGGCGCGCGTTGCCGCCGGGGATGACGGACGCCTCCTTGCGATCGACGTCAACTTCCAGCTCGACCAGGGTGCCTACCTCCGCCCCGACGCGCTGACCGCGGCGGACCTCACCGCCGCCATGCTGCCGGGGCCCTATGAACTGCCAGCCTACCGGGTACGCGGCGAGGTGCTCCTGACCAACAAGACGCCCCTCGGCCCCTGCCGCGGCGGCGGGGTCGCGGAGGCGGCCTTTGTTCGCGAGCGGCTGATGGATGCGGTCGCCGACAGGCTCGGGATCGACCCAACGGAGCTGCGCGCGCGCAATCTGATCCCGCGGGACGCGATGCCCTTCAAGCGTCCGATGACGGTGCTGGACTGGCCAGTGGTCTACGATTCCGGCGACTATGCCGGCCTTCTGGAGCGGGCTGCCGAAACCCTCGGCATCGATGCGCTCCACCGCCGTCTGGCGGCCCGCAGGGCCAAGGGCGAACTGGTCGGGCTCGGCCTGTCGATCGTGGTCGAACCGTCTGCCGGCGGCGGCGGCGACGGCGTCCGCATCACCATCGACGACACCGGCACCGTCGAAGTGGTCACCGGAGCTGCCGATATCGGCCAGGGCGTCGAGACCGTAATCGCCCAGATCGTCGCCGATATCCTCGCCGTTCCCTATACCGACGTGCGCGTCGTCCATGGCCGGACCGACTGGATCGGCTTCGGCCAGGGCGCGCGCGGCAACCGCACCACCGTCATGACCGGGACGGCCGCGCAGCAGGCGGCGGAAAAGGTCCGCGAGAAGGCGCTCGCGGCAGCAGCCGCCCTGATCGGCGTCTCCGCCGAGCGCCTCATGCTGGAGGCCGGAGAAGTCCGCGCCATCGATCATTCCGATGCGCCCGGGCTGCCGATTGGCGCCGTCGCGCGCGCCCTGCGCCCGGAACGGGTCGCAGCCCTCGGCCCGGACCTCGCGCCGGACGACGGAGCGGGACTTTCCGGTGAGGCCTGGGTAACCCTCGACGGCCCGACCTATCCTTACGCCGTTCACGCTGCGGTCGTCGCCGTGGACGAAGACACCGGCGCCGCAACGGTGGAGCGCTATCTGGTCGCCGCCGACGTCGGCAACGCGATCAATCCCCGGCTGATCGAGGGCCAGCTTTCCGGCGGCGCGGCCCACGGGATCGGCGGCGCGCTGTCGGAGGAACTCGCCTATTCGCCCGGGGGCGAACCCCTGGCCATGACGCTGTCGGATTACGTGCTGCCGACGGCCGATCAGATCCCGGACATCGAATGCCTGATCGCCGACGACGCCCCCTCTCCGCTGACGCCCCTCGGCATGAAGGGATGCGGCGGGCTCGGCACGAGCGGCGCGGGCGCGGCGATCGCAGCGGCGATCGATGCCGCCATCGGCCAGCCCGGTGCGATCACGGAACTGCCGGTCACCCCGGCGCGCCTGCGCGCGATCCTCCGGGGCGTCGGCTGAAGACGGGCGTCAGACGCCGAGATAGCGGGCCTGGGCGTCCGGGTCGGAGACAAGCGCGTCCATCGTGCCGGAAAAGCACACCCGGCCCTGCTCCAGGACGACCGCCCGGTCGGCCACCGCGCGCGCGAAGCCCAGATTCTGCTCGCACAACAGGACCGACAGGCCTTCCGCCTTCAGGGCGCGGACCGTGGCCGCCATTTCCTCCACGATGAGCGGCGCCACGCCTTCCGAGGGCTCGTCGAGGAGAAGCGCCAGCGGATTGCTCATCAGCGTCCGCGCCACCGTCAGCATCTGCTGTTCGCCGCCCGACATGGCGCCGCCCGCCCGACCCGGCATTCGCGCCAGATTGGGAAACAGGCGGAACAGGTCCGCCTGGGTCCAGGACGGCGCCGGGCGACCGTCCGGCCAGGTGCGTGGCGGATGCCGGCCGATGTCGAGATTTTCCTCCAGCGTCAGCCCCTTGAAGATGCGCCGGTCCTCGGGAACGTATCCGAGGCCGGCCCGCGCGATCCGGTAGGCGGGCGCTCCGACGATGGACTGGCCCAGAAAGCGCACCGCGCCGTCCACCCGGACACCGAGGCCCATGATCGCCTTCAGCGTGGTGGATTTTCCCGCGCCGTTGCGCCCCATCAGCGCCACGACCTCGCCGCGGCCAAGCGTCAGGTCCACATCGAACAGGATCTGCGCCTCGCCATACCAGGCCGACAGCGCTTCGATTTCCAGAACCGGGCTCATGCGCGCGCCTCCGGGCCGGTGCCGAGATAGCGCTCCTGCACCGTCCTGTCGGCGCGAACCTCGTCCGGCGTACCGCTTGCGATCAGCCGGCCGTCGGCGAGCACCAGAACCCGGTCGGCGAAGGAGAACACCACGTCCATCGAGTGTTCGGTGAACAGCACCGAGACCTGGCCGTCGGCCACGACGCCGCGCACCAGCTCCACCAGTCCGGCGCGCTCCTGCGGCGCCATGCCGGCCGCCGGCTCGTCCATCAGCAGCAGGCGCGGACGGTTGGCGAGCGCGATCGCCAGCTCCAGGCGCTTCACGTCGCCATAGGCGAGCATGCGCGCCGCGCGGTCGGCGCTGTCGGCAAGGCCGACCCGGGCCAGAAGCGCCACGGCCTCGGACCGGTGCCGCTTCGCGACCGCGCCGGCGAACCGGAAGATCTCGCGCCGGTGGGACAGGAGCGCGAGCTGCACGTTCTCCGCAACGGTCATGGTCGGAAAAACGGTCGCGATCTGGAACGTGCGCGCGATTCCCAGCCGAAACAGCTGGCGCGGCTTCAGGCCCGAGATCGTCTGACCATCGAACACGATCTCGCCCGTATCGGCGGCGAGCTGACCGTCGATCAGATTGAAGCAGGTGGACTTCCCGGCCCCGTTCGGTCCGATCAGGGCGACCGCCTCCCCGGCCCCGACGGTGAAGCTCACATCGTCGACCGCCGTGACGCCCCCGAAGCGCCGGGAGAGGTTTTTGACCGCCAGAAGGCTCATGCGGCCCGCCTCCTGAGCGTCCGGACCGCCCGCGTCACCGTTCCCATGATGCCGCCCGGCATGACCAGAACGATCAACAGGATGATCCCGCCCAGAAGGGCGCGCCAGTAGTCCGTCGCCCGGGAGACGGTGTCGGAGAGCCAGGTGAACACGGTCGCGCCGACGATGGGGCCCCCGAGGGAATGAACGCCGCCGAGCAGCACCATGGCGAGACCATCGACCGATTTGGCGATCGACGCGATCTCCGGCGACACCGAGCCCTTGGAGAAGGCGAACAGCGCTCCCGCCAGGCCCGCGAGCGCGCCGGCGATGACGAATGCCAGCCAGTGGACGCGCAGGACGCCGATCCCGATCGCCTCGGACCTAAGCGGCGAATCGCGGCCCGCCCGCATCGCGTAGCCGAATGGCGCATAGGTGATCGTGCGGATGGCGAAGACGCCTGCAACCGTGACCGCAAGCGCCAGCAGATAGAGCCCGCCACGGCTGTCGAAGGGCGCCGGCGGCCAGACGCCGAAGATGCCGTTTGACCCCCCGGTAACCGCTTCCCACTGGTGCAGGATCGACCAGACGATCTGGGCGAAGGCGAGCGTCAGCATCGCCAGATAGACGCCGGAGAGCCGGACGCAGAACCAGCCAAACAGGGCGGCCCCGGCTGCGGCCGCGAGCGGCGCAACCACGAACGCGGGTCCCATCGGCAGGCCGAGCTTGGTGACGGCCAGGGCCGCGCCGTACGCGCCGAGGCCGAAATAGGCCGCGTGCCCGAACGAATCGAGCCCGGCCGGCCCCATGATGAAGTGCAGGCTGGCCGCGAACAGGACCGCGATCAGGATGTCGGTCGCGATGACCAGCGAATACGGCCGGTCGGCGGCCGCTAGCGGCAGCAGCGCAAGGACGAGGATCAGGACGAGCGCGGCGCCCCTGAACCGCCATCCCTGCACCCTCAGCGGGGCTTCCGGCGGCGCCGACGAGCGCACCGGCGGCGGCGCCCGTCCGAGAAGCCCGTAGGGCCGGATCACGAGGACGACAGCCATCACCACGAATTCGGCGACGAGCGTGAACTTCGACAGGTTGAGATCGAGCCCGAACACGCTGATCTGGCCGATGCCGATGCAGAGCGCCTTGATCTCCGCGATCAGGATCGCCGCCAGGAACGCGCCGGGAATCGAGCCCATTCCGCCGACCACGGTCACCACGAAGGCGTCGGCGATGATGTCGAGATCCAGCGTGAGCGTGGCTGGCTGTCGGGGCAGTTGCAGCGCGCCTCCCAGTCCTGCGAGACCCGCGGCCAGCGCGAACACGGCCGTGAACAGGAGCGCCTGATTCACGCCGAGCGCGCCGACCATCTCCCGGTCCTCGGTCGCCGCCCGGATCAGCCGGCCGAACCGGCTGCGCGAGACCAGCACGTGCAGCGCCAGAAGCACGGCCGGGCCGATGGCGATCAGAAACAGGTCGTAGGTCGGAAAGCGGCGGCCGAGCAGCGTCACCGCGCCTTCGAGGCCGGCGGCGCGGGGCCCGAGAAGATCCTCCGGCCCCCAGAGATAGAGGGCCGCGTCGTTGAGGACCAGCAGCACCGCGAAGGTCGACAGGAGCTGAAACAGCTCCGGCGCCCGGTAGAGCCGTCTGAGGATCGCGACTTCGATGACGACCCCGAGGCCGGCGACGATCAGCGGCGCCACGAGAAGCGCACCCCAGAAGCCGAGCGCACCCCCGACGGTCGTGGCGACCGTCCAGGCGAGATAGAGCCCCAGCATGAAGAAGGAGCCGTGTGCCAGGTTCACGATCCGGGTGACGCCGAAGACCAGCGACAGCCCGGCCGCCACCATGAACAGCGACGACGCCTGGGCGAGCCCGTTAAGTGCCTGGAAGAGAAGGCCGTCGAGTGTCATCGCACGCTCACGGAATGCGCCCGCCGACCGGGTCCGGCCGCGGGCGCCTCACGTTATTGCCGTCAATGGTGGAGCGGCCGGCTCAGTCGGCCGGGCGAAGCTCGCGCACCATCTCGTCGCTCGGCATGACCTCCTCGCCGGAAACGTAGCGGAAATCCACCATCCGCCCCTCGCCGTCGACGAGATCGAGGCTGCCCACATAGGCCCCCATTGTGGACTGGTGATCGATCTCGCGGAAGGTCACGTCCCCGAACGGCGTCTCGACGGTCAGCCCCTTGAACGCGTCGACCAGCGCCTCCGTATCGGTCGTGCCGGCCTTTTCGATACCGGCGGCGATCGCCTTGATGGTGGAGTAGCCGACCACGGATCCGAGATAGGGATTGTCGTCGAACATCTCCTGATAGGCGCTCAGGAACGCATCGTGTTCCGGCGTGTCGATGCCGTACCAGGGGTAGCCGGTCACCGCCCACCCGGTCGGCGTGTCGCCACCGAGCGGATTCAGATATTCCGGCTCGCCGGTGATCAGGCTGACGACCGCCATCTCGTCGAACAGGCCGCGCGTCTGGCCTTCCCGGACGAACTGGGCGAGATCGCCGGCGAACAGCGCATTGAAGATGCCGTCGGGCCGGCTGTCGGCCAGCGCCTGAACGACCGCGCCCGCATCGATCTTGCGCAGCGGCGGCGCCTGCTCGGTCACGATTTCCGCGTCCGGCACGCGCTCCTTCAGGAGCTGCTTGAACGTCTCGGCGGCGGACGTGCCGTATTCGTAGTTCGGATAGACCAGCGCCCAGCGCTTAGCGCCCGAAGCCTCGACAGCGTCCATCAGCATGGCGACCTGCATGTAGGTCGAGGGTCGGAGCCGGAACGTGTAGCGGTTGCCGTTCTCCCAGGTCAGCTTGTCGGAGAGCGGCTCTGAGGCCAGGAAGAAGACCTTCCGCTGCTTGGCGTACTCGGCGACCGCAAGCCCGACGTTCGACAGGAACGTTCCGGCCAGAAGATCGACCCCTTCGCGGGCGACGAGCTCCTCGGCGGTGCGAACCGCGTCGCCCGGATTGGCGCCGTCGTCGCGGGCGACGACCTCGAGCGGCCTTCCGAGCACGCCGCCGGCCGCGTTGACCTCTTCGACAGCCAGCTCCATCCCCTTGGAATACGGTTCAAGAAATGCCGGTATCGCCTTGTAGCTGTTCATCTCTCCGATCTTGATCGGATCCTGGGCCGCGCTCGGAACGATCGCTGCCAGAGCGAATGCCAGTCCGGTTGCCGCGCGAATTCCCCATCCTGCCATCATCGGCTTCTCCCTTTCCGCATCTGCCCGCGCGCCGGTCCGACCGGTCGCGCAATCGCGGATCTGAACGACGGCCGACGCCCGTGAAGGCGTCCGCCGACCCCATATGCTCAAAATGAGCATTACAGAGACAGATGCCGGGATGCAAGGGGAGAGATCGGCGAAGCCATCGGTGTGGAGGATTGGTCTGGGATGTTTCCCCAAAGGGCCCGGGAGCCGTAACCCGTCGCGTTTGGTACCCTGGCGGCTGGCCGTTCCGACGACGGCAGAGGGCCGCTTCAGCTCTTGATGGCGACGTCGGTGAGTTTGAGCCGGACCTTCGGCGGCCCGCGGAACGTGTCCAGCATCAGCCCGCCGGCCACCTGGAGGGGCGCGCCCCGCGACCGGACCAGTGTGTCGCCCAGATCGGTCCCGCGCGCGCGGAACGCCATGGCGTCGAGCCGCGCGCCGTCTTCGGCCTTGAACGAGGCGCGCAGGTGCGCGTCGCCCACCTCCGCAACCGTGTCGACGAGCAGGTCGCCGAATGCGAACACCGGTTCGGGATGTTTGGCCCCGAACGGCCCGGCCCGTTCAAGCAGGCCGATCAGGTCGGTGGTCGCTCCGCCGGGCGACAGGACGCCGTCGACGCTGAGTCCGTCCGAGCCGCGCGCGGCCTCGACGTCGCCGGCGAGCCGCGCGGTGATCCAGTCGGTCAGGTCTCCGAGCCGGTCCTGGGCCACGGTGAGGCCGGCCGCCATCGCGTGCCCGCCGCCCTTAATCAGCAACCCTTCGGCAAACGCCTCGCGCACGGCAAGTCCGAGGTCGACGCCGGCGACCGAGCGCCCGGAGCCGACACCCTTCCCCTCTTCATCGAAAGCAATCGCGAACACCGGCCGCCGGTAGCGTTCCTTGAGACGCGAGGCGACCAGCCCGACCACGCCGATATGCCAGGTCGGCGCGGCAACCACGATGACCGGCGGCAGCTCGCCCGCCGTCGCGAGCGGCAAAAGCATGGCTTCGGCTTCCTGGAGTGCCGCCGCCTCCACGGCCTGTCGCTCCCGGTTCAGCCGGTCGAGCTCGACGGCGATCCGCGCCGCCGATGCCGCATCGTCGCTGGTCAGGAGCCGTGCGCCGAGCCCCGCCTCGCCGATCCGTCCGCCGGCATTGATCCGCGGCCCCAGCAGAAATCCCAGATGATAGGCTTCCGGCGGGCCGGAGAGACGCGCACAGTCGGAAAGCGCCGTCAGGCCGGGATTGATCCGCTGCCGCATCAGCTGCAGGCCCTTGACGACGAAGGCCCGGTTGAGCCCGGCAAGCGGCACCACGTCGCAGACTGTTCCGAGCGCCACGAGATCCAGGAAGCCCAGCAGATCGGGTGCCCGGGCGGCGGCCGCACCTCGTCGCGCCCGAATGGCGCGATTGAGAGCGACCAGCACCACGAAGGTCACGCCGACGGCGGCAAGATGCCCGAGACCCGACAGGTCGTCCTGCCGGTTCGGGTTCACGATGGCGCGTGCCGGCGCCAGCGTCTCGCCGACCGGATGATGGTCGATCACGACCACGTCCATCCCGGCCGTGCGCGCGGCCTCGAACGGGTCGTGGGCCGCACTCCCGCAGTCGACGGCGACGAGCAAGTCGGCGGATTCGGAGAGATGGCGGACGGCCTCGACCGTCGGGCCGTAGCCCTCGCTGACCCGGTCGGGCACGTAGATAATCGGATCGAGGCCGAAAGCGCGCAACGCCCGGACCAGGATCGCCGCCGATGTCGCGCCGTCCACGTCGTAGTCGGCGAACACGGCGACGCGCTCCCCGCGCTCGATCGAATCGGCAAGCCGTTCGGCCGCCGCTTCGCAGTCGGTGACGGTGGATGGGTCGGGCAGCAGCGTTTTCAGGCTGGGCGCCAGAAACGATTCGGTGCCGTCGCAGTCCACGCCCCGGCCGGCCAGGACCCGGCCGACGATTTCCGGCAGGCCGTGCCGCTGGGCGATGGCACGCGCCTCGATCTCCTGGGCCGGACCAAGCCGCGCACGCCAAGAGCGGCCGGTCGCGGACGACCGAACGCCCAGCAGCACCGGCGCGTCATCTCCCGGAGGGGAGCGCCCGGACGAACCCGTTTCGTTCACCATCCAAGTGCGATGGCAAACGGAAGCGATTCGGTCAATCGAGCTTGAACTTCTCGAGGTTCGCGTGGGTCGCCTTGATCCAGCGGACGGTCCGCGTGGACGAGCGCATCACGACCGTGTGCGTCGTGACCGTCTCGCGCCCGAACCGGACGCCCTGGAGCAGGTTTCCGTCGGTGACGCCGGTCGCGGCGAAATAGACGTCGCCCGACGCCATCTCTTCCATCGAGTATTTCTTGTGGATGTCGGTGACACCCATCCGCTCGGCGCGTTCGCGCTGCTCGTCTTTGTTGATGACGAGCCGGCCCTGCATCTGTCCGCCGATGCAGCGCAGCGCCGCAGCGGCCAGCACGCCTTCCGGCGCGCCGCCGATCCCCATGTAGATGTCGATCCCGGTGTCTTCCGGGTTCGTCGTGTGGATCACGCCGGCAATGTCGCCGTCGCCGATCAGCCGGATCGCAGCACCGGTCGAGCGGACCTCCTCGATCAGCTTGGCGTGGCGCGGACGGTCCAGAATGCAGGCCGCGACCTCGTTGATCGCGCAGCCCTTGGCCTTGGCCACCGCCGCGATCTGCTCGGCCGGCGGCGTGTCGAGATCGATCAGATCGGGCGGGTAGCCCGGGCCGACGGCGATCTTCTCCATGTAGACGTCCGGCGCGTTCAGAAGGCTTCCGCCCTCCGCGACGGCCAGAACGGCGAGCGAGTTCGGCAGGTTCTTGGCGCAGATCGTGGTGCCCTCGAGCGGATCGAGGGCGATGTCGACCTTCGGGCCCTGCTTGGTACCGACCTTCTCGCCGATATAGAGCATCGGTGCTTCGTCGCGCTCGCCCTCGCCGATCACGACCTCGCCGTCGATGGGCAGGTGGTTCAGCTCGCGGCGCATCGCGTCGACGGCAGCCTGGTCGGCGGCCTTCTCGTCTCCCCGCCCCCGAAGCTTGGCGGCCGCCACGGCGGCGCGCTCGGTGACGCGGACGACCTCGAGCGTCAGGATCCGGTCCAGGACGGCCTCGTCGTGACGCAGACCCTTTCGCTCAGCACCCATTTTATACCTCCCGCTGCGCCGACGGCGTGGTGTCGTCCAGGCGCTCGATTCGAATGACTTGTGGTTCCGTTGCAATTACCGAGTCTGCGGCGATCGCTGCAAGCGCCTCGCGCACCGCTTCCTCGGTCGTGTCGTGGGTGACGAGGAATACAGGCTGCACTGTGGCGTCGCCGCCGCTCGCGCGACTGTTTTCCCCCGCCTTGCGGCGGCGCTGGACGATGGATTCCAGGGAGATCCCTTTTTCCGCCATCCGGGTCGCGATCGCCGCGAAGGCGCCCGGCCGATCGGCCACCGAAAGGCGGATATAGTACCCGCCCGCATGACGCCGCATCCGTGCCCGCGAGTACGGCTCCAGCCGGTGCGCGGCGCGCCCCATCGGCGGCACGGTGTCGCCGCGGGCGATGTCGGCCAGGTCGGCGATCACCGCCGACGCGGTGGCATCTCCGCCTGCACCCGGCCCCACCAGGATGATCTCGCCGAGCGCGTCCCCGTCGATGGCAACGGCGTTGAGCACCCCGTCGATCCGCGCGATCGCGGACGATTTCGGCACCATCGTCGGATGCACGCGGCACTCGATGCCGTCGCCGGCGCGGATCGCCACGCCGAGCAGCTTGATCCGGAAGCCGAGTTCGTCGGCCGCATCGAGATCGGCCGTCTCGATCGACCGGATGCCCTCCACATAGACCGCTTCGCCGTCGACCTCGGTGCCGAAGGCGAGACTGGTCAGGATGGCCAGCTTGTGGGCTGCGTCGAACCCGTCGATGTCGAAGGTCGGATCGGCTTCCGCGTAGCCGAGGCGCTGGGCCTCCGCGAGGCACTCCTCGAAGCCGAGGCCTTCCGCTTCCATCCGTGTCAGGATGTAATTGCAGGTGCCGTTCAGGATCCCGTAGACGCGGTCGACCCGGTTGGCGAGCAGCGCTTCGCGCATGGTCTTGACCACCGGAATGCCGCCGGCGACCGCCGCCTCGAAGGACAGCGACACGCTGTTCGCTTCCGCCAGACGGGCGAGTTCGGTTCCGTGCCTGGCGAGCAGCGCCTTGTTCGCGGTGACGACAGCGCGGCCCCCGGAGAGCGCCGCCCGCACGGCCGCATCCGCCGGATCGCCCTCGCCGCCCATCAGCTCCACGAACACGTCGATGTCCGCGTCACGGGCGAGCGCGACCGGATCGTCGTACCAGCGCACGGCGGACAGATCGACGCCACGGTCCTTCTGGCGATCGCGGGCGCTGACGGCGACGACCTCGATGGAGCGGCCGCATGCGGCGGCGAGCTCGTCGCTGCGCCGCGCCAGCAGACGCACGACGGACGCCCCTACCGTACCGAGGCCGGCAAGGCCGACTTTCAAGACTGGTTTCATAGAAGCCCGGAATCTGGCGAGTTGCGCGAAATCCTATCGGCGCGAACCGATCGGCACGACGTTGTGCAACGTTTGCTCCGCCGATTCAAGGAAGCGACGCACATTGCGCGCTGCCTGCCGGATCCTCTGCTCGTTCTCCACCAGAGCGATACGGACATACTCGTCGCCATGCTCGCCGAAGCCGACGCCCGGCGCGACCGCGACTTCCGCCTTCTCAAGCAGCAGCTTGGTGAAGCCAAGGCTGCCCAGCTCGCGGAACGGCTCGGGCACCCTGGCCCAGGCGAACATGGAGGCCTTCGGCGGGTCAATCGCCCAGCCGGCCCGGCCGAAGCTGTCGACCAGCGCGTCGCGGCGCTTGCGGTAGATCTGGCGGACCTCCTCGATCGGCTCGTCGCCACCGTTGAGGGCGGCCGACGCCGCCACCTGGATCGGCGTGAACGCCCCGTAGTCGAGATAGGATTTGACCCGCGCGAGCGCTGCGATCAGCCGCTCGTTGCCGACGGCGAAGCCCATGCGCCACCCCGGCATCGAATAGGTCTTGGACATCGAGGTGAATTCGACCGCGACGTCCATCGCGCCCGGCACCTGCAGAACGGAGGGCGGCGGCGGGCTGTCGAAATAGATCTCCGAATAGGCCAGATCCGACAGCACGAAGATCTCGTGCTTCTTCGCGAACGCGATCACGTCCTTATAGAAGTCGAGCGAGGCCGTGCACGCCGTCGGGTTGGACGGATAGCACAGCACCACGGCGATCGGCTTCGGGATCGAGTGGATCACGGCCCGCTCCAGCGCGTGGAAATATTCCGGGCCCGGCTCGGCCGGCACCGAGCGGATCGCGCCGCCGGCCATCAGGAACCCGAACGCGTGGATCGGATAGCTCGGGTTCGGCGTCAGCACCACATCGCCCGGCGCGGTGATCGCCTGGGCCATGTTGGCGAAGCCCTCCTTCGACCCGAGCGTCGCGACGATCTGGGTGTCGGGATCCAGACGCACGCCGAAGCGGCGATCGTAATAGGCGGCCTGGGCGCGGCGAAGACCGCCGATCCCGCGCGAGGCGGAATAGCGGTTGGTGCGCGGCTTGTTGACGGTCTCCACCAGCTTGTCGACGATGAACTGCGGCGTCGGAAGGTCCGGATTGCCCATGCCGAGATCGACGATGTCGGCGCCGTCGGCTCGTGCGGCTGCCTTGAGCCGGTTCACCTGCTCGAACACATAGGGCGGCAGCCGTCTGACCTTGTGGAAGTCGTCCATCTCGCGTTGACCTTGCACCGTGTCGCGTCTCCCGACGCTACCATGGGATGGTTAATGGTTCATGGGCCGGGCAACATACGCCCAGTCGCCCGCGCATGCACCGTATAATTGAAGTATTGCGCCGGCCTTGCGGCCGTTCGATGGCCGGTCCGGCCCGCGCCTTGTCTAAAAGGCGCCCTGAGCCTGTGCCGCGTCGCGACGTGCGGTCAGATCCGCTTGAACCTGGGCCTGTTCGGCGGCGGTCAGCGGCGTGCCCTCCACGGAGACCGGATCGACGAGCACGTTGGGGAACCCGTCGCGCCGCACCGGATTGCCGGTCCCGACCTTCGGCACCACGGCCGAGCCGTCGCCGATCAGCGGAGCCCCGGGGGTGCTGGAGCAGCCGGCGACCAGGGCCGCTGCCAGGACGGCCGATGCGGCACGGAGGGTCCTGGAGGGGCGACTGGTCGAGGATCGAATCGGCATCGTGTGGCTCCGGGCCCGGGAAAATACGCGCCCATCAATGGCCCGAATGCTCCCGCGGCGCAATTCCCCGCTCCCATATCCGCATGGACCCTGACGATCGGGCCGCATCGCGAAAAACTCTATGCTTGGCCGCTCGATTTCGGTTGCGAAGGTCGGCTAGGATGAGCGTCACGCACAGGCCACACCGCGATCCTATCTGTTGGCTGTGACCCCAGACGACGCCGGCGAAAGAGGCGGCCATGGACCAGAACCGACCAGACCCGATCCTCCAGTATATCGTCAACAATCCCGAGGCCTTTGCGGACAATCTCGCCAAGGTCATCGAACAGGGTGGGAAGGCGATCGCCGCCTATCTCGAACCGATCGAGAAGGGCGAGACGACGCCGAGTTACGGCGACGAGATCAACGACTGGGTGAAAACCCTTTCCCACGTCGGCCAGTACTGGCTCTCCGACCCGAACCGGGCAATGGAAGCCCAGACCCGGCTTTGGGCCGGCTACATGTCGATCTGGAGCTCGACGCTCCAGAAGATGGCCGGCGAGAAGGCCGACCCCGCGATCGAGCCGGATCCCAAGGACAAGCGCTTCAAGGATCCGGAATGGTCGGAGAACCAGTTCTTCGACTTCCTGAAGCAGGTCTACCTGGTGACGACCCGGTGGGCGGAGGACCTCGTCGAGGAAGCCGAGGACATCGACGAGCACACCCGCCACAAGGCGGAGTTCTACGTGCGGCAGCTCGCCAACGCGATGTCGCCGTCCAACTTCATCTTCACCAACCCGGAACTGCTGCGCGCGACCGCGACCTCGAACGGCGAAAATCTGGTGCGCGGCATGAAGATGCTCGCGGAGGACATCGAACGGGGGGGTGGAAAGCTCCGGATCCGGCAGACCGCGCTGAAGGGGTTCGAGGTCGGCGAGACCCTGGCCACGACGCCCGGCAAGGTGATTGCCCAGAACGAAGTCCGCCAGCTCATTCAATATTCGCCGACCACCGAGACGGTGAAGAAGAAGCCGGTCCTCGTTGTGCCGCCGTGGATCAACAAATTTTACATCCTCGACCTGACGCCGGAGAAATCCTTCATCAAGTGGATGGTGGACGAAGGCTACACGGTCTTCGTGGTCTCCTGGGTCAATCCGGACGCCAATCTCGCCGAGAAGACCTTCGAGGACTACATGCGCGAAGGCGTCATCGAGAGCTTCGACCTGGTGCAGAAGGCCACCGGCGAGGACAAGATCGACGTGATCGGCTACTGCGTGGGCGGGACGCTCACCGCGATGACCCTCGCCTACATGGCGGAGACCGGCGACCATCGGGCGGACACCGTCACCTTCCTGGCGACCCAGGTCGACTTCAAGCACGCAGGCGACCTGAAGGTCTTCGTCGATCCGGAACAGTTGCTCAGCCTGGAAGCGCACATGCGCGAGAAGGGCTACCTGGAGGGCGAGCGCATGGCCGCCGCTTTCAACCTGCTGCGCTCCAACGATCTGATCTGGCCCTACGTGGTCAACAACTACGTCAAGGGTCAGGAGCCCTTCCCGTTCGACCTGCTCTACTGGAACTCCGATTCCACGCGCATGCCGGCGGCGAACCATTCCTTCTATCTGCGCAACTTCTATCTCGAGAACCGCCTGACGGAAGGCACGCTCACCGTCGGCAACCACCGCATTTCGCTCGGGGACGTCACCATCCCCGTCTACAATCTCGCCACGCGGGAGGACCATATCGCGCCGGCCCGCTCCGTCTTCGAAGGTTCCAGATTCTTCGGAGGCGAGGTGCGCTACACCCTCGCCGGCTCCGGCCACATCGCCGGCGTGGTCAATCCGCCGTCCAAGAACAAGTATCAGTTCTGGTCCGATGCCCCGGTCGAGGGCGACTATGACGACTGGCTGACCCGCGCCACCGAACATGCCGGCTCCTGGTGGCCGGATTGGCGGGACTGGATGCAGGCCCACGCAAAGGGCGAAGAGGTGAAGGCGCGCAAGCCAGGCGGCGGCAAGCTGAAACCCATCGAGGATGCGCCCGGCAGTTACGTGAAAGTGAAGTCCTGAGGCTTCCCCCCTGCGCGCACCGGTCGTCACGGATCTCGGTCAGGGACATGTCCACAACGAGCACCGCGACGGTCGGCTCGACTCCAGCAGACAATCGACGGATCCATCGTCCATGCTCATGATTCGCGTCTCCAAGATCCTGCTCACGGCCGGGCTTGCCGGGTTCTGTTTCCTGGTCACGCTCGGCAACCTCGCGGACTACGGCACCAACTGGCAGTTCGTGCATCACGTCCTGTCGATGGACACGATTTTTCCGGATTCCGACCTGAAATGGCGCGCCGTCCGCAGCGAGGAAGCCCAACGGACCGCCTATGCCCTCATCATTATTGCAGAGGGCCTCACCTTCCTCGCCTTTCTCGCCGCGACCATCGCCATGGCGCGCCGGATCACCGCGTCCAAGGCCGCCTTCCAGCGCGCCAAGAGCGTGACCGCGATCGGCGTAACCCTCGGCTTCCTGCTCTGGTTCGTCGGGTTCATGACCGTCGGTGGCGAATGGTTCGCCATGTGGCAGTCGGAGATGTGGAACGGACAGGAAGCGGCCTTCCGCTTCTACATGACGATCCTGGCCGTCGGCATCTACGTGTTTCTCGACAACGACGGCGAACGCCCCCAGCATCTGTGAGCGCCGGGCACGAGATCGGCGCGAGCGCGACCACATTCCGCCGGCCTCTCACCGTGTTCTGTGAGCCCACGAGAGTCTCTTGGCGGTATGCCCGGCGCCGAGCGGTTCCGATCCGGTTTCTCGCCGACTGCCGTCCATGCCTGACGTGTCGGACAGGCGGTTACAGCCGATCGTCGCATTTGGCCTGTGACATCAGCCGGCTCAGCTCAGATCCGGACATCGCGTCTTCGGCGTAGGTGAAGGTGCCGTGGGCCATCACCTCTTCCGCCGCCCGCTTCAATCCGCCGAAGGCTGCCCGGGCAAACGAACCGCCGACGCTGATCCGGCGAACGCCGGCTTCGGACAGCTCGTCGACGCTGTAGGTCTTCCCCTGGAGGCCCATCACCACGTTCACCGGCTTGTCGACGGCGCGGCAGACCGCCCTGATCGCATCGATATCGGGAAGGCCCGGAGCGTAAAGGACATCGGCGCCGGCCTCCGAAAACGCCTGAAGCCGTCGGATGGTGTCGTCGAGATCGGGCTTCTCCCAGAGATAGTTCTCCGCCCTCGCCGTCAGCAGGAAGCCCGCCTCGCGCGCCGCCTCGGACGCCGCACGCACCCGGTCCACCGCCAGCGAGAGCTCGTAGATCGGAGCCGTCTCGTCTCCGGTCGCATCCTCGATCGATCCGCCCGCCAGACCGACATCGCACGCCTTCCGGATGGTCTCTGCGCACGCTTCCGGCGCGGCACCGAACCCGTCTTCCAGGTCGGCAGAGACCGGAAGGTCCGTCGCAGCGACGATCTCGGCGGCATTGGCCAGGACCTCGGCGCGGCTGAGGCCGGCGAACGAATCCCGCTTTCCCTTGGAGAACGCGTAGCCGGCACTGGTGGTCGCCAGCGCCTCGAACCCCATGGCGGTCAGAAGGCGGGCGGAGCCGGCATCCCATGGATTGGGCACGACGAAGGCCCGGTCCCGCTGATGAAGCGCTCTCAGACGGTCGACCTTCTCCGCACGGTCCGGCATAGAATCCCCTCCCCGTAATCTCCCCCACGTTACGGAACATAGAGTGAACATTCTTGACCCGAAGATCAAGTCGTCGCCGACATAAAAAAAGGGCGCCCGAAAGCGCCCTTCTGAGACCGTCAGAAGCGCGATCGCCTCACGGGAACAGCGCCACCTGCTCCAGCCCCATCGTCTCCGGCAGGCCGAGGACCAGGTTCATGTTCTGCACCGCCTGGCCGGACGCGCCCTTCACGAGGTTGTCCAGGGTGGAGATGACGATGGCCCGGCCCGGCCGCCGGTCGGCGACGACCCCGATCTGCACCATGTTGGAGCCCCGCACGTGCCGCGACTGCGGCACCTGTCCGAACGGCAGGACCGTGACGAACGGCTCGTCCGCGTAGCGGTCGGCGAGGATGCCGTGCATGCGCTCGGCGTCCGTGCCACCGGTTCCCCGCACATAGGTGGTCGCATAGATGCCGCGGTTCATCGGCGCCAGATGCGGCGTGAAGCTCGGCCGCACGGGCTTGCCGGCCGCCTCGGAGAATTCCTGGTCCAGCTCCGCCATGTGGCGGTGCTTGCCGACCCCGTAGGCATGGATGCCTTCCGAGACCTCCGAGAAGAGCATCCCCTCCTTGGCGGCGCGCCCTGCCCCGGTCATGCCGGTCTTGGCGTCGATCACGATCTCTTCGGGATCGATGGCGCCGGCCTGCAGAAGCGCGATCACGGGCAGTTCGGCCGTCGTCGTGTAGCAGCCGGGATTGGCGACCAGCCGTGCGGTGCGGATCTTCTCCCGGTGGATCTCGACGAGGCCGTACACGGCCTCGGCCTGTAGCTCCGGCGCCTTGTGCGGATGGCCGTACCATTCCGCGTAAGCGTCCAGATCCGCCAGGCGGAAATCGGCCGACAGGTCGACGATCTTCAGATTCGGCTTTTTGGCCAGCGTCTGGGAGATGACCTCCTGGGTCGTTCCGTGCGGCAGCGCGCAGAACACCCCGTCGATCTCGGCGAGGTCGATCGCGTCGATCTTCTTCAGTTCCGGCAGGTCGACGCCGGCAAACTGCGGGAAGACCTCCGCCATCGGCTTGCCGGCCTTGGAATCGGCCGACAGCGCGGCGATCTCCAGACCGGAATGCCGCAGAAGCAGGCGGACGAGTTCGGAGCCGGTGTAACCGGAGGCGCCGAGAACGGCGATCTTGTAGGACTTGGACATAAAGGCCTCCTCGAGGCGAATTCAGCGTCAGTCGAAGGATGAAGCGGACCCTGCACGGCACGGTCGCGCTGAAGCAGGATCCAGGGGCATGCGGCCCGTCCGGGGTTGCGGTCGGGGTGACCGGTCAACCGGCGGGCGTGCCCTTTCGTCGTCGTGCCGCATGAAGCCCCACATAGCTCATCGCGACGGTGGCGCCGGCGATCGCGGTGATGTCGGCATGATCGTAGGCGGGGGCAACCTCGACGACATCGCCGCCGACGAAGTCGAGATCTCCGAGCCCGCGCAGGATGATCATGGCCTCCCGGCTCGTCAGCCCGCCGGCGACCGGCGTTCCCGTCCCCGGTGCGAAGGCCGGATCAAGGCAGTCGATGTCGAACGTCATATACGCGGGCCCGGTGCCGACCCGCGTCCTGATCCGCTCGATCACGCCGTCCACCCCGAGCCGTTCGACGGCGTCGCCGTCGACGATCTCGATCCCGCATGTCTCCGGCGCATGGGTCCGGATCCCCACCTGGATCGAGCGGTCCGGATCGATCAGACCGGCGCGGACCGCGCGGCCCACGAAGCTGCCGTGATCGATCCGCCCTTCCAGGTCCGGCCACGTGTCCTGATGGGCGTCGAACTGGACCAGACCCAGCGGCCCGTGCCGCGCCGCGTGGGCTTCCAGGAGCGGCAGCGTCACGAAATGGTCCCCGCCGATGGAAAACAGATGGCAGCCCGCATCGAGAATCGCGCCGGCCTGGCGCGCGATCTCCCCCGGCACCCGGTCATGGAAGCCGTAGTCCAGCGCGCAGTCGCCATAGTCGATCACGGCCAGGGTCTCGAAGGGATCGGCCTCGAACGGATACTGCGGATCGCCGTCGAAGATCGCCGACGCCCGACGGACGGCCTGGGGACCGAACCGCGCGCCCGGCCGGTTCGACACGGCCGCATCGAACGGAATGCCCCACACCACGAGATCGACGCCGCGCAGATCGCGCGTCAGCCGGCGGCGCATGAACGACGTCACGCCGGCGTAGGTCGCTTCGTGGGAGCCGCCATAGACGGACGCGCCGGTGAAGGCATTATCCGTCGGCCGCGGCAGCGAGGGATCGCTCATCATGTCTTCGCCGGATGCGCCGAGAAAAAGGAACCGAGGCTCGTTTATCGGCTTTGGCGGTGCGCGACAACGCCGTTGCCGCGACACGTGTTGCCCGGCCGAACCTGTGCGCGCCTGAAATCTCGGAACTGACAAAGAGGTTGGGACTCGCGTAGGCTCCACCCCTCGGGGCGACAAGACGGCGGAGCGGAACCCGCCGGAAAGCAACAGGGGGCTCCAGAGTATGCATCACATGAAGCGAGAGATCGGGCTGATCGGTCTCACCTTCGTCGCCATCAGCGGCATGATCGGGTCGGGCTGGCTGTTCGCCCCGCTCGCCGCCAGTCAGTACGCCGGCCCCGCCTCGCTGATCTCCTGGGGCATCGGCGCCGTTGCCATGCTGCTTCTGGCGATCACCTTCGCCGAGATTTCCGCCATGCTCCCGGTGCCGGGCGGCATCGCCCGCGTCCCCCAGTTCAGCCATGGCAACGTCGTCGCCATGGCCATGGGCTGGTCGGCCTGGGTGGGTTACAACACCACCGCGCCGATCGAGGTGGAAGCCATGCTTCACTACCTCGCCCCGCACACCCCATGGCTCTATGTCGGCAGCGGCACTTCGGAGCTCTCCGCGTGGGGCATTGCCATCTGCACCGCCCTGCTCCTGGTGTTCACGCTGATCAACGCCGTCGGCGTGAAATTCTTCGCCTACGTCAACTCGACGCTCACCTGGGCCAAGATCGGCATCCCGATCCTGCTGGCCGTCATCATCCTGTTCTCCATCTTCAACGGCGACAACTTCACCAGCGAGGCCTCTGGCGGCTTCGCGCCCTATGGTCTCCAGGGCATCCTGGCGGCGGTCTCCAGCGGCGGCATCATCTTCGCCTTCATCGGCTTCCGCCACGCCATCGACATGGCCGGCGAGACCAAGAACCCGAAGTTCACAATTCCCGCCGCGCTGATGCTCGCCGTGGGCATCGCCTTCGTCCTCTACGGCCTGTTGCAGATCGCCTTCATCGGCGCGATCACGCCTGAGCAGATGGCGAACGGCTGGAAGAACCTCTCGCTCGGCCACCAGCTCGGCCCGATGGCGGCGATCGCCAGCGCGATCGGCATCCTGTGGCTGGTCAGCCTGCTCAACGTGGGCGCCGTCACCTCGACCTTCGCCGCCGGTCTGGTCTCGTCCGGCTCCAACGGCCGTCTGGCCCTTGCCCTCGCTCAGAACGGCCTGTTTTCCAGGCTCTTCCTGGAGATCTCCAACCGCGGCGTGCCGCTCTACGCCCTGTTCCTGAACTTCGTCGTGTCGTCCCTGTTCTTCGTGCTGATGCCGTTCCAGGAAGTGGTGGCCCTCAACGGCGCTGCGATCGTGCTTTCTTTCGTGGTCGGCCCGATTTCCGTCGTCGCCCTGCGCTCGCTGCTTCCCGACCGCCCTCGCTCGTTCAAGGTCCCGCTTGTGCGCGTCACCGCCGGGATCGCGTTCATCATCGCGACCCTCGTCGTCTACTGGAGCGGCTGGGACACGATCTGGCGGCTCGGCATCGCGCTCGCGATCGGCTTTGCCTGGTTCGTGTTGAGCCGGTTCTGGTTCGGCCGCGACCACGGTCCGGCCCAGCTCGATCTCGCGGAAGCCGTCTGGCTGATCCCCTACCTCATCGGAATCGGCGTGATCTCCGCCCTCGGCCATTTCGGCGACGGTCTCGGCATCATCCCGTTCGGGTGGGATCAGCTCCTCGTAGCGATCCTTGCGATCGGCACGTTCCTTCTGGCGCAGCGCTCGAAGCTGACCAAGGAGAAGTTCGACCGCTACATGGAAGAGGAGC
This sequence comes from Amorphus orientalis, assembly GCF_030814015.1. Classification (NCBI taxonomy): domain Bacteria; kingdom Pseudomonadati; phylum Pseudomonadota; class Alphaproteobacteria; order Hyphomicrobiales; family Amorphaceae; genus Amorphus; species Amorphus orientalis. Next base: position 994,537 of record NZ_JAUSUL010000002.1, read on the forward strand.
GCATCTTCGAGCGCGCCGAGTACGGCCACGAAGCCTGACGGCCGGCGTGCGGCAAGGCCCTCTTGGGCCGCCCCCGCCCGCTCCGTCCGGTTTGTCGCGCACAAAAAAAGGGCCCGCCGAAAGCGGGCCCTTTCTGATTCCTGGTTCCGTCGGCGAACGGTCCGGAGACCGTCCCGCCTGCGCCTGAAATCAGCGCTTGGAGAACTGGAAGCTCCGACGCGCCTTCCGGCGGCCGTACTTCTTGCGCTCGACCACGCGGGAGTCGCGGGTGAGGAAGCCGCCGCGCTTGAGCACGCTGCGCAGCTCCGGCTCGTAGTGGGTCAGCGCCTTGGCGATGCCGTGACGGACCGCACCGGCCTGGCCGGACAGACCGCCGCCGGAAACCGTGGCGACGATGTCGAACTGGCCGTCGCGGTCGGCGGCGACGATCGGCTGACGGATCACCATCTGAAGGACCGGGCGGGCGAAATAGCCCGTGTAGTCCTTCTTGTTGATCTGGATCTTGCCGGTGCCGGGACGGACCCACACGCGGGCGACGGCGTCCTTGCGCTTGCCGGTGGCGTAGGCGCGGCCCTGGGCGTCCAGTTTCTGGACGTGAACCGGCTGGCTCTCGACGGCGGCGTCACCGCTGCCCAGCGCCGATCCCAGCTCTTCGAGGGACTGCAGCTGATCGGACATTAGTCTTCCCTCTTGTTCTTGCGGCTCAGCGCCGCGATATCCAGCGGCTCGGGCTTCTGGGCCTCATGCGGATGCTCGGGGCCGGCATAGACGTGCAGGTTCTTGAACTGCTGACGGCCGAGCGGACCGCGCGGGATCATCCGGCGGACGGCCGCCTCGATGACGCGCTCCGGGAACCGGCCCTCGATCAGGGCGCGCGCGGTGCGCTCCTTGATGCCGCCCGGATAGCCGGTGTGCCAGTAGTACTTCTTGTTCTCGTACTTCCGGCCGGTCAGCCGCACCTTGTCGGCATTGACCACGATCACGTTGTCGCCGCAGTCCACGTGGGGCGTGTAGATCGCCTTGTGCTTGCCGCGGAGACGGTTGGCGACGATCGCCGCGAGCCGACCGACCACCAGGTCCTCGGCATCGATGACGATCCACTTCTTTTCAACTTCGGCCGGTTTGACCGATGGGGTTTTCATGGCTTCACCCTTGATTGGGTCCCGCCCTTGCGGGCCGTCCTCATTTCGGCCGAAACCTCTACCCGAACGGGAAGAGCGGACGGCCTTCAATCTGGCGCGAACACCGAAACGATCCGGTCGGCTGGCGTGTCCGCCAACCGTCGTCGAGACGGCCAATGTCGCGAATGGACGTGGAAATAAGCGGACGGCGCGCGCCAGTCAAGCCGCTTCAGACGAAATTTTCGCCGAAAAAACAGGATCTTGCCCGTATGGTATTATGATACCTTCACATCGTTTGCCGTCGGCGGCACCGAGTAGGTCATGACCACATGGGCGGCGATATCGGACGTGTCCGCGCCTCTCACCTCGCAGGTGATGACCGCAAGCCGTTTGCCGGGCTTGATGATTTCGCATTCGGCCACCACGGCCGCACCGGCCGGGATCGACCTCATGAAGTTGATGGAGAGGTTGGTGGTGACCGCCTGGATGGCTCCGGGATAGATCGATAGCAGCGCGGCATAGGCGGTCGCGTCGGCGAGCATCATCATGGTCGGACCCGACACGATGTTTCCCGGCCGGAGGTGGTCGTCGGTCGGCACGAGCCGGCACACCGCCCTGCCCGCTTCGGCAACCTCGACGCTGCAGCCCCGATCCGGCCCGAACACCGGCGGGAATTCCTTCGCCAGGAACTTCGCGATCTCGCCAACCGACTCCATGGAACGCCCACCTCCCTTTCGTCTTTTCCCGTTGTCAGAGATGTGCCGGAAGGCGACGCCGGGGTCCAGCGGGTTGACCCGTGCGTGACTTGCCAGTCCCGACCTTTCCGGGCACCGTTCGCTCCGATCGGCGCGACAGATCCGGAACGGCGGCCCCAGGTCCCCACGTCCGGACACACCGGCAAACGGGAGAAACCGCCATGGCCATGACAGACACTGCCCCGCCCCTGGATGCCAGCGATCTCGTCCGCGAGGAGACCGTCGGCCGGGTCCGCCGTCTGGTCCTGATCGACGAGAAGCGCCGCAACCTTCTGACCAGCGAGATGATGGCGGCCCTCGACGAAGCGCTCGAGCGAGCCGCTTCCGATAGCGACATCCGGTGCGTGGTCATCGCAGCGGAAGGGCCGGCCTTCTGCGTCGGCCACGATCTGAAGGCGATGACGGCCCACTACGAGGACCCGGACGGCGGCCGGGCGTTCTTCCAGGGGCTGTTCGACCAGTGCTCGGCCTTGATGTACGGCATCGCGCGCAATCCCCGACCGATCATCGCGGAAGTCCACTCCGTTGCCGCCGCCGCGGGCTGCCAGCTCGTCGCCGCCTGTGACATTGCCGTTGCGGCCGAAAGCGCCCGGTTCGGCACCACCGGCGTGACGTTCGGACTGTTCTGCTCGACGCCGATGGTGCCGTTGTCGCGCGCGGTCGACCGGAAGGACGCTTTGGAAATGCTGATGACCGGCGATCTGATTTCCGCCGGCCACGCCGACAAGATCGGCCTGGTCAACCACGTGGTCCCCGACGACAAGCTGACCGAGGAGACCATGGCACTCGCGGAGCGCATCGCCACCAAGTCGCCGCTGGTGCTGCAGATGGGCAAGGAAGCCTATTACGCCCAGATCGAGAAGGGCCTGCAGGATGCCTACGCCCACTGCTCGACTGTCATGGTCGACAATCTGATGACCCGGGACGGCAAGGAGGGACTGTCCGCCTTCGTCGGCAAGCGCGAACCCCACTGGGAGGGGCGCTGACCCGTGGATCACGATCGCTACAGCGACGACTATGTGCGCGACATCCTGCATTCGGTCTCGACGGTCGCCGTCGTCGGGGCGAGCGCGAACGCGGTGCGCCCCTCCTATTTCGTCGTGAAATATCTTCTGGCGAAGGGCTACCGGGTCTTCCCCATCAACCCGGGCCAGGCCGGCGGCACCATCCTCGACCAGCCCGTCTTCCGGTCGCTTTCGGATATCCCAGAGCCGATCGACATGGTCGACATCTTTCGCCGGTCCGACGCGGTCCCGACGATCGTCGCCGAGGCGATCGCCCTTCAGCCGCGTCCGAAGGTGATCTGGATGCAGCTCGGCATCCGCAACGACGACGCGGCCGCTGAAGCCGAGGAAGCCGGCATGCAGGTGGTCATGGACCGCTGCCCGAAGATCGAATACGCGCGGCTGTCCGGCGAGATCTCGTGGTCCGGCGTGAATTCCCGCCAGATCTCCGCGCGCCGCCCGCTGCGGCAGCAGGGCGTCCAGCATCTGGGGCTCCACAAATCGAAGCCGTAAGTGCCGGACCGCCCATGGCAACCATGTCAGCATCCGACACCGGCATTTCGTTCGCGCGCCTGACCGCAGTCGATCCGGCGGCCATCATCGCCCACATGTCGGATCCGCGCGTGACCGCGCACATGCCGCTGGCGACCGGCGCCTGGGACCGGGAGCGGTGCGCCGAATTCGTCGCCACCAAGGAGGCCTCCTGGGCCCGCGACGGCCTCGGCCACTGGGCCATCCTCTGTGACGGCGACTATGTCGGATGGGGTGGGTTCCAGAAAGAAGGCGCGGAATGGGACTACGGCCTGGTCCTGCTGCCGGAGCGCTTCGGGCTCGGCGCCCGGATCACGCGCAAGGCGCTGGCGTTCGCCCGCGCCGATCCCCGCATCCCATACGTGACGTTCCTGCTGCCGCCGTCCCGCAGGCACCTGCGCGGGCTGGACCGGCTCGGAGCGCGCCTGATCGACCGGATCGACTACGAGGGCAGCGAATTCCTGAAATATCGTCTCGACACGGCCTGACGGCTGCGGCGCCGAGCGGGGGCAGAGGGCGGCCGGGACCGCCCTCGCCCGGTTCGGGAGCTCCGACCGATCAGAGACCGGTGCAGTTGGCGTAGTAGGTCACCGTCGCCGGCCAGTCGGAGAATACGCCGACCACGCCCACGTCCTGGGCGAGCACGTCGAGGACGGCGTAATAGTCGCTGTCGCTGTCGATCGCGTCGGTCACGGAGTTGTAGTACCAGCCGCCGCCGTTAGCGAGCGGACCGGAGCGCTCCAGCGACCAGGAGATCAGCGTCAGGCCCGCTTCCTTCGCCGCCTTGGCATAGTCGGAGGGCACGATCTCGCCGCTGTCGTCCAGGTCGACCAGCATGTTGATCGACGGGGCCAGATAATTGATCCCCATGTCGGCGATATCGGCCGGGCTGTGCTCCCAGGTCGACGGGTCGCTGCCGTCCCAGCTGTCGTCGGGCTCGACGAGATAGACGGCCTGCCGGCCGTACTCCGGCTCGTTCTCGACCCAGTACCTGATCACGTCGAGATTGAACGACTGCGGGAAGAGATCGGACGCCGGGATGCCCGCGTCCTTGTACTCGTCGATCATCTTCTGGGCGTAGTCATCCATGGAGAAGCCGTCGAACGGCATGTCCACGGACGGATCCTTGAGCTCCGGTGTGAACTTGGCGCCGAGGCTCTTGAACAGCTCGATGGACTCCTTGTGGGTCATCAGCTGCGCGTCGTCGACATAGAGATCGGTCCGGAAGTCGGGCGTGCCGCCGAGATAGGCTTCGGCCGTGGTGGCCGACTTGTCGGCCGCGTCCATCTTCGGCTTCAGCGTCCTGAACTCGGCCAGCGTGATGTCCGACGTGCGGCACTCGGCGGCAGCCTCTGCACCGTCGGACGCCGGCGTGAACGGCTGCGTGCACTTCTCCGCCAGATCCGTCGCGACGATGTTGGTCGTCGTGTGCAGATCGTTCTGGGCATGCCGGCAGACGAGTTCCTTGTCCTTCGTGAAGGTGACGTCGCACTCCAGGATCCCGACGCCCTGGCGGGCGGCGGCCAGATTGGACTCCACCGTGTGCTCGGGGAACTGAAGCGGCGCCCCGCGATGACCGATCGAGAACGCGGTCCTGGCCGGGGTCTGGTTCATGCAGGCCGCAAGCTTCTCCTTCAGTTCGCCGTCGGGCAGCTTGTCCACCAGATAGAACGGGCGGACGCCGTAGCTGAGCGGAACCGGTGCATCGCTCTGGGCGAGCGCAGCACCGCCGGAGGTCAGGGCCGAGGCGAGCGCCAGGGCGGCAAGGCCGTATCGCATGTCATCACTCCTTGATGAGAATTCCCAGCGTTCCCATTGGCCGGGATTGACGACATCCGCTCGACGGTTTCGTGAAGTTTCCATCTCAGTTCCGTGAAGCCCGGCCCCGTTGCCAGACCCGACGCAACGCTGGCGATCCGGCCGCGCACCCGTTAAGGACGGACATTGGATTTGCGCTTGCAACGACAGGGAGGTCGACCATGAGCCAGGACCACGAACCCGGTTTCTCCACGCTCGCCATTCACGCCGGCGCGCAGCCCGATCCCACCACCGGATCGCGGGCGACGCCGATCTACCAGACGACCTCGTACGTCTTCGACGACGTCGACCATGCTGCGTCGCTGTTCGGACTGCAGGCCTTCGGCAACATCTACACCCGCATCACCAATCCGACCGTCGCCGTGCTCGAGGAGCGGGTCGCCGCGCTGGAAGGCGGAACGGCCGGCCTCGGCGTCGCGTCCGGCCACGCCGCCCAGGTCCTGGTCTTCCACGCCCTGATGCAGCCCGGCGACGAGTTCGTCGCCTCCCGCAAGCTCTATGGCGGCTCGATCAACCAGTTCACCCATTCCTTCAAGAATTTCGGCTGGAACGTGGTCTGGGCCGATCCGGATGACGTTTCCAGCTTCGAGGCGGCCATCACCCCGAAGACCAAGGCGATCTTCATCGAGTCGATCGCCAACCCCGGCGGCGTGATCCTCGATATCGAGGGCATTGCCGAGGTGGCGAAGCGCGCCGGAATTCCGCTGATCGTCGACAACACGATGGCCAGCCCCTATCTCTGCCGCCCGCTCGAGCACGGCGCCGACATCGTCGTTCATTCGGCGACCAAGTTCCTCGGCGGCCACGGCAATTCGATCGGCGGCGTGATCGTCGACGGCGGTAGCTTCGACTGGTCCAAGACCGACCGCTATCCGATGCTTTCCGAGCCGCGGCCGGAATATCAGGGCATGGTGCTGCACGAGACGTTCGGCAATTTCGCCTTCGCCATCGCCTGCCGCGTGCTCGGACTCAGGGACATCGGTCCGGCCCTGTCGCCGTTCAACGCCTTCATGATCCTGACCGGCATCGAGACCCTGCCACTGCGCATGCAGCGCCACTCCGACAACGCCCTCAAGGTCGCCGAATTCCTGTCGGGCCATCCGGCCGTCGAATGGGTCAGCTACCCGGGCCTGCCCGGCGACAAGTACAACGCGCTCGCCAAGAAATACTGCCCCAAGGGCGCCGGCGCGGTGTTCACCTTCGGCCTCAAGGGCGGCTACGAGGCCGGGGTCGGTCTCGTGTCGAACGTGAAGATGTTCTCCCACCTGGCGAACATCGGCGACACCCGTTCGCTGATTATCCACCCGGCGTCGACGACGCACCGCCAGTTGGACGACGAGCAGAAGGTGGCCGCCGGCGCCGGACCGGACGTGGTTCGCCTCTCCGTCGGCATCGAGGACGTCGCCGACATCATCGAGGATCTCGACCAGGCCCTGCCGAAGGCGTAAGGGCTTTCAGGACATCCCGCCCGGGTCATCCCGATCCGGGCGGTCGCAATCCCGGATCCAGATTTCGAATCAGGCGCTTACGGCGCCTTTTTCAATTTCGGCCGAAAGCGCCGGCTGACGGTTTTCCGCCACCGTCCGCCGTGCGTGCACCACGGCAGCCCACAGCAGGAGCGCCGCCGTCAGCTGATGGGCGAGCGCCAGCATCAGAGGCACGACGAGAACCACCGTGGCGATCCCGATCACCGCCTGGACGATGACGAACCCGAACAGCAATCCGGCGCGACTGCTCACCGCGGAGCGGCCCGCGGTACGTGCAGCAACGAGCCATTGAACGGCGGCGAAAACGACGATCGCATACCCCATCATGCGGTGGTCGAACTGCACGGTCAGGCGGTTCTCGAACGCGTTGATCCACCAGGGACTCTCGAAGAAGAGCCCTGACGGGATCAGCCGGCCGTCCATCAGCGGCCAGGTGTTGTAGACCATGCCCGCATCGAGCCCTGCGAGCAGGCCGCCCAGGAAGATCTGGACCACGATCAGGGCGAGGAAGCCCCACGCCATCCATCTGGTCCGGTCGGGTGCCGGTGTTCGAACCCCGTGCCTGTGCAGCTTGAGACCTTCTGCGGTCCAGACGATCGCCGCCAGGATGAGGCAGGCCAGCGTCAGATGGGTCGCGAGCCGGTACTGGCTGACGTCGACCCGGTCGACCAGGCCCGATGCCACCATCCACCAGCCGACGGCGCCCTGCAGTCCACCCAGCAGGAAAAGCCCCACGAGCCGCGGCTTGAGCCAGCCCGGCACCTGGCCGCGCGCCCAGAACACCACCATCGGCAGGAAGAACGCGATGCCGATGAACCGGCCCAGAAAGCGATGCGCCCATTCCCACCAGAAGATCGCCTTGAACTCCGAGAGGCTCATCCCCTTGTTGATGAGCTGGTATTCCGGAATCTGGCGGTACTTCTCGAATTCCTCGTGCCACTCCGCGGCGCTCAGCGGCGGGATCACCCCGTGGATCGGCTTCCATTCGGTGATGGAGAGGCCGGAATCGGTCAGCCGCGTCGCGCCGCCCACCACGATCATGGCGACGATCAGCGCCGCCACGCACAGAAGCCAGGTGCGGATGGCGGGAAGCGCGGATTCTGTGTGGGCGGCGGACGGTGTGTTTGGCATCTGCATCCGACTCGTGGAAATCGTCGCCGGCAGATATAGATCATCCTGCCGGGCATGACTGCGGCTTCGCACCCGGATGCGGCCAGCGGACGCAGCCCCCGGCCTCGTTTCGGATCAAGGAGACCCATGAGCCAGAATCTGCGCAAGCTGATCGGAACGATCACGATGGCGGTGTTCGTGATCGTCTACGCCCTGTTCGCGATGCTGATCGGCGCGACCATGTTCGCCCAGTCGGCCACGTGGGCCCAGACGATCTACTACGCCATTGCAGGGCTGGTCTGGGTGATCCCGGCCGGGCTGCTGATCCGCTGGATGGCCCGGCCCGACCCGTCCTGAAGAGCCGGGCTCCGTTCAGATGCGGGTCTTGTTGCGCTCCAGCGGGCACAGAAGCGCGTCGGCCACCCCGGCCGCCGTCAACGTGTCCAGACGCGGCCAGATTCGCGCGTCGGATCGATGCGCCACGATGAGCGCCACCGCACCGCGATAGATCGCCGCCTCGACCGGATCGGCATCTGTCTGCTCGTCGCTGATCACGATCACCAGATCGTAGGTCGATTCCAGCGCCGCCAAGACGTCCGGCACCGTCTCTTCCGTGCCGGCCTCCCGGCTGAAGCCCCGTCCCATGAAATGGACGCCTGACGATGCCTCGCGCACGATGACCGCGTCGCACTGGACGAGGCCGGCGGCGAGATCGCGGAACCCCGCCCGTACGGTATCCTGGGCTCCGGCAAGGTCGTCGGCCAGATCGATGACCAGAGCGCGCCCCCCGTTCCGCGCCACCATTCCGGCCAGTTCGCTGGCAAGCTGGCGGCGGCCGGCCTTGGCGCCCGTCAGGACGAGACGCTGAGACGCTTCTTCACGATTTTCAAGCGCCGTCCAGACGGCGTTCGCCAACGCACGGCTGCGCTTGTCTTCCCCGGGATAGAGCGGAAACGCGGAGGCGGCCGGGCTGCGCCGCGCGACCACCCAGGACGTCCCCTTCGCGGGAAGCGATGCGGTGACGGGCATGGAAGGCGATCCGGCCGGAAGCGGTCGCGGCGCGCGCCTGCCGGCGAAAGCAGCACCGACTGCCGTACCGGCGAAGAGGCCCGCCAGACACAGGGTGAGATCGTCGAAGCGGCTGACCTGCTCGACGCTATGCGCCGTCTGCCGGATCGACAGGCCGGCACCGGTCAGCCCTTCCAGACGCGAGGACAGGTCGCCGGCAAACGCGCCGGCGGCATCCGCGGCGATCGTCGGATCCCGGGCCACGACGGTGATCACCAGACGGCGGTCGCCGGTCGCGGCAACGGACAGCCGCCGCGAAAGACCGTCGACAAGACGCTCGTCCGACGAGAGCGCCGGCGAGATGAACAGGCTGCCGAGCCGGGCCACCGGATCGATCGGACCGGGCGCCGGCAAGGCAGCGTGAAGACGGTCGAGGCTGTGCCGGCGGGCGAGCGTCGCCAGCGCCGCGCGCTGAAGGATTTCCGACTGGACGAGCGGCGCGATCGCCCCGGCATCCAGCCCCTTGCGCACGTCGGGACCGAGCCAGAGACCGACCTCGGCGCGATGCTCGGCCGGAGCAGCGAAGGCGGCGATGACGCTGAAGAGCAATGCGACGCCGAGACCGCTCATGCACAGCGCCCAGAGGCGCGGCATCTGGCGGCGCGCGGAAGCTCCCGGCGAATCGGTGGATTGATCGAGTGCTGATGACGGACGGCTACGCATGTCGCTTGTCTCCCTCCAGTCATCGACTGTGGAGCAAAAGCGTAAGACTCCCGTTAATGCGGCCCGGCAAACCCGACCGACCGGCCGATCCGCACGTTCGGTGACCAATCTTCCGTTTGTCGCTTGAACCCGCGCCCCCAAACAGATACCTACCGGGACACTGTCGGAGCGTAGCGCAGCCTGGTAGCGCGCCTGCATGGGGCGCAGGAGGTCGTGGGTTCGAGTCCCGCCGCTCCGACCACTCTCCCCCATTTCCATTCCGGTCCCCCCGGAAATAGGCTTTGGCGTTTGCCGGTCGCCGGTCTGCAATTTCATCGAGAGCCGAAGCGCTCTAGTGTCGTGGACGCCCTCGACGCGCCCTGAAGCTGCGGACCCTGCCGGTGACAGCCAGATCCCCGTTCATCTCCAACCGGACTGCAATTGGCCGACCGCGCAGGCTGGCGCCCCGGCCCGGGCCAAGACCCGCCCTGCGACCCGAGCGACGCCACCAGGCCGCGTCGGCCCGACTCGATGTGTTTCTGCGGGGATGCGCGGCCGCGCTGCTGTTTCTGCTGATCGCGAACGAGCTGGTGGGCCTCGACCTGTTCGCGCCGGCACTTAGCCGTTCCGGCACGGCGGCCGAGGGCGACACCAAGCGTCAGATCATCCTGCTCGGGCTGCTGGCCGGCGCGCTGGTCCTGTGCGTGGCGAAGCCGCGCGCCGCCCTGCGCACGATCCTGCGCTGCTGGCCGATTGTCCTGGTTCTCGCGTGGATGACGCTGTCGACGCTCTGGTCACAGTTCCCTGCCCTCACGATCCGCCGCTCGCTGGTCTACGAGATCTATTTCGTGATCGCGATCGCCGCCGTGATCTGGCTTCCGGCCGAGACGTTCCTCAAGACGCTGACCGCCGCATTCGCCGCGATCCTTGTCCTGAACATCGTCTACACGATCCTGTTTCCCGGCCGCGCGTTCACCGAGCTCGGTCTGTCCGGTATTCATCTGCACAAGAACATCGCCGGCGCGGTGGCCCTCGTCGGCATCGTTCTGCTTGCCGGCTATGCCGCCTGGGCGCGTGGTCCGATGCGCGCGGCAGCCGTGGCCCTGGCGATCGCCGGGGTCGGCTTCCTTCTCCTCACCCAGTCGAAGAACGCGATCGGCTTCTTCTTCGTGATCGTGGTGGCGGTCCTGCCGGCGCTGGTGATGATGCGCGCGGGCCGGCATTCCGGCGCCCTCGTCTTTGCCGCGATCGCCGCTCTGGGCGGACTGGTTCTCATGGTCAGCGGGATCTTCGGCTGGTCGTTCACCCAGTGGATCGGGCTCGCAACTGGAGACGCCACCTTCACCGGGCGAACCGATCTGTGGTCTGCGGCCATCGACTACATCTCCGAAAGTCCGCTGCTCGGCCGCGGGTTCGGCGCCCACTGGTCGGTGCCGCCGGAAGCCCACCCGCTTCTGGACAAGCGCGGCTGGTGGTCGGGGCTCTACGAGCTCACGATCCGCTACAACCAGTCCCACAACGGATATCTCGATATCGTCGTCCAGATGGGCGCGATCGGCGCCGCGCTCATCCTGATCTATCTCGCCGATCTCACGCTGTCGCTGGCGCGCCTGTTTGCGCTGACGCCGCGCACCCCGAGGGCGAGCGCGCCCGTCTACACGGTCGCCACCGCCATCCTCGGCATCCTGATGATGAACCTTCTGGAAAGTTCGCTGTTCTTTCCGTCGGCCCCGACCGGACTGGTGCTGCTGCTCCTGTCCGTCCTGGTCATCGAATGGCAGCGCCGTCTGGTCGCGGCCCGGTTCGGCCACAGACCCGCTCCGTCCGGTCGGCGCCCCTATCTGTGACGCCGGACGACCCGGCCTCTACCGGGTGCGGTCGAGGAGCCGCTTGCACTCCAGAAGCTCGAACAGGGCCGCCTGGAGGTCGCGCACGTCCTCTCGCGACAGGCTGGCATCGCCCGCCTTTGCCGACGGCTCCCGTTTCAGCCGATCGAACAGGCGGAAGCCACCCGAGTGTCCCTCGCCTTCGTGGCTGGGCAGTTCGTCCTCCGGAAGGATCCCCGGCGGCAGCGGATCGTCCCCCTCGAATGCCGGCGGCTCTGCCTCTTCCTCAGTCTCGGGCCAGTCCGGCGCCTCTCGGGATGGCCCCCGGCCGGGCGCGGAGACCCGAGGCGAGGGCTTCGGCTCATAGGCGTCGGCCTCGTCGTCCTCGGCGGGCGCAGGTCGGCGGCGGTTCGCCGGCTTGCGCCGCACTGCCGCCTCGAAGTCCTCCTCGGCGGGCTTCAGGGACGGAGCGCGGGACGCATAGTCCTCGCGGCCCGTCTGGGCGTCGTGCGGGTCGTCTGGAAACGGAAAGAACGCCTGCGCGTCCATCGCCGCGTCGTCCTCGTGATGGCGCGCGGGCTTGAGCCGCGGCGGCGGCGCTTCCGGCTCGCCGAAGACGTCGCTGTCGCCGCGTCCGATCGCAGCCACGTGGCGGGGCCCCTGCTCGCGCAGCACCTTCTGGACGCCGCGGATCGTCAGTCCTTCGCTATAGAGGAGATGGCGGATACCGCGAAGCAGCTCGATGTCCTGGGGACGATAGAACCGGCGGCCGCCGGCGCGCTTCATCGGCTTGACCTGGCCGAACCGGGTTTCCCAGAAGCGCAGGACGTGCTGGGGCAGCTCCAGTTCGGCTGCGACTTCGCTGATCGTCCGGTAGGCTTCGGGCCCCTTGTTGTCGCCTGACGGGGTCGAGGACTGAGCCATCAGCGCCCCCCGCTCAGCTTAGTCGCCGGGTCCGGCCTCCGGAGAGAGTGCATCGTTGATCTTCTTCTTCAAGACATTGGACGGCTTGAAGACGAGGACACGCCGCGGCGCGATCGGCACTTCCTCACCCGTCTTCGGATTGCGCCCGATTCGCTCGCCCTTGTCACGAACGGCGAACGTACCGAAGGAAGACAGCTTGACGGTCTCGCCGTCGACAAGCGTCTGGGCGACCTCCTTGAGGACCATCTCCACCAGTTCCGCCGACTCCGTTCGGGAGAGACCGACCTTCTGGTAGACAGCCTCACACAGGTCCGCCCGGGTCACGGTCCGTCCCGTCATGAGCCTCCTCACCGATCTGGATGGTCGGCATCCGAACCGGTCGCCGACAGACCATACCAACGCTATTGCGCCGCGACCGCCGGGTCAATGCGCAAGTCCATGGGATCGGGATATAAACCCGGTTTGCAGCGATTATTCTTAGGCTACCAGCGCAACAGGGTGGCGCCCCAGGTGAAGCCGCCGCCCATTGCCTCCAGCAGAACCAGATCGCCGCGCTTCACGCGCCCGTCCTTCACCGCCACGTCGAGCGCCAGCGGGATCGACGCGGCCGACGTGTTGCCGTGCCGATCCACCGTCGACACGACCTTCTCTTCCGCGATGCCCAGCTTGCGGGCTGACGCGTCGATGATGCGCTTGTTGGCCTGGTGGGGAATGAACCAGTCGATGTCGTCGGCCGACACCTGCGCCTGGTCGAAGACGGCTTCGATCACGTCGGTGATCATGGCGACGGCGTACTTGAAGACCTCGCGGCCCTGCATGCGAAGGTGCCCGACCGTCTGGGTCGACGACGGCCCCCCGTCCACGAACAGCTTTTCCTTGTGGCGTCCGTCAGAGCGCAGTTTGGTGGCGAGCACGCCGCGATCGTCGACGGTGCCCTCCCCGGTCTGGGCTTCCAGGATCATGGCACCGGCGCCGTCCCCGAACAGGACGCACGTCGTCCGATCCTCCCAGTCGAGGATGCGGGAGAAAGTCTCCGCGCCGATCACCAGGGCGCGCTTGGCCAGACCGTTCTTCAGGTAGGCATCGGCCGTGGTGGTCGCGAACACGAAACCCGAACAGACCGCCTGGAGATCGAACGCCACGCCGCTGGTCAGGCCGAGCCGTTCCTGGATGGTGACGGCCGTCGCGGGAAAGGTGTTGTCCGGAGTGGCCGTCGCCAGCACGATCAGATCGATCGTCCCCACGTCGATGCCGGCATCGGCGATCGCGCGCTGCGCGGCCTTGAGGCCCAGATCGGCCGTGGTCTGGCCGGGCGCTGCGATCCGTCGTTCGCGAATTCCGGTTCTCTGAAGGATCCACTCGTCGGACGTGTCGACCATTTCGGCGAGATCGGCGTTGGTCAGGACACGATCGGGAAGCGCACTCCCGCACCCAAGAACAACTGCGCGGGTTACGCTCACTTAGCCGCCTCCTTTCCCTCATCCGCTCGTTCTGCCGCGCCGGAGGCCTGGTAGGCCTCCAGATCCGACGCGATCCTGCTCATCAGATCGTTGCGCACCATGTCGTATGCAAGCTCGACGGCGGCGGCGAAGCCCTCCGCGTCGGTGCCGCCGTGGCTCTTGATGACAAGGCCGTTCAACCCGAGAAAGACGCCGCCGTTGACCTTGCGCGGATCCATCTTCTCCTTCAGCCGGTCGAAGGCCGGCTTGGCGAGAAGATAGCCCAGCTGGGCCTGCAGTGTCCGGCTCATGGCAGCGCGGAGATACTCCGAAATCTGCCGGGCGGTTCCTTCCGCCGTCTTCAGGGCGATGTTGCCGGAAAACCCTTCGGTGACCGCCACGTCCACGGTGCCGCGGCCGAGATCGTTGCCCTCGATGAAGCCGAAATAATCGATGGACTCCAGGTCTGCCGCGCGCAGCATCCGGCCCGCCGCCTTGATCTCCTCGAGCCCCTTCACCTCTTCCACGCCGACGTTCAGGAGACCGACGGTCGGCCGCTCGATCCCGAACACGGCGCGGGCCATGGCGCCGCCCAGGATGGCGTAGCCGGTCAGCTGCTCCGCTTCCGCACCGATGGTCGCGCCCACGTCCAGGACGATCGATTCCCCGCGGATCGTCGGCCAGATCGCCGCGATGGCGGGACGCTCCACGCCCGGCATCGTCCTGAGGCAGAACTTGGCCATCGCCATCAGGGCGCCGGTGTTGCCCGCCGAGACGACGGCGCCGGCGGTTCCGTCCTTGCCGGCCTCCAGCGCGCGCCACATGCTGGACTTCCAGCGTCCCTGGCGAAGTGCCTGGCTCGGCTTGTCGTCCATCTGCACCGCGACCTCGCAATGATGCAGACGGCTTGCCTCCTTCACCCGGGGGCACTTGTCCAGGATCGGCGCGACGCGGGCTTCGTCGCCGAAGATCTCGTAGCGGATGTCGGGATAGCGCTCGAGGCCGATCTCGGCGCCGGGGATGACCACCTCGGGTCCCCCATCGCCGCCCATGGCATCGAGCGAGAGCGTGACGGTCTTCGCCATACGGAAACCGGCCTAATTGTGAGCGGGCCTGCACCGGACCGTGGACCCCCTCGAGACATCGTCAGAGGGATCCGACCATCGTGCAGGCGCATGACTGAAAAGGGCCGACATCACCGCGCTCCTCGTTTCTGGCTGGACGGACAGGCGCCCATTCTTGCGCTCGCCAGCGTGACCCGAACCGAGACCGAGGGACCGGCGAAACGACGCGGCGATTGAGTGTTGCCGTACCGAGTGGCCGCAGGACAATACTCGTTTCGTCTCAACGCACAACCACAATCTGGCTGCGGGAAACGGGGCCTTCATTGCCCCCCGCCGCGCTTGAGCCGCTCCAGCACGGCGAACGGCGAAGGCTCCTCGTCCTCCTCCTCGTCCCCCTCTTCGACCGGATCGAACTGGGCGCCGGGAACCCTGGGATAGGGATCGATGCCGAGCGCGACATGCTCGGCGGCGATGGCTCCGAGATCGAGCGATTCGCCGTCGAAGAGCTCCGGCGGATCCTCGCCGCCCGGATCGATGTCGATCTCGCCGTTGCCCTTGCGGACCTTCGTTTCCGGCATGAAGCGGAGATAAAGCTCCTCGGAGATCGTCTGGCGGACCGGCGCCAGCGACACCACGCAGGGCTGGACCACGACCGCCGTGACCGTTCCGGCGACCGACAGACCGTCGCCCCGCCACGGCTTCACCTCGAAGTCCGCGGCGAGTGATTCGATGCTGGACAGATTGAACGCGGCCGCGAGTGCCTCCCGTTCCTCCGCATCCGCCTCGAAGGCGACGGTCTGGCCATCGGGCGCGACGTCGGTCACGGAAATCGGTCGGCTGAGCGCAAAGGTCTCTGTCATGCGGGGGATCTCCGCAGGGTTTGAGAGGGTTCGGGCCAATCGATACGTCCTGACTCGATATCGGATGTTGGCTGCGATGCCAAACGGCTGACCGTCTCGACGGCGTAGGTGGCGAGCCAGCCGGCCGCTTCCGGCTCGGATCCGTCGGCAAAGACGTTGCGGTCGATGGCGGTCGAAAGGCTCGCCTCATCGCCGGCCGCCAGCCCCGGCCGAAATGCATCGAACCGGCCGTAGACCTGCTGGCCGATCTTCTTCATGCGCTTGCCGACCGAGAGATCGCCGACCCCCATCTCCCGCAGGCTGCGGTCCATGTCGAGGAGAAAGAAGTCGAACAGCGCCTGGGCGGAGGGCGCGATTGTGCCGTCCTCGGCCCGCAACCGCTCGGTGACGAGCACAAGATGAAGTACCACCATCTCGAAACGTCCTTCGACGGTATCGGCGACGGACCAATCGCGATAAAACACCGGCTGCCGTGCCTGTGCCACGATCGAGGCATAAAGCGGCGCAGCCTTCTCACCCTTACGACGATTGAAAAAACCGAGAATCATGTCTGGGTCACGCCTCACGCCTACAACAACGCCCCGCAGGGCCAATCTGGTTTCGTCCGCGCAGGACACCCGGTCCCGCCTTCCGATCACCCGCGCGGGCCTCGCTGCCCTGGTGCTCGTGGTCGGTCTCAGCGCCTGCACGTCCGAGACGTTCGTTCACGGCCAGCGGATCACCGAAGAGCAGATGCAGCAGGCGCCCGTTGGGGCAAGCCGGGAGCAGGTCGAACTCGCTTTGGGTACGCCCTCGACTGTCGGTGTGACCAGCAACGAGGTCTTCTACTACATATCCCAGACCGAGCAGCAACCGGTTCGCTTCCTGAACGCCCGGACGACGGACCGGCGGATCGTCGCGGTCTATTTCGATTCCGAAGGCCGCGTCCGCGACATTGCGGAATACGGCCTCAAGGATGGGCAGGTGTTCGACTATCAGGCCCGCAAGACGCCGACCACCGGTGAAGATCTCGGGTTCGTGTCCCAGGTTCTCAAGGGCGTGACGCGCCCGGTGCTCTGATTTG
Source organism: Amorphus orientalis (assembly GCF_030814015.1). NCBI lineage: Bacteria > Pseudomonadati > Pseudomonadota > Alphaproteobacteria > Hyphomicrobiales > Amorphaceae > Amorphus > Amorphus orientalis. Next base: position 1,011,249 of record NZ_JAUSUL010000002.1, read on the forward strand.
TGGCCGCTGCCGGGGTCCGCGACCGGATTTCTCGGCCTGCCGGACGGATAAGAAGGCGCCCGCCTCCAGCCGGAGACGGGCGCCTTTTCGTTGCGGCCGGCCCTTTGCGGCCGGTCCTGTCGGATCGGCTCGCGATGTCTACCTGCCGTCAGTGGGCGAGCACCGCCAGAAGCAGCAGGGCCACGATATTGGTGATCTTGATCATCGGGTTCACGGCCGGACCGGCCGTGTCCTTGTAGGGATCACCGACCGTATCGCCGGTCACCGCCGCCTTGTGGGCCTCCGAGCCCTTGCCGCCATAGTGGCCGTCCTCGATGTACTTCTTGGCGTTGTCCCAGGCGCCGCCGCCTGCGGTCATCGAGATCGCGACGAACAGACCGGTGACGATCACGCCCAGAAGCATGGCCCCGACGGCCGCGAACGCATCGGCCTTTCCGGCGATCGCATAGACCACGAAATAGACGAAGATCGGCGACAGCACGGGCAGCAACGAGGGAACGATCATCTCCTTGATCGCCGCCTTCGTGAGCATGTCGACGGCGCGCCCGTAGTCCGGCCGCTCCTTGCCCTCCATGATGCCGGGCTTTTCCTTGAACTGGCGGCGGACCTCCTGGACGACCGCGCTCGCCGCGCGCCCGACCGCCGTCATCGCGATGCCGCCGAAGAGATAGGGCAGCAGGCCGCCGAAGAAGAGACCGACGACCACGTACGGATTGGCCAGCGAGAAGTCGAGCGCCCCTGCCCCGATGTCCGCGAAGTAGGGATACTCCTCCGAGTTCGCGATGAAGTAGCGAAGGTCCTGGTTGTAGGCGGCGAACAGGACCAGCGCACCCAGACCCGCCGAGCCGATGGCGTAACCCTTGGTGACGGCCTTGGTCGTGTTGCCCACCGCGTCGAGCGCGTCGGTGGTGTTGCGCACCTCCGAGGGCAGATCCGCCATCTCAGCGATGCCGCCGGCGTTGTCGGTGACCGGACCGAAGGCGTCGAGGGCGACGACCATGCCCGCCAGCGCCAGCATCGTCGTCACCGCGATGGCGATCCCGAACAGGCCGGCCAGCGAGTAGGTCACGATGATGCCGGCGATGATCACGATGGCCGGCAGCGCGGTGGCTTCCAGGGAGATCGCGAGCCCCTGGATCACGTTGGTGCCGTGTCCGGTCTGGGAGGCGTCGGCGATCGAGCGCACCGGCCGGAAGCCGGTCCCGGTGTAGTACTCGGTGATCCAGACGATGAGCCCGGTGACCGCGAGCCCCGTCACGCCGCAGAAATAGAGCGCGAGCGGGCTGATCGTGGTGCCGTCGCTGAGGTCGACCGTTCCCGTCAGGCCGCCGAAGACGATCGCCGTCACCGGCAACAGCACGATCAGCGACAAAACGGCCGTGGCGATGAAGCCCTTGTAGAGCGCCCCCATGATGGACTGGTTCGCGCCGAGCCGGACGAAGAACGTGCCGATGATCGAGGTGACCACGCACGATCCGCCGATCGCCAGCGGATAGAGCAACGCCGCCGTCAGGAGATCGGTGCCGGCGAAGAAGATCGCAGCCAGCACCATGGTTGCGACGACCGTGACCGCGTAGGTCTCGAACAGGTCGGCCGCCATGCCGGCGCAGTCGCCGACATTGTCGCCCACGTTGTCGGCGATGGTCGCCGGGTTGCGCGGGTCGTCCTCGGGAATGCCCGCCTCGACCTTGCCGACGAGATCGCCGCCGACGTCCGCGCCCTTGGTGAAGATACCGCCGCCCAGACGGGCGAAGATGGAGATCAGCGACGCGCCGAAGCCGAGCGCGACAAGCGCGTCCACCACGAGCCGGTCACCCGGCGCATAGCCCAGGAAGCTGGTCAGGATCAGGTAGTAGACCGCGACGCCCATGAGCGCGAGGCCGGCCACCAGCATGCCCGTGACGGCCCCCGACTTGAAGGCGATGTCGAGGCCCGCCGCCAGGCTCTGGCTGGAGGCCTGGGCCACGCGGACGTTGGCCCGCACCGAGACGAGCATCCCGATGAAGCCCGCGGCGGCGGAGAGGATCGCGCCGATCGCAAATCCGATGGCGACGGCGATCCCGAGCAGAAGCGCGACGATGATGAAGATGACGACGCCAACGATGGCGATTGTGGTGTACTGGCGCGACAGATAGGCCTGCGCGCCTTCCTGGATCGCTCCGGCGATCTCCTGCATCCGCTCCGAGCCGGCATTGGCCGACATCACGGACCGGATGGCCCAGACGCCGTAGAGTACGGACAACAGTCCGCACAAGACCACAATCAACACTCCAACCATTCCCATTCCTCCCTCGACAGACTCGGCTTTTTCAGCCGTTGGCGCCGTAATTTTTATGTGTATTGGCCGGCCCGATACCGGCAGAAGTGGCATCATTGGTGCCGACCGGGGTGGGGGCCGTCAAGTGTGCCGACGGGGCTTCGCCAATCAGGGTTGCAGGCCGGGAGGATCTCCGGGGCGCCGGCGCAATGCATCCGGCAGGTCAAGAAACCGCAGCTGGCCGTTCCTCTGACGCAAAAATAACGCCGCGATTGCGGGCCGCTTTTCCGGCCTTCGCTTGGGCCGCTCAACCTGGAAAAAAGAAGTCGGGAAATCGTCCCGATTGGGCGCCCGGCGCGACCTGACCGGACGGGTCGGACCGCTGACGGTCTAAGCGGTCCGGTGACGGCCGGTCAGCACGAGCCAGGACAGCGCCGCAAGCGCCAGCGCAATGACCGGAAACAGCGCCCAGTTCACCATCCCCCAGCCGGCGACGTTCAGGATCTTGCCGGAGGAGAACGACGCGATCGCGACGAACCCGAACACGCACAGATCGTTGGCCGCCTGGACGCGGGCCCGTTCCTCGGGCCGATGCGCATCGGTGAGCATTGCCGTGGCGCCGATGAAGCCGAAGTTCCATCCGAGACCGAGCAGGATGAGCGCAAGCCAGAAGTGGCCGAGCGTGAGGCCCGTGAGCGCCACGATGCCGGAAGTCGCAAGCAACGCCAGTCCGATCGCGGTGATGGTCTCGCGGCCGAACCGGGCGATCAGATTGCCGGTGAAGAAGCTCGGCGCGAACATGGCGATCACGTGCCACTGGATGCCGAGCGCCGCATTGTCGGCCGACAGCCCGCACTGGACCATCGCCAGCGGCGCCGCGGTCATCACCAGGCTCATCAGCGCATAAGAGACGACGCCGCACAGAACCGCGATCGCAATCCGCGTTTCCGACAGGATCTGAGTGAGCGGCCGCCCTTTCGTGCGGTCATCCGAGATCTTCGGCTTGGGGATCGACACGAAGGCCAGGATCGTCATGGCGATCAGGCACAGCCCGGCCTGGGCCAGAAAGGCGCCGGCGAACTGGATCGGCGAGAACAGGTCGCGCGTCCAGATCACCGTCTGCGGGCCGATGACGCCCGCCAGGATGCCGCCGGCCAGCACCCACGAAATCGCCTTCGGCCGGAACACTGCGCTCGCCGTATCGGTGGCCGCGAAGCGGTACTGCTGCACGAACGCCGTCGACAGGCCGGTGAACCAGGTCGCCAGAGCGAACAGCAGGAAGGACCCGTAGAGAATCGCCAGACATGCCGCGATCCCCCCCGCAGCACCAACCAGGGATCCGATCATGAAGCCCGGGCGCCGACCGATCCGCCGCATCAGGAGGGCCGCCGGAACCGTGCCGCAGGCCGTTCCCAGAACCATCGTCGTCACCGGCAGCGTGGCGAGCGACTTGTCCGGCCCGAGCAGATAGAAGCCCGTCAGCCCGCCGGTCGCGATGGTGATCGACGTGATCGCCCCGCCCAGTGCCTGGGCGGCGGCAAGCAGGAACGCGTTTCGGCGCGCCAGACGGTCGTCGACGAAATGGGCTTCGGCAGTCGGGCTGGTCATGGCAAATCCGGCATCGCCGCTTGAACGCGGTCTGAACTTGGTGGGCGGGCGCACCATGCGCCTGCAGCCGCGCGCGGGCAAGCCGGGCACGTATTTATATTAGAAATGACTAAAGGATGTTCCCGCCAGGGTCATCGGCTGGCCGTCCCGACCGACGACGACAATCCCTTCACCCGCTTCAATCGATCCGATCTCGGTGACAGGCACCCCGATCGCGGTCAACGCATCCCGAAAGCCGTCGCAGGACTGTTCCGGAACGCTCGCCAGGATCTCGAAGTCGTCGCCGCCGGTGAGCGCCATCTCGAACGCCGCCGGATCGATGCGGCTCGCCTGGGCAACGGCAGGAGACAAGGGAACGTCGGCCGCGCCGATCCGGGCGGCCACGCCGGAGGACGACGCCATGTGGGCGAGATCGCCGATCAGCCCGTCGGACACGTCCAGGGCGGCGGAGGCGAAGCGGCGCACCGCCGCGGCGGCCGTCGTGCGCGGCTGCGGCCAAAGATAACGGTCGGCGAGATGAGCGGCCATCGCGTCGTCGAGGCCCCAGGCGGACGCCTTTCCCGGCTCGAACCGCAGCGCGAGACCCAGTGCCGCATCGCCGATGGTCCCGGTCACGAACACCCGGTCGCCGGGCTTTGCCCCGGAGCGGCGCACGATCGACCCTGCCGGCAGTCGTCCGAACGCCGTGATGGAGATCGTCAGCCCGCCGGACGCCTTCAGCGTATCCCCGCCCAGAAGCGTGATCCCGTAGCGGTCCTGGTCGTCGGCCAGTCCGGCGACAAAGGCCTCCAGCCAGTCGGCGGTCCAGTCGGAGGGAAGCGCCAGCGCCATCAGATAGCCGGCCGGCGTGGCGCCCTTGGCTGCCAGATCGGAGAGGTTCGCCCGCAGCACCTTCGATGCGATGGAACCCGGCGGATCGTCGGCGAAAAAGTGGACGTCGGCGGCGAGCGCATCCTTGGTGACGACCAGGTCGGTACCGGGCTCGGCGGTGATCACGGCCGCATCGTCTGAAAGACCTGCCGCACCCGGATCGGAGGCGAGCGGCGCCAGATAGCGCTCGATGATCTCGAACTCCCCGGGGCGCGATGTTGCCGTCGCGGGGCCGCCACCCGTCTCTGACGGCGCGTTCGCGCGCGGGTCGAACGGGCCCCCGGCCTCGCTCATTCCACGACCGGCCGCTGCCGGCCCGCCAGTTCGCCCGAGCGCAGATCGCGTCCGATCCGGTCCAGCACGCCGTTGACGATGCGCGGCTCGTCGTCGTCGAAGAACGCCTTGGCGACCTCGACATATTCGGAGATCGCGACCCGCGCCGGCACGTCCTTGCGCTTCAGCAGTTCATAGACGCCGGACCGCAGGATTGCCCGCAGGGTCGCGTCGACCCTCTTGAGCGGCCACTCGGCTGCCAGCGCCTCGTTCACCTTCGGATCGATCTCGCGCTGGTTCTCCACCACGCCCGAGACAAGTTCCTTGAACCAGGCGAAATCGATGTCGCGCCAGTTCGCGCCCTCGATCTCCTGCTTCAGACGGAAGAGCTCGAACTCCGCGATCACGTCGTTGACCGGGGCGCGGGTCAGTTCCAGCTGGTAGAGCGCCTGGGCCGCCGCCAGCCGCGCAACGCCGCGCTGGTTGGCTGGACGGTCCTTCGGCTGGGTATCGTTCGCGCCCATGGTCTAGCCGGCAAAACGTGCTGCGAGTTCGTACATGGCAAGGGCCGCTTCGGCGGCGTGCCCGCCCTTGTTGCGGCGCTCCGGATCGGCCCGGTCCCAGGCCTGCTCGCCGTTCTCCACGGTCAGGATCGCATTGCCGAGCGGCACGCCGGTCTCCACCACGAGATCCATGATCGCGCGGTTCGATTCGCCGGCGACGATGTCGTAGTGGCCGGTCTCGCCGCGGATCACGCAGCCGTTCAGCACCACGAGATCGAACTCGGCGCGGCCGTCGTCGGAGGCGGTCAGGGCCATCGACAGCGCGGCCGGGATCTCGAGCACCCCGGGAACCGCAATGCGCTCGTAGGTGACGCCACGGGCATCGAACACCCGCCGCACGCCCTCGAAGAGCGCGTCGGCCAGATCGCCGTAGAAGCGGGCCTCGATCACCAAGGCATGGGGAGCCGTCTGTTTCATCGTTCCAGAAATCTTTCAGCCGTGACCCTCGGGCTCCCGTTGCGGTGCCGCCGAGGTCGCTCGGTACGAATGCATGAAGCGCAGAGACCAACCATGGGCATCCGCCCTTGTCCAGTGGTCCGCCCGCGGATCAGCCCTGCGCGGACGGGACAGCCATCGTTTCCTGCAATCTGGCCACGTAGCGCGCCATCATGTCGACTTCGAGGTTGACCCGGTCTCCGGGCCGCGCCGCGCCCCAGGTGGTGACCGTCAGCGTGTGCGGGATCAGCATCACGGAAAACTCCGCGTCGGAGACGCTGTTGACCGTCAGCGACGTGCCGTCGAGCGCCACCGACCCCTTTTCCGCGATGAACCGCTTCAGCGGATCCGGCACCCGGAAGACGAACCGCGCCATCTCGCCCTCGTCCCGGCGCTCGATCAGGTCGGCGAAACCGTCGATGTGGCCGGTGACGATGTGGCCGCCCAGCTCGTCGCCGATCGCGAGCGCCCGCTCCAGGTTGACCGGGCTGCCGGCCCGCCATGCACCCAGGGTCGAGCGGTCGAGCGTCTCCGGCGAGATGTCGACGGAGAAGACCGACCCGCCCTCGTCCGTCGCCTCCCGTTCCACGACGGTCAGGCAGACGCCGGAACAGGCGATCGACGCACCGATGGCGATCCGCTCTGCAAGATACCGGCTGGCGATCCGCGCCCGGATTCCGGCTTCCGCCGGCACGACGTCCACGACGCGCCCCACGTCGGTGATGATACCGGTGAACATGAACACCTCGTCTCTCGCTGCGCGGCCGTCGGGGCCCGCGGCCAGCCTATTCCGTGCGCCAGAAATGGGTCATCTGGTCGGCGCCCACCAGAGCCTCATGCAGCAGTTCGAACCGGGACGGGTCGACGACGGTCTCCATGTCGAGCCCGTCGAACGCCGGCACACCGTTCTTCCCGACCTCCATCGGCGCCCGATAGAAAATCGCCTCGTCGATCAGGTCCGCCTCGAGCAGGCCGCGCGCGATGCGGGCGCCGCCTTCCACCAGCAGCGTGGTCAGCCCCCAGTCGCCCAGTCCGCGCACCACGTCCAGCAGGTCGAGCCGGCCGCCGGGCCGGATCAGGCGGGTGAGCACCGAGGCACCGCTGTCGCGGAGTGCTGCGATCTTTTCCCGGGGCGCATCCGGGGCCACCACCACCCACAGCGGCGCGAGATCGGCCGTGGCGACGAGCCGGCTCTCGAGCGGCAGTTTCGCAGAGGGATCCAACACCACCCGGACCGGGGAACGCGCCGCCAGCCCGGGAAGACGGCAGGTGAGCTCGGGATCGTCGGCAAGGGCGGTGCCGATGCCGATCATGACGGCGTCGGTCTCCGCGCGCAGGAGGTGCGTCCGCGTCCAGGCGTCGGGACCAGAGATGCGCACCTGCCCCTCGCCGCGCCGCCCGATCATGCCGTCACGCGAAATCGCGAGCTTGAGACGGATGTGCGGCCGGTTGTCGGTCATCTTGCGGATGTGGCCGGCATGGTCTCGGCGGGCCTGAGCGGAGCCGACGCCGGACGTCACCTCGATGCCGGCCGCGGCGATCCGCTTGAGGCCGCGCCCGAAGACCAGCGGGTTCGGATCGTCCAGCGCGCTCACGACACGGCCCACGCCGGCGGCCACCAGAGCGGAGGAGCAGGGTCCCGTCCGGCCATAGTGGGCGCAGGGCTCCAGGGTCACGTAGCAGGTGGCGCCCTTCGCATCCTCGCCGGCGTCCGCGAGCGCACGCACTTCCGCATGGGGCCGGCCGCCGATGTCGGTCCAGCCATGGGCAACGACGCGCGGGCCTGAGGCGCCCTGCTGGACGATGACGGTGCCCACTGCCGGATTCGGCCACGTATGCCCGGCGTTTCTCCGGCCGAGCGCCAGCGCGGCGGCCATGAACCGCCGGTCGAGCTCGGCCTGTTCGTCCGCGCTCAATCGCACCATCTCAGACCGTGGCCGTCATTCGTCGTGGGGATCCGTCGTTTCCGGCTGGGCGAGCTCGCCGATGAAGGCCTCGAAGTCCTTCGCCTCGCGGAAGTCCTTGTAGACCGAGGCGAAGCGCACATAGGCGACGTCGTCCACGGTCTTCAGCGCTTCCATGACCAGGTTGCCCAGGTCTTCGGCCGTGACCTCGGCCTCGCCGGAACTCTCCAACTGGCGGACGATGCCCGAGACCATCTGCTCCACCTGCTCCGGCGGCGTCGGCCGCTTGCGCATGGCGACCTGGACCGATCGCATCAGCTTGTCGCGGTCGAACGGCACCCGCCGGCCGGATCGCTTGATCACCGACAGCTCGCGCAGCTGCACCCGCTCGAAGGTCGTGAAGCGGCCGCCGCAGGTGATGCAGACCCGGCGGCGGCGAATGGCGGTGTCGTCCTCCGTCGACCGGGAGTCCTTCACCTGCGTGTCGCCGCCACCGCAATACGGGCACCGCATCGGGGCTTAGAGACCCGGATAGATCGGGAAGCGGTCGGTCAGCGTGCGGACGCGGCCGAGGACTTCCTTCTCCACGGCCTCGTTGCCGTCTTCGCCGTTGCGGGCGAGACCGTCGACCACTTCCGTGATCATCTGACCGACTTCCTGGAACTCCGAGACGCCGAAACCGCGCGACGTCGCCGCCGGCGTTCCCAGACGGATGCCGGAGGTGACCGTCGGCTTCTCCGGGTCGCCCGGCACGCCGTTCTTGTTGCAGGTGATGCCGGCGCGACCGAGCGAGACTTCCGCCGCCTTGCCGGTGATCCCCTTCGGGCGCAGATCGACGAGCGCCAGATGCGTGTCGGTGCCGCCGGACACGATGTCGAACCCGTTGCCCTTCAGCGTCTCCGAGAGCGCCTTGGCGTTGTCGACCACCTGGCGGGCGTAGAGCTTGAAGGACGGCTTGAGCGCCTCGCCGAAGGCAACCGCCTTGCCGGCGATCACGTGCATGAGCGGCCCACCCTGCAGGCCCGGGAACACGGCCGAATTGATCTTCTTGGCGATGTCGGCATCGTTGGTGACGACGATGCCGCCGCGCGGGCCGCGAAGCGTCTTGTGCGTCGTCGACGTCGCCACGTGGGCGTGCGGGATCGGGCTCGGGATCACACCGCCGGCGACCAGGCCGGCGAAGTGGGCCATGTCGACCATGAAGTACGCGCCCACCTTGTCGGCGATCTCGCGGAACTTCGCGAAATCGATGGTGCGCGAATAGGCCGATCCGCCGGCGATGATGATCTTCGGCTTGTGCTCGTCGGCGAGCTTCTCGACCTGATCGTAGTCGATCAGGCCGGAGTTGTGGCCGACGCCGTACTGGACCGCGTTGAACCACTTGCCGGAGAGGTTCGGCTTGGCGCCGTGAGTCAGATGGCCGCCGGCGTCAAGGCTCATGCCCAGCACGGTGTCGCCGGGGCTGGCGAGCGCCAGCATGACCGCCTGATTGGCCTGGCTGCCGGAATTCGGCTGGACGTTGGCGTAGCTGCAGTCGAACAGGCGCGTCAGGCGCTCGATCGCGAGATTTTCGGCGATGTCGACGAACTGGCAGCCGCCATAGTAGCGCCGGCCCGGATAGCCTTCGGCGTACTTGTTGGTCAGGACCGAGCCCTGCGCCTCCAGAACCGCGCGCGAGACGATGTTCTCAGAGGCGATCAGCTCGATCTCGTGGCGCTGGCGACCGAGCTCCTGCTCGATCGCGCCGAACAGATCGGGATCGACCTCGGCGAGCGGCTTGGTGAAAAATCCTTCTTCCTTCGGCTCGAAGGCAGCGGACGTGGAACTCTGCATGGTCATGGTCTTCCGTCTTTCGGATCGGGGACGTGGGCGATGTCCCGGCGAACACAGCGCGGGGCTTCCGGTCGAAGCGAGAACACCTGCCCTTTCCTACGAAAACGACGGGCTCAGCGCGATCGTCAGCGCAGCGAATGTAAGCCCAGCCGGCGCAGGCAGCGATCTTGATTGCGACACCCGCGCGGTGTTGGCGGACGATAGTGGCCGCCGCCCCGCATTGCAACAGCCGGCGCTGTCCCGCGCGGCCGCGTCGCACGCACGAAAAACGCCCGCGGCCGGTTCGGACGCGGGCGTTTCGAAGATCGTCGGTTTCGAAGGGTCCGGCCGCTCCAAATCCTAGCGGAGAGCCAGGCCCTCGGCGCCGTCGCGATCGTAGATGTCCTGGCGGAAATGGACCACGCCGTCCGCCGTCGCCCAGGCGGTGATGTAGCTGAAATAGATCGCGGTCTGGGTCTTCACCGGCACGTCGAGCTGTTCGCCGGAGCGAATCGTCTCGTCCACCTGGGCCCGGGTCCAGTCGTTGCCTTCCAGAAGCCAGGTGATCAGTTCGCGCACGTTCTGCACACGGACGCAGCCGGACGAATGGAAGCGGAAGTCCTGACCGAACAGGTTCTTCGCCGGCGTGTCGTGCAGATAGACCTGATGCTGGTTGTGGAAGTTGATCTTCACGGTTCCGAGCGAGTTCCCCTCACCCGGCTCCTGCCGGAACATGTACTGGGCGGCCTCGTCGGTGTTCCAGTCGATCTCGGTCGGCATCAGCTCTTCGTCGGTGTTGCCCCACCGGTAGATCTTGATCTTGTTCCGGGTCAGATACTCCGGATCCTCCTTCATCTTGGGGATCAGGTCCTTCTTGATGATGGAGACCGGAACGGTCCAGTACGGATTGAAATTGATCTCGTGGATCTTGCTCGACAGCACGGGCGACGGACGGTCGACCTTGCCGACCACGCCAGTATGGCGCGAACGCACGCGGCCGTCCTCGACCGCCTCGATCTCGGCCGCCGGGATGTTCACCATCACGTAGCGGTCGCCGAGATAGCCGGACATGGAGCGCACCCGGACCAGATTGGTCTCGAGCTGGCGCAGGCGCACCTGGGCAGGAACGTTCAGCGCGTTCAGGGTCGCCTGATCCACCACGCCGTCCGGGTTCAGGCCGTGGCGCAGCTGAAAGCGCCGCACCGCCGCGTCCACGTACGAATCGAATGTCTGCGCCGACCCTGCCGTCTGGCTCAGATCGCCGGAAATCATCAGGCGCTGCCGCAGGACCTGGACCTTGGCGTTCTTGACGCCGAGACGAAGCGTCGGTTCACCGGGCGGCACCTGGGGCCAGCCGCCCTGGGCCACGATCTGGCCGTAGCGCTGGATCGCCTGCTCGATATAGCTGGCGGTTTCCGGAGAGAGCGTCGGCGACGACGACTTCACCGCGTTCACCGCGGGCAGCGTCGCATCGAACTTGTCGGCCCACTCGGCGCGCACCTTGTAGTTCTGGAGCGCCTGCAGCGGGGTCGACCCCTGGGCCGCAGCCTCCTGCACCGGCCCGGCGACCATGAGGCCCACGAGAACGGCGGCGCCCACGGCAAGACGCCGTGCGCCGGCGAAGGCTCCTGATCCACCCGCGAATACCGCGCGTAGGGTCATCTTAGACACTCCAAATGCAACAGCCGAACGTGGCCATATCTACCTGAAGAGGTACCACGGACGAGGTTAACAAACAACGAGCCGCCCAGGTCGCTGCCGGCACAAAACGCCATCACGAATGGGTGAAAACTTCAGCAGACGAGCGCAGCTCTTCTAACGCGCGGGAGATGACATGGCCGCCTCGCAGCCCCTGGCACTGGCCGTCACGTTTTTGATTACCCTGCTGATGTTCACGTTGATGTGGCGAATTCATGTCGGCAAGGAAGACGCCGGCGTGGTCGACTATTACTGGGGCTCAGGCTTCGCAGTCATCGCTTTCGCGGAGCTTGCCCTGGCGGGCGCTGCCAGCCCCGCCGCCCTTGCCATCGCCGGCGCCGTCGTCCTGTGGGCAGCCCGTCTGACGCTGCATCTGGCGCAGCGCGACAACAGAAGCCACGGGGAGGATCCGCGCTATCGCCGGATGCGGGAGACGGTCGGACCGTCCTTCTGGTGGCGCAGCCTGTTCACGGTCTTCCTGCTGCAGGGCGTGCTGCAATGGCTGATTGCCGCCCCCGTCCACGCCGCACTGCTCTTTCCGGCCGAGGCGGCCGAAACCGCCCTGGTGGTGGCCGGTCTGTGCCTCTTCGCCGTCGGTCTTGCCATCGAATGGATCGCGGACCGGCAACTCGCTCGCCATCGGGCAGACTCGGAGATCGCCCGCACCACGCTGGCGTCCGGCCTGTGGGCCTGGAGCCGCCATCCGAACTATTTCGGTGAAGCCGTCCTCTGGTTCGGACTGGCGATCGCCGCCTACGGCGTGTCCGGCGCGCTCTGGGCCTTCGCCGGACCGGTCCTGCTGACGCTGGTCATGGTGACGGTTTCGGCGCCCCTGACCGAGCGCCATCTGCTCGACGCGCGGCCCGACTACGCCGCCTACAGGGCGCGGACCTCGGCCTTCGTGCCGTGGCCGCAACGCTCGAATCGGGCGAAAACCGTCAGATTGTAGGGGATTAGAGCCGGTAGAGTATCTGATCCTGCCAGAAGCGGTCGAGCCGCTGCAGGTTCTGGGTCATCGACTGGAGGTCGTTGGGATCGATGGCGCTGACGGCGGTCATGGTGCGCACGTGGCGATCGAAGAGAGCCTCGACGACGGCGGCGATCTCCTGCCCTTCGTCGGTCAGGGTCAGCCGTACCGTGCGCTTGTCGGACTCGGATCGTTCCTGACGGACCAGCCCCTGCTCGACCAGCTTCTTGACGTTGTAGGAGACGTTCGAGCCGAGATAGTAGCCGCGCGTCTTGAGTTCGCTCGCCGTCACCGCGCTGTCGCCGATATAGTAGATCAGCACCGCCTGGACGTTGGAGACGTCGGTGCGGCCGAGCCGGTCGAACTCGTCCTTCACGACGTCGAGGAAGCGGCGGTGAACCCGTTCGACGAGCTTCACGGCTTCGAGATAGACCGGCTTCAGGTCATCGATGGTGAGCGCGGCCGGCCGGGCCGGGGCGCCGATGTGCATGGTCATGTCTGAGCCTCCTGACGGGCCGCACTGTCTTGTTCTGCGTGCGTGCCGTGGGGCCACCCTCGCGTCTCGCCTTAAAGGCCTCCTTAAGAGACAGGATGAACGCTTGGTGAATCGCGGAGCTGTTGCATTTCTGCCGCGCGCTCCGGAACCAGGACCGTCCGCAAGCCGTTCCGAAGGCACGCGAAAACGCCGAAACCTCAAGGTCGAGGAAAAGATGAGCGGACACTCCAAGCATCCGAAACGGCCGACCCCTCCGGATCGGGACCTGAACCAGGATCCTGGCATCGGGCGCTCCAAGGGCGCCGACATGGGCAAGGCGGATCCGGAAGACATCGAAGGCGACAACACGTTCGAAGGCGACGTGGAGAACGACCCGAACCGGATCGGAAAGGTCGATCCCGAACGCATCGGACGCCGTAACAAGTAGGTCGTCGACATCGACTAAGCTCCCCTTGCAACGAAAAGGAAGGAAGCCCCCGCAATGACGCCTCTGACCAGCCTCAGGACAACCGGCCTCGCCGCGCTGCTCCTCGTCCCGCTCGCGGTTCCCGCCAGCGCCCAGTCGAGCTGCGGCGCGGAAGCCACCGTGCGCACCGGCGAGACCCTCGCCGACCTGGCCGCGCGCTGCGACGTGACGATGGCCGAGATCAACGATGCCAACCCCGGCCTGACGGCGGAGGACGCCGCCCCCGGCACCGTCGTGAACCTGCCCGCGACCCTCGGCGGTGGCGGCTGGATGGATCGCGCCCGGGGCGCGCTCGACCGTGCCGGCGAGGAGATCCAGGGTGCGGCGGAACGCGCCGGCCAGTCCGTGCAGGACTATCTGGACGAGAATCCCGAGCTGAAGAGCGACCTGCAGAGCTTCGGTTCGCGGGTCGGCCTGCCCGGCGTCGAGGCGCCCGCGGCGGCCGGACCCAACATGCTCGTCGATCCGGCAACGGTTGCCGCGGACGGCACGGTCACGATCAGCGCATCCGGCCTCCCTGGCCAGACCGAGGTCGAGATCGGCGCGGGTCCGCCGGAGGCCGAGTACAAGGTGATCCAGACGGCGACCACCGACAGCGACGGAACGCTGAGCGAGACCGTCACTCTGCCCTCCTGGGCGAGCGCCGACGACAGCGTCGTCTTCGTGCTCGAGACGCCGCGGTTCCGGCTGACTTCCGACCCGGTCACGGTCGAGAAGCCGTAGCAACGGCCTTGCGATCGGCGTGAAGCTGCGGCGAGATCCCCCGATGGTTCACACGCCGATTCGCATCAGAGCGCGCAAAACGGCCCGGTTCGCATGTGCGGCCGGGCTCGCGCTTCTTGTGGCCGCCTGCGGGTCGTTCGACATCGCCGGCGGCTCCAATCTCCCGGCCCTGCGCCAGCAGAGCCTGGCCCTCGTGAACGACGCGCGTGCCCGGGAAGGTCTGCCACCGCTCACCCTGGACCCTGCCCTCAACAGGGCCGCCCAGGCTCATGCCAACGACATGCGCCGGCGCAACTACTACGCCCACACCTCTCTTCTGGGCCTCGGACCGCCCGAGCGCTACGCCAAGGCCGGCGGCTCTCCGCTCGGCCATTTCGCCGAGAACATCGCGCGCTGCTTCCGCTGTGCCGTTCCGGCCGACGCGGCATCCGTGCGGCAGCTCCACGAACAGTGGATGAACAGCCCGAGCCACCGGGCCCACATCCTGAAGCCGGAAGTGACCCGCTACGGCTTCGGCCTCGCCGAAACCGAGAATGGCAAGCACTACGCCGTGGAGGACTTCTACGGACCGGTGCGACCGGAGGACTACCGGCGCGCCCCGGGTCTTTAGATCGGCAGCCCTCGGGCTACGAGCCCGCTTCGTCCGACTTGTTGCCGCGCAGGAACTCGATCACCGCAGAGAAATCGCGGGCGGCAAGCCCCTCGTTGGCCAGCAGGGTGTAGATCTGCTGCGCCCCGGCCCCAAGCGGTGTGGCGGTACCCGTGGTCCGCGCCGCATCCTGGGCGAGGTTCAGGTCCTTGAGCATCATCGCGCCGGTGAAGCCCGGCGCGTAATCGCGGTTGGCCGGAGATGTCGGCACCGGGCCCGGCACCGGGCAGTAGGTGGTCAGCGACCAGCACTGCCCCGACGCCTTCGACGAGATGTCGAACAGCGCCTGCCGGTCGAGCCCGAGCTGGTCGGCCAGGTTGAAGGCCTCCGAGACCGCGATCATCGAGATGCCGAGCACCATGTTGTTGCAGATCTTCGCGGCCTGGCCATTGCCCGGCCCGCCGGCATGGACCACCGTTTTGCCCATGGCGTCCAGGATCGGCTTGGCCCGCTCGAACGCCGGCTCCGGTCCGCCGACCATGAAGGTGAGCGTCCCCGCCTCCGCGCCGCCGACGCCGCCGGAGACCGGCGCGTCGATCATGAACAGGCCGGCCTGCTCCGCCTCCGCCGCCACTGTGCGGGACGTCTGCACGTCGATGGTGGAGCAGTCAATGAGCAGCGTTTCCGGCCGGGCCAGCGCGATCACACCCTCTCCGCCCATATAGACCGAGCGAACGTGGCTTCCGGCCGGTAGCATCGTGATCACGATCTCCGCCTCGCCCATCAGCTCGATCAGCGATCCGGCCGCGCGCCCGCCCGCATCGGCAAGCCGGGCCTTCGCCCCGTCGTCGAGGTCCAGGCCGGTGACGGTGTGGCCCGCCTTCACCAGGTTCGCGGCCATCGGGCCGCCCATGTTGCCGAGCCCGACAAATCCGATTTTCGCCATTCAGCTTCCTCCCTCGTCGTCCTGTCCGGTCCCGGGTTGCGCCCGGTGGTGCGCCGACTGCTCCGGCGTGCCGGCAAGGCAGGCGATCACTTCGATTCCTCGCGCTCCATCAGGAACACCAGTCCGAGATAGGCGAGCACCGTCAGGACGTTGCCGATCACCGCCGGCGTGTTGCTGCCGAACATGTCGGTCATCACCGTATGAAAGATGATCTGGCTCGCTGCCGCCAGCAGCCACAGGACCGTGCCCCAGGACACCGTCAGCCAGAGCCCGACGCCCGCCACGAGGCTGAGCACGGCGAAATAGACCGCCGCGACCTGGATCTCGACGGGCAGCTCCCAGAACCAGATCCCACCGAACTGCGCGATGCCGATGATGCGGGCCCAGATGACGACACCCGCCAGCAGCCAGAGCACCGACAGGACCCGCATGTAGACGGTCATGACGGTGCGCCAGCTGAACTTTCGCGAATCGACCTTCAGGGCCTCGATATCGATCATGACGGCACTTTCAGAAATGGACGCGGCGTCCGGTTGGTCAGTCCAACGTCAGGTCGTCCCCGTCCAGCGGATCGAAATGGGCGGCGATTGCCGCAGGATCGAGATCTTCCACCCGGGCGGGCCGCCAGTCGGGCGATCCGTCCTTGTCGATCAGCAGCGCCCGGACCCCTTCGTAGAAGTCGTGCCCCTTCAGGATGCGGCTCAGGATCCGGTACTCCATCACCATGCATTCCTCGAATGAGAGGTCGGCGGCCTCCGCGATCTCCCGGAAGGCCAGCGCCAGCGACGTGGGAGAGCGCGACCGCAGCGTCTCGGCCGTTTCCCGCGCCCAGTCGCTTTCGGAGACTGCTTCCAGACCGGCGATGATGTCTGTCACGCTTTCCGCGGCGTAGGCACGGTCGATATCGGCCTGCCGGTCGGCAAGCGCGGACGGTCCCGTCTCGGCGACCGCGTCTGTCAGCGTGGGTTCCAGTTCGGCGCCGCCCAGGAGTGCCTCGACGAGGCCCGGAATGGCCTCGGAGGCAACCGGGTGCGTCACCAGCCCGGCCCAGACGCTGTCGGCGAGGTCGAGTCGGCCGGCCGTCAGGCCCGCGTGAAGGCCGGTCAGGCCGGGCATGCGCGAGAGCACGAACGATCCGCCCACGTCCGGAAAGAAGCCGATCCCGGTCTCCGGCATGGCAAAGACGAGCTTCTCGCTGGCGACCCGATGCGAGCCGTGGGCGGACAGGCCGACGCCGCCGCCCATGCAGATGCCGTCGATCAGGGCGACATAGGGTTTCGGGTAGCGCTTGATCAGGGCGTTCAGCCGGTATTCGTCGCGAAAGAAGCTGCGCGCGGCCGCGTAGTCCTGCCGGCCGAGTTCCCAGATCCGGCGGATGTCGCCGCCGGCGCAGAAGGCCTTGCCCTCGGCGGTGACGAGCACCTGCAGCAGGTCGGGATCGTTCGCCCATTCCGAAAGTTTGGCGTAGAGCGACAGGATCATGTCGTGGCTGAGCGCGTTGAGCGCCTTCGGTCGATCCAGGATCACCAGGCCGCTGTGGCCGTGCCGTTCGAACCGGATGTCTTCGCTCATGCTGCTCTCATGCCCCGCCTAAAGCGCCGATCTCCCTACCGCGATTTGGGCATGCTTGGCAAAGCGCTTGATGCGCGGGACGCTCGGCCGCGGCGGCATCAGTTTCACGGGATCGTCGAATGGACTAGCTTGGAGCCGGATTTCCCCGAACCCGGTCCGACCGGACCCCAGACGAGTTTGCTTGAATGACGATCGATCCCGCCCGCTTCACCGTCTCCGCCGACGTCCGCGACATCGTCCAGGGCCGCAGGCTTCGCCGGCCCCGTCAGGCCGACTGGTCGCGTCGGCTGGTCCGCGAGAATTCCCTGAGCGTGGATGACCTGATCTGGCCGATGTTCGTGGTCGACGGCGAAGGCCGGCGCGATCCGGTTCCCTCCATGCCCGGCGTGGACCGGCTCTCGATCGACAACATCGTGCGCGAGGTCGAACGCGCCGCCCGGCTCGGCATTCCCGCCGTCGCCCTCTTTCCCTACACCGACGACCGGCTGCGCGACGAGACCGGCAGCGAGGCCCTCAACGGAAACAATCTGGTCTGCCGGTCGTGCCGGGCGATCAAGCAGGCGGTGCCGGAGATCGGCCTGATCACCGACGTCGCGCTGGATCCCTACACCAGCCACGGCCACGACGGGCTGATGTCGGGCGAGGACATCGTCAACGATGCGTCCGTTGCCCAGCTCTGCGGCCAGGCGCTGGTGCAGGCGGAGGCCGGCGCCGACGTGATCGCGCCGTCCGACATGATGGACGGGCGGGTCGGCGCGATCCGCGCGAGCCTGGACAATGCCGGCTTCGAGCAGGTGCAGATCATGGCCTATGCGGCCAAGTTCGCCTCCGCCTTCTACGGCCCGTTCCGAGACGCGATCGGCACCTCGGCGGCGCTCAAGGGCGACAAGCGCACCTACCAGATGGATCCCGGCAACTCCAACGAGGCGCTGCGCGAGGTGGAGCTGGATCTGGCCGAGGGCGCCGACAGCGTCATGGTCAAACCGGGCATGCCCTATCTCGACATCATCCGGCGCGTGAAGGACCACTTCTCGGTTCCGACCTTCGCCTACCAGGTGTCCGGCGAGTACGCGATGCTGATGGCGGCCGTGCAGAACGGCTGGCTCGACGGCGATCGGGTCATGATGGAAAGCCTGATGGCCTTCAAGCGCGCCGGCGCCGACGGCGTTCTCACCTATTTCGCGCCCCGCATCGCCGAACGGCTGCAGGGCGGACAGAGCTGACCACGGGATCCGGACCGGGAGGGCGATCGTGACCGACACCTTGACGCAGACGGCGCTTCCGCCCCTCCCCGATCTCGACGCCATCCGGGAAGCGGCGGCCGAAATCGACGGCCAGGTGGTCCGCACGCCCTGCCTGCCGGCGCCGAAGCTCTCCCAGCTCGTCGGCGCCGAGATCTACGTCAAGTACGAGAACATGCAGGTCACCAACTCCTTCAAGGACCGCGGCGCGCTGGTGCGTCTGCTGCGGCTCAGCGAGGAGGAGCGTCGCAGGGGCGTGATCGCCATGTCCGCCGGTAACCATGCCCAGGCGGTCGCCTACCATTCCAGCCGGCTCGGCATCCCCGCCACCATCGTGATGCCGGAGACCACCCCGTTCGTGAAGGTGCAGGCCACCCAGGCCCGCGGCGCACGCGTGGTGCTCAGCGGTGAGACGCTGGCGGAGTCCCAGATCGAATGCGAACGCCTGCGCGCCGAACAGGATCTGACCCTGATCCATCCCTATGACGATCCGGACGTCATCCGCGGGCAGGGCACCATCGCCCTGGAAATGCTGGAGCAGGCGCCGGACCTGGACATGCTCGTGGTGCCCATCGGCGGCGGCGGGCTGATCTCCGGCATCGCCATTGCCGCGAAGGCACTCCGGCCCGACATCACGATCGTCGGCACGGAGGCAGCCCTCTACCCGTCCATGTGGGGGATGCTGCGCGGCGAAAGCCCCACCTGCGGCGGCAACACGCTCGCCGAAGGCATCGCCGTCAAGAATGTCGGCAAGCTGACCTATGCGGCGGTCCGCGCGCTTGTCGACGACATCATGCTGGTCGACGAACCCTCGCTGGAGCGCGCGGTCAACGCCTACCTCACCCTGCAGAAGACGATGGCCGAGGGCGCCGGCGCCGCCGGCCTCGCCGCCGTCATGATGGCGCCGGAACGCTTCGCCGGCCGCAAGGTCGGCCTCGTCCTGTGCGGCGGCAACATCGATGCGCGCATCCTCGCCTCCATCATGGTGAGGGAGCTGGCGCGCGGCGAACGGATCGTGGCCCTGCGGGTCGTGATCCAGGACCGGCCGGGCGTTCTCGGCGAACTGGCGTGCACCATCGGCCGGCTCGGCGGCAACATCCTCGAGGTGTCCCACCACCGGCTGTTTCTCAACGTGCCGGCCAAGGGAACCTCGGTCGATTTCACCATCGAGATCCGCGACGCGGCCCATGCCGCCGAGCTGATCACGGCCATCGAGGGGCTGGGCTTTTCCGTCACCCGCCTGGAGGCGGCCGAATCCCATTTCTGAGGCCGCTGCGGCCGCGCCGCGCCCGGTTCTTTTGACATTCGGCGCCGCAATGCACATCTGCTGAGTGCTGCGTTCGCGGCGACCGGACCCCGGCCGGCTGCGGACGAATGGCGATTTTTCTGGAGGATTTCGCGATGAGCGCCGCGATGGACTACGAAGCCGGCCATCCCCTTTTCGACCCGTTCGCCCATCCCGAACTCTATCAGGGCATGCGGTTCCGCCGCTCCATGGCCTTCCTCATGGACTGCGTGCTGATCACGGTCCTGATGTTCGCCGCCTCCATCGCGATCCTCTTTCTCGGCGTCCTCACCCTCGGTCTGGCCTGGGTCCTGTTCGCCATTCTCTGGCCGGCCGTCGCCCTCCTCTACATCGCCTTCACCCTGGGCGGCTCGAATTCCGCGACGCCGGGCATGCGGGCCATGGGCATCGAGCTCCGGCTCTGGCACGGCGGCAAGGTCTATCCGCTGCTCGCCATGATCCACGGCGTCCTCTACTACCTCTCGGTCAGCTTCCTGACGCCGCTGGTGCTGCTGGTGGCCTTTTTCTCCGACCGCAAGCGGCTGCTCCACGACATGCTGCTCGGCACGGTCATGGTGGATTCTTCGGCGCTCCGTCAGCTCGATTCGGTGGTGGCCGGACACGACGAACCCGCCACCGCCTGATCCTGCCTACGGCGGATCGAACGGACGAACGGGCATCCGCACCTCTCCCCTTGCGCCCGATCCGGGCCGGAAATTGCGTGCCCGACCCCGAAATCGGAATGGGCTACCTTTTCGCGGCCCGGTCGACCCGCCAATATGCCCTCCTGTCTTCACGACCTTGAGCGGGTCCGTTTCGTTTCGACCTTGTCAGTGGAACGGGGCACGCTCCGGGACAATGTGGCCTGGGTCCGGTGGAACGCCGGTCCAGGCCATTTTCTTGGCGGTGGCCTCTTCTGCACGACCGGACGCGTCTTTGATCGTGACGCGGAGAAGCAGCCGGGGCACCATTCCCTTTTGATCGACGTGGCGGGATGGACCCTGCATGACGCTGATGTCCGACCTTGCGATGTGGCTGACCTTCGGCGTCATCGTCTTTTCGGTGGTGCTGTACGCGACCGAGCGATACTCGATCGAACTGATCAGTCTCGGCGTCATCGTCGCCTACATGATCATCTTCCCGGTGGCCGGTGTGGGGCCGTCGTCCCTCGACGCCAGCGCGCTGATCGCCGGGTTCGCCAATCCGGGCCTGCTGACGATCCTGGCGCTTCTCGTTGTCGGACAGGGCCTGTTTCACACCGACGCCCTGGATGGAGCGGCGCGGATTATGGTGAAGGCCGTCGACCGGGTCGGCGGGATCGCCATTGCCGGCGCCTTCCTCTGCATCGGTCTCCTCAGCGCATTCATGAACAACACCCCCGTGGTGGTCATGTTTCTGCCGGTCATCGCCGCGCTGGGCACTGCCGTGGGCCGGTCGTCGTCCCGCCTGCTGATGCCGCTTTCCTTCATCTCGATCCTGGGCGGCATGGCGACGGTGATCGGCTCCTCCACCAACCTCCTGGCCGTCGACGTGGCGCGGCGGGCGGGTGTGGCCGATATCGGCTTCTTTTCCTTCACCCCGATCGCCCTGATCCTGATCGCGGTCGGTGCGATCTACGTCCTCGGCGTGATGCCACGCATCCTCACGCCGCGCCGGACCATGGCCGACGAACTCAGAGCCGGCGCCGGGCGCCAGTTCATCGCCGAGATTCCGGTGCGCGAGGGGCATCCGCTGAACGGAGCAAAGTCCCAGGCCGGGCTGTTTCCGCAGCTCTCCGAGATCACCGTGCGCCTGGTCCAGCGCGGCGAGCGCGCGATCCTGCCCCCATTCGAGGACGTCACCCTCAGGGCCGGCGACATCGTCATCGTCGCCGCGACCCGGCCAAAGCTGGAAAAGATCCTCTCCCAGAAGAACACGATGATGCCGGACGCGGCGTCCGACGGAGAGCCGGAGCCCCAGCCCCTGCCTGGCGGCGTGGTCACCCTCGCCGAGGCGATCGTCGCGCCCGGCTCGCGTCTCATCGGCCGGACCACCCCCCAGGCCGGATTCCGGACCGACACGGGCTGCGTCGCGCTGGGCATCCAGCGGCGCAGCCGGATGCCGCGGACGCCGCTGACGGAGATCCGCATGGAGGCCGGCGACGTCCTGCTGTTCGCCGGAACCCGCGATCAGATCGAACGGCTGCGCGGCAACCGCGACGTGCTGCTCGTGGACTGGACCGCGACCGACGTTCCGCGGCGCGCCAAGGCTCCCCTCGCGCTGGCCATCTTCGCCGCCGTCGTAGCCTCGGCCGCCCTCGAACTCGCCCCCATCGTGGTCGCCGCGATGGCCGGCGCGCTCGCGATGCTGGCCACCGGATGCCTCAACATCCGCCAGGCCGTCCGCGTGATCGACAGCCGCATCGTCATGCTCGTCGGCGCCGCGATCGCTTCGGCATCCGCGCTCGAGGCCACCGGCGGGGCGACAGCGCTCGCCGATGCGGTGGTCACCGCGCTCGACGGCAGTTCGCCGGCGATCATCCTGTCGGCCATCTTCCTGGTGATCGCCGCCACCACCAACGTCCTCACCAACAACGCCGCGGCTGTCCTGTTCACCCCCGTGGCGATCCAGCTCGCCTCCCGGCTGGGCGTGCCGGCGGAGCCCTTTGTCGTGGCCGTGATCATGGCGGCCAACTGCTCGTTCGCAACGCCGCTTGCCTACCAGACGAACCTTCTGGTCATGGGTCCGGGACACTATCGGTTCCGGGACTTTCTGGTGGCCGGAGCGCCGCTGGTGCTGCTTCTGTGGATCACGTTTTCCCTGGCCGCGCCGTGGTATTATGGTCTCGGCTGATACCGGTTGAGAATCGGCGCTCACCCGGTTCACAAACCCGTCGAGCGGAACCGGCGATTTTTCGCGGGATCGGGCTGTACCATGTCCGTCCGGTTGAGGCATTCTGGCCGCAGGATTCGTGAGACTTCGCCTACGGGACCGGGTGAGCGACCGGAGCTGCGACCCGCACCGGCGTTTCGGGCAGCATCGTTGGGTTCAGGCTGAGTTCAGTGTGAACGACCCATGCTCTAGGTAGGCCCGGCGCAAGGCCTATATGCGCTTGTGTCGAATGGGCTTTCGCAATCTCAGCGATTGGGCCACACGTGTGAGAAGGCCCGCGAACGAGGCAGAGCAGACCGACCGACCATGACGCGGCAGTATAGTGACAATCCGCAGTTCTACCTGACGGCGGCGGCGCCGTGCCCCTATCTGGACGGTCGTCTGGAGCGGAAGGTGTTCACGCATCTGGTCGGCGACCGGGCGGCGGCCCTCAATGACATACTCACCCAGGGTGGCTTCCGGCGCTCCCAGAACATCGCCTATCGGCCGGCCTGCGAAGGCTGCAAGTCCTGCATTTCCGTACGCGTGTGCGTCGACGAATTCGACTGGACGCGCTCCTTCCGGCGCATCCTCGCCAATTCCCGCGACCTCATCGGCGAAGAGATCCCGCCGGCGCCCTCCTCCGAGCAGTATTCGCTGTTTCGCGACTATCTCGATTCCCGCCACGCCGCCGGCGGGATGGCCGAGATGTCGGTCCTCGACTACGCGATGATGGTCGAGGATACCCACGTCGACACCATGCTGGTGGAGTACCGCCGCGCCGGGCCCGACAGCGGCTTGAGCGGACGCGGCGACGGGCCGCTCGTCGCAACGGCCCTGAGCGACGTTCTCGCCGACGGTCTGTCGATGGTCTATTCCTTCTATGACCCTGCCGAAACCAAGCGCAGCCTCGGAACGTTCATGATCCTGGATCACATCCGGCGAGCGCGCGTGCGGGGGCTGCCCTATGTCTATCTCGGATACTGGGTCGAGGGATCGCCCAAGATGGACTACAAGATTCGCTTCCTCCCCCAGGAGCATCTTGGCCCCCAGGGCTGGCAGCGGCTCGACTGACCGCTTATGTAGCGGTCGGTTTCTTCTCTGTCTTGACGACCGAAATCCCCTCGATCTGACGCTTCCCGCCGCCTTGACGGAGAGCTACAGTCACCGGTGGCAACCGGTCCGCCCGATGCGGACGCGTCAGACCCCTTGCCTTGAAGCGTTCCGCATCTCCCGAACCGGCGGAACGAACCGAGTCTGCGGAGCCCAGCAAAGATGATCTACGTCCTCGCCTTCTTTCTTCCGCCGCTTGCGCTCCTGATCGAGGGCAAGATCTTCTCGGCGATCTTCAACCTGATTCTGATCGTTCTGGTCATCGTGCTGTCGCTGCTGACCCTGTTCACCTTCGCCTTCCTGCTTCTGATCCCGTCGCTGCACGCGATCATCGTCATCGCCCAGGCGCGCCGGAAGCGCGAGCACGAGGAGCTGGTCGAGGCCGCCCGCCAGGGACGGATGCGGATCGACCGCTGAGCCGGCCCTCTCTCGCGCTGCGCCAGGATCGTTCAAGACGCCGCACGCATCCTCCGGCATCCCGTCGGTCCGTGATCGTCACGAAAGGGACCCCGATGCCGAAGGCCGTCCGCCTGTCAGAAAAACTCGCCACCTTCTCCGACCACTGGAAGCCGCGGGTCGTGGCCACCTTCAACGGCCACGACGTCATGGTGGTGAAGCTCAAGGGCGCCTTCGTCTGGCACGCCCATCCCGACACCGACGACTTCTTCCATGTCCTGAAAGGGCGGCTGCGCATCGAGCTGCGCGACGGCGCGGTCGATCTCGGTCCCGGTGACCTCTACGTCGTGCCGAAGGGTGTCGAGCACCGTCCCGTAGCCGACGAGGAGGTGGAGCTCCTGCTGATCGAGCCCGAAGGCACGCCGAACACGGGCGATCCCTCGACCGCGGCGGATAAGCTCCGCATCTGACGGTGCCGTTCCGGACCGTATGGCCCGTCAGCGCCACCCCCTCGCTCGCACGGATGTGAGAAGGCGTTTGCGGCGCCGTGGCCTCCTCTGTGCGATCTCTTTTGGGATTTCTCCAGCCGATTCCCTT
This sequence comes from Amorphus orientalis, assembly GCF_030814015.1. Lineage (NCBI taxonomy): Bacteria > Pseudomonadati > Pseudomonadota > Alphaproteobacteria > Hyphomicrobiales > Amorphaceae > Amorphus > Amorphus orientalis. The sequence continues at coordinate 1,035,910 of NZ_JAUSUL010000002.1, forward strand.
TTTCCGGCCTCCGGTGACCAACCTTTCACCATCATTGGCGTTATCTCCGGTGCCATGCCGGTGACGCCTGCGCCTCACCGCTGCGAACCCAACGGAGTAACAATGTCGATCAGCAGACGATCGGTGCTCCTGGGCATGACGAGCTTCGCCCTTGCCGGCTGCGTCACCCAGAACCAGGCCACCGTTCAAACCGCCGCCTCGAACGTCTATCGCCCGGACCCCTACTACGTTGCGATGTACGGCCCGATCACAACGGAGCCGTGGCCGATCGCCGGCGTCGACGTGTCCAAGATCGACCCGCGCCTGCTGCGCCAGGAAGTCGCCTATTCCACGCCGGAGAAGCCCGGCACCATCGTCGTCGATCCCGGCGCCCGGTTCCTCTATCTCGTCCGGGAAAACGGCAAGGCGCTCAGGTACGGCGTCGGCGTGGGCCGCGAGGCCGCCTTCAATTTCGTCGGCGAGGCCTCAATCGAGCGCAAGGCGGAATGGCCGCGGTGGACGCCCACCAAGGACATGATCGCCCGCGAGCCTGAGCGCTACGGTCCCTATGCCGACGGCATGGACGGCGGCCCCGACAATCCGCTCGGGCCCCGCGCGCTCTATCTCTACCAGAACGGCCGCGACACCCTCTACCGGATCCACGGGACCACACAGCCGCACACCATCGGCACCCAGGTTTCTTCGGGCTGCATCCGGCTGTTCAATCAGGACATCATCGACCTCTACCGGCGCGTGCCGCTGGGCACCAAGGTCGTCGTCCTGCCCGCCTCGCCGAACGCGTCCCAGAACGTCTCCTGATCGACCGTGAGGCTTCCCGGACCTGATCGAGGTCCGGACACAAAAAAACCCCGCGTCATCCGACGCGGGGTTTTTCGTTTGCCCTAGCTTGGCGCTCTTCGGGCCGGTCAGTCCGGCAGCGCGTAGGTGACGACCTGATCGCTCACTTTCGGCAGCAGGATCGTGTTTCCGCCCACCGCGAAGGTCACGTACTGCTTGCCCTTGTAGGTGTAGACCGCCGGCAGCGACACGGCAGGCGCATCCACGATGTCGCGCCACAGCACCTCGCCCGTTTCCACGTCGAGCGCGCGGACCCGGCTGTCCATCGAGGCGCCGATGAAGATCAGGCCCGACTTGGTGATCACCGGTCCGCCGATCGTCACCGAGCCCCAGGACTTCGGCATGTAGAAGCCGTGCTTCTGGACCTGGCCGAACGGCAGGTTCCAGAGGCGCTCGCCCGTCGACAGGTCGTAGGCGGCGATCGTGCCGTAGGGCGGCTTCCAGCATGGCATGCCGGCCCAGTTCAGGAACGTCTCCAGATGGAACGCATAGGGCACGTCGCCCTGGGCGTAGTCCCCGGACGTCTCGCCGTCCTGGGACTGCTGCTCGTACTCGGCGCGCGGGATCAGCTGATAGATCTGGGCCACGTGGTTGGAGTTGATCACGTAGATGCCCTTGTCCGGGTCGACCGCGCCGCCGCCCCACTGGCCGCCGCCCGTCGTCGGCGGGAAGGCGAGCGTGCCTTGCGTGCTCGGCGGCGTGAACATGCCGTCATAGCGCAGCTTCTCGAACTGCTCCGTGCAGCCTCCGAAGGCCACCGCATCGGCGAGGATGGAGATCCCCGGGAACTCGTGGTCGATCAGCGGCGCGGGCGTCTCCACCCACGGCTGGGTCGGTGAGGCCTGCTCGCCCTCCACGTCCGAGGCCGGTACCTCCCGCTCCTCGATCGGATAGATCGGCTCGCCGGTCTTGCGGTTCAGGACGTAGAGGAACCCCTGCTTGGAGTTCTGCACCAGCGCGGGAATCGTTTCGCCGTCCTTCTGGATGTCGACCAGGGTTGGCGGCGCCACCGTGTCATAGTCCCAGATATCGTGGTGGATGAGCTGCCGGCTCCACACCACCTCGCCGGTTTCCGTGTCGACCGCCGTCACCGAGGTTGCCAGCGGCAGCTCCTCGGTCCGGTTGCCGCCATAGTAGTTCGGGCTCGGCGACGAGATCGGCAGGTAGAGCAGCCCTTCCTCCGGGTCGATCGACATCGATGCCCACACGTTCGCCGTGCCGGTCCGCTCGATGACGTCGTTCGGCAGCGCGTGGAACATCCACTTCAGCTCGCCCGTCTTCGCGTCCAGCGCGAACACCGTGCCGGGAGGAGCCGCGGAATCGGTCCAGTCCTTGCCGGCCCAGCCGACGAACAGCGTGTCGTTGTAGACCGTGGGCGGCTGCAGCAGCGACAGCGGCCACTTGGCGTTGACCGTGTTCCACTGGTTGACGTCGACGACGCCGTTCTCACCGAAGCCCTCACACGGCTCGCCGCTGTCGGCGTCGACGCCGTGCAGCTTGGCGTCCATCGTCCCGATATAGACGATCTTCTGGCAGGCCTCGCCCTCGGCCGGCTCGTCCTCCTGCCAGTAGGCGACGCCGCGGTTCTTCAAGGCCGGCTGCGTCAGCGCCTCGAGCCGCGATTTGGTGTCGTAGCTCCACTTCTCCTCGCCGGTATCCGGCGTAAGCGCAATGATCCGGTAGAACGGCGTGCCGAGATAAAGCGTGTCGTTGACGAACAGCGGCGTCGCCGACCAGACCGAGGTCGGCCGGTCACCCGAGCCGTCCGAGAAATCGCCGGTGTGATATTCCCAGACCCGCTCCAGGTTTCCGACGTTTTCCGGCGTGATCTGCTCAGCCGGGGAATATTTCTGGGCGCGCAGGTCGCCGTTGAAGGTCGCCCACGTGTCGGTGGTTTCCATCCACGGGTCCGGCCCCTTCCGGACGGACGAATTCTTGCCGGGCTGAGTTCCCGCAGGACCGGTCTCCACTGTGGCGCCCTGGCCGGCGGGCGATGTCGTGGTCCCGGACGCGCCGGTGTCCTGCCCGGTTCCGGCCTCTGCCGCCGGCCGGTTCTGGTTGCCGCCGCTGTTTCCGGTGCCGTCCTGCGCCATTGCGACGCCGCCGGCGAGCGATAGGGTGAGCGCGGTGGTGAGCGCGAGCGCGATGTTGCGATGGGTCATGATCAAGCTCCCTGCGCTGCGTGACGGGTGGAATGGCCGCGCCGGCTGGGGTCGATCGCGATGTAGATCAGCCAGCCGATCCCGGCCGCGATCATTGCGCCCAGCAGGACGTTCGTTTCCAGAAGCCAGGCGGCGAAGCCGGTTCCCAGGATGTCGAGCACCACCAGGATCGCCATCACCACGACCATCCAGCGCGGCAGATGGTGTCCGAACGCGAGAAACAGGCTGCCGACAAGAAGCAGCGCCGACGTCACGAGGACCAGGTAGGCCCCTGGCGTGAAGGCGATGCCGTTGCCGGCGCTGAAGGCGTTGATTGCGGATACGATCAGCCCCAACAGGGCGGCCAGACACACGAGCCAGGCGCCGAACGCGCCCGCCTGTCTTGTTCGCGTTGCCATCGGTTATTCTCCCCCATTGGTCCGTTGGACACTCGCCCACAATTCGGGCGCAGACGTGCCATATTATCGTCAACGGCTGCATCGCGCTCTCGTTCCCGTGATCGCATCGCTCAACGGGTGCGGCTTACGGACGCGCGAGCATGCTGGAAGCAGGACGCGCATTATCCCGGTGGTGAGCCTTGCACAGCCCGGCAACCCGCCGATGTGTCCAAACCCACCGACCGAGGCGTGGCGCAGCCATCCGGATTGTATGGTTTGAGGTGCGGCACCGTCTCATCGGTCGCGGTGCGGCGAGGGCAATGGGGGTTCGTGGTTCCATGCGTGCACGCTCATGGTGTTCGTTCACCGCGCGTCGTCTGGTCGGCCTTTCGCTGATCCTGCTGACCGCCGTTTCCCAGGCATCGGCCGACGATTCCGATACCGACAGGATCCTGGACGATCTCGTTCCGCGGCTCGAGACCTACATCGAGCACGGCATGGCGGCCTTCGACACCCCCGGCCTGGCCGTCGGGATCGTCTCCGGGGACGAACTCGTCTACGCCAACGCGTTCGGCGTGCGCCGCAAGGGCGGCGATCCGGTCGATACCCGCACGGTCTTTCAGATCGGCTCGACCAGCAAAGCCTTTCTCGCGACGACGCTGGCGATCGCGGTCGACCGCGGCGCCTTCCGCTGGGACGACCGCGTCGTCGACCTGGACCCGGCGTTCCAGTTGATGGACCCTTGGGTCACCCGGGAGTTCCGCGTCTTCGACATCGTCGCGCAACGGTCCGGGCTGCCGCCCTATGTCAACGACATCTACAGCTTCCTGGGTTTCGACCGGGACGAGATGATCCGGTCGCTGAGGTTCGTCGAACCGCGGACGAGTTTCCGGTCGACCTTCACCTACACGAATGTCACGCATCTGGAGGCGGGCCGGCTCGTCGCCCGGGCTCAGGATGCGCCGGACTGGGAAAACGCCCTCCGCCGCGACCTGTTCGAGCCCCTCGGCATGGCGGACTCCTCGGCCAATGCGACGGCCATCGAAACAGCCTCCAACCACGCGATCGGCCATCGCTGGACGCCGGACGGCACCATCGAAGTGCCGTTTACGGATCTGTTCCCCTACAATCTGGACGGTGCCGGCGCGATCAATTCCACCGTCGAGGACATGGCGCGGTGGCTGCGCCTTCAGCTCGGCAACGGCACCTTCGAGGGACGGCAGATCGTCTCGCCGGAAAACCTCGCGGCGACCCGGACCGCCAGGATCGGCGTGAACGAAAAGAACGCCTATGCGATGGGCTGGGCGCTGCAGTCGACGCCGAACGGTGAGATCGTCTGGCACAATGGCGGCACGCTGTCGTTCGGTGCCTTCGTGGGTTTCCTGCCATCCAGGGACGTCGGCATCGTCGTGCTGACGAATGCGGCCAATGTCGGCTTCCCGGATGCGGTTGGGCTTTGGGTTCTCGACCGGTTCCTGGGCAATCCGGAGACCGATTACGCCGCCGAAACGCTGAGCGCCGCGAAGGCGGCCGCCGAGAACGAAGCCGGCCGGTGGGCAGCGCCGTCGCAGCCGTCGGGCCCGCCGGAGTTTCCGACGGGAACCTATCGCAACGACGCCATGGGAGCGGTGACCGTCACCGAGGACGGAACCGCGCTGGCCATGGCGTTCGCCACCGGCGCCGTCATCAAGCTCACTCCCTGGAACGACGGCATCTTCCTCGTAACCCTGGCGCCGACCGGCCGGTTCCGATCCCTGTCGGACTCGCTTGGTCCCGATCCCCTTGCGCTTGCCACGTTCCAGCCCGACCGGACCGGCCAGCGCACCGTTCTCAGCCTGATGCTCGAGGATGGGCAGACCTACGTGTTCAGGCGCGACGAACCCGCCCCGTCGGACAGGGCAGGCGAATAAGCGGCTGATATCCCGAGTTTCGGAATTCGCACAAAGCGACGGACGATCGCCGAGCTACACGCGCTTGCACCTGTCGGCCCTCCCCTGCCTCCAATCTGCCAGCCCCCGCTTTTTCAGTGTGTACACTTTTTGGTTGATATTAGGCGGCGTATTGTACAACCTTTGAGATATTGGATTTCGCCCCGGACAGTCCTTGGGGGCGATCGTTTCCGATTGGGGGGCATCGGATGACGGATCTCATTCGCATCGACCAGTTCGCAGGCGTCGGCATCTACTATGACCGGGTCCGTCCGGAGGATTACGGAGTCCGTGGCGTGCCGATCGAACCGTTCATCGATCGGGAGTTCGCCGAAGAGACCGAACGCTTCTTCGCCCGCCTCTTTCTGGAATGCGCGGCCGCCGGCCTCGGCGAGGTGACCGCGATCTTCACCGGCGGTGTCGGTCGCGACCCGTCCGTCGGCGGACAGAGCTACCATCACCAGAACCGCACCTTCGATCTCGACGCCCTGGTCTTCGAGGATGGCCGGAAATGGGTCGCCGACAGCTTTCCCGACGCGCCGCATTTCTATCTCGGGATCGAAGCGGTCCTGCGGAAGTCCTTCGGCACGGTTCTCACCTACGACTACAACCGCGCCCATCAGGACCACATCCACTTCGACAACGGCGAGCCGCCCGGTTTCCACACCATGTCCAAGAGCCGCGTCCTGTTTCTCCAGAACAGCCTTTTCTACCTGTTCGACCGTACGCTCGGCCGGGACGGCGTCTACGGGCCCGAGACGGACGCGATCGCAGGTTCCGTGCTGAGCGAACTCAACCTCGGCCCCCTCTCCAGTTCCGACACCTGGACCGCCTTCCTGGAGGCGACCACCGACCGCGCCATGCTGCGATCCGCCAACGTCCTCGCGGCCTGACAGAGGAGAAGCCTCATGCGATCGATGACGTATCACCACCGCCGCAACGGCCTGCCCCGGCTCCTTCGTCCGGGCGACATCGCCGCCCCGGTCACGGCGTCGTCCCCAACGGCGCGAAGAGCGGTCCCGGCCCTTGCCTGCGCGCTCGTGCTCTCCGCCTGCAGCGTCTTCTATCCGGCCTTTCAGGAAAGCACGGTCCCCCAGATCGGCGAGGGCTATAAGACCGTCTCCCAGCTCGTCGCGAAGACCGAGCTCGGCGACTATCGAACGGCGTCCAGCTACGCCGCCGCCTCCGACACCTACGCCGAGGCGATCGCGAACTTCGCCACCGCCAGAGCCGCGATCGACGCCGGGGCGGCCCCCCTGGCGACGGACCAGGCCAAGACCGACGTGCTTCTCGCCATCGACAACTGCATAGAGGCGATCGAGATCATGGCTGAGGATCATCGAACCGGCGGGCTTCCGGCAAAAGTTGGATATCGGGCAACTCAGACCACTTGTGCCACGCCCTACCGCGTCATCCAGTGAGGCAAGCGAAAATGGCTTTTACCTTTGAAAGCTTTAAACCGTCGACCGTCGACGCTTTCGTGGATGGTCTGATCGAGGCTTTGAAGGCGAGTGTGGGCGACTGGTTCAACACCGTTCAGGTCGATCTCAGAGGCCAACTGGAGATCGTTGCCCAGGAAGCCTTGCAGACGAAACAGGCATTGGCTGAAAGCCGCATCACTGAGGAAAGAGAGAAACGGCTGCATCGGCTTCATCGCCTGGCGTTCCAGAACACGCTCATCGAGATGCGCCTCGCCGCTTTCCGGCTGCTGCAGCAGGTGGTCGACACCGTGTTCAAGGCCGTCGGCTGGGCGATCTACAACCACACGGGCATCAATCTCGCCCCGGCTCTGGTTATGCCAAAGCCCTGACTTCGTCGGTCCGGTCGAACCAATCGGGATATGACCGGGTCAGATAGCCGGCAGATGCGCCGCCGATCGACCCGTACTACTCCGCCGCGTCGAACTTGTTGGCGCGCGGGAATTTCGGCGGCGGAAGCCGGCCGGCCTGGGCGCGGTCGCCGAGCCAGTCGCGCAGCTCTTCCATCGAGCGCACGTGCCGGCGGCCGGAGGAGTCGGACCAGGAAAGCCCCTCCTCCGCGGTGAACACTTTCAGGTCGGCGAGCCCGCCGTCCTTGTAGCGCTGCAGGCGCACGCCCCGGCCCTTGCTCATCTCCGGGATCTGCGCCTTCGGGAACACGAGCAGCTTCCGGTTCTCGCCCAGCACCGCGACCGTGTCGCCGGAGGCGTCCACGATCCTGTAGGCCTCCTCGCCGGCGCCCACCGTCAGCACCTGCTTGCCGCGCTTGGTGTTGGCGACCACGTCCGCTTCCGGCACCAGGAAGCCGCGGCCAGCCGTGGAGGCGACCAGCAGCGTCCGTCCGGCCTTGTGGACCAGCACGTCCACCACGTCGTGGCCCTGCTCCATGTCGACCATCAGCCGGATCGGTTCGCCATGGCCGCGCCCGCCGGGCAGCTTGTCGGCACCGATCGTGTAGAAGCGGCCGGCCGTGGACACGATCAGCAGCTTGTCCGTCGTCTCCGCGTGCAGCACGCGCTTCAATCGGTCGTCCTGCTTGAAGGCGATCTGCGACGTGTCCTGCAGATGCCCCTTCAGCGCGCGGATCCAGCCCTTTTCCGAGACCACCACGGTGATCGGCTCGCGCTCGATCATCGCCTGGACGTCGATGTCGCCGGTGATCGTCGGCGCCTCGGCGAACGTGGTGCGGCGGCGACCGAGATCGGTGTTCTGCCCGAAGGTCTTCTTCAGATCCTTCACCTTGTCCGACACACGGGACCACTGGGCGTCCTCGTCGGCGAGCAGCGCCTCCAGCCCGGCCTTCTCCTCGGTCAGGTTGGTGTGCTCCTTGCGGATCTCCATCTCTTCCAGCTTGCGCAGGGAGCGCAGCCGCATGTTGAGGATGGCTTCCGCCTGAACGTCGGTGAGATCGAACGCCTTGATCAGTTCGACCTTCGGCTCGTCCTCCTCGCGCACGATCTGGATCACCCGGTCGAGGTCCAGATAGACGACCAGGAAGCCGTCGAGGATCTCCAGCCGGCGGGTGATCTTGTCGAGCCGGTGGCGCGACCGGCGGACCAGCACCTCCTTGACGTGATCGAGCCAGGCCTTCAGCGCGTCCTTGAGCCCGATCACCTTCGGCACCGTGCCGCCCATCAGCACGTTCATGTTGAGCGGGACCCGGTTTTCCAGGTCGGTCAGCCGGAAGAGCGACTCCATCAGGAGTTCCGGATCGACCGTCTTGGAACGTGGCTCCAGAACCAGGCGGATGTCCTCGGCGCTCTCGTCGCGCACGTCGTCGAGCAGCGGCAGCTTCTTGGCCGTCAGAAGATCGGCGATCCGCTCCACCAGCCGGCCCTTCTGGACCATGTAGGGGATTTCGGTGACGACGATCTGCCAGGTGCCGCGGCCGAGGTCCTCCTTCTCCCACCGGGCCCGAACGCGCACCCCGCCGCGGCCGGTGCGGTAGGCCTCGAGGATGTTCGCCGCGTCTTCCACGATGACGCCGCCGGTCGGGAAATCCGGCCCCGGCACCATCTTGACCAGCGTCTCGGTCGCCGCGTCCGGATGCTTGATCAGGTGCAGCGCGGCGTCGGCCAGCTCCGCCACGTTGTGGGGCGGCACGTTCGTCGCCATGCCGACGGCGATGCCCGACGCGCCGTTGGCGAGCAGGTTCGGGAACGAGCCCGGCAGCACCACCGGCTCCTGCTCCAGCCCGTCATAGGTCTCCCGGAAATCGACGGCGTCCTCGTCGAGCCCTTCCAGGATCAGGCCGGCAACGGCCGTCATGCGCGCTTCGGTGTAGCGCATCGCCGCCGCGCCATCGCCGTCGATGGTGCCGAAATTGCCCTGCCCGTCGACCAGCGGATAGCGAACCGCGAAATCCTGGGCGAGCCGCACCAGCGCGTCGTAGATCGCCTGGTCGCCGTGGGGGTGGAACTTACCCATCACGTCGCCGACGACGCGGGCGGACTTTTTGAAGGATGTGCCGGGATCCAGCCGCAGCTGCCGCATCCCGAACAGGATGCGCCGGTGGACCGGCTTCATGCCGTCGCGCACGTCGGGCAGCGCCCGATGCATGATCGTCGACAATGCGTAGGCGAGATAGCGCTCTTCCAGGGCCGCCTTGAGGTCGACCTCTTCAATGCCCTCGCCGTCGGGAATCAGTGTTTCGCCCATAGGATCTGGGTAAACGCCGTGGGGCTTTGAGGCAAGCTTGCGAATCGCCGCAAAGCCGCAGTTCCCCTGACTTTTACCGGTTGGCGCCGAGCCCGCGCGCCACCGCGGAGACGAAATGCTCGCGGGCGGCCGGCAGCACCCTGTCGGCCGGACCGAGAATGCAGGCGTCGAGGAAGTGGCCGGTCAGGTCGAAGGCGGCCCGCAGATCGCCGACGCCACTCGGCAGCCTGTCCTCTGGCGCCGTCAGAAAACCCGGCAGAGGCAACAGCTTGTCGGCATAGGGTTCGCCGGCTTCCCGGGAAACGGCCCGGCCGCTGCGGGGCGAGACCCAGACCAGCCCCTCCGTCAGACCGGTGGCCGCGCAGCTCGAGAGATTGAGGCCGAAGCCCATCTCCTCCAGGAAGGCGAGTTCGAACCGGACCATGACCGCGGCGGCGGCGGCCGGCTCGTCCAGGTGCTCGACCACCAGCCCCACCGTCTCGTAAAGCCTCGGATGCGGGTCGCGGTCGGGAAGATGGCGAAGCAGGCCTGCGATCGCCTGGATGCCGAACGTGCCGGTCGCCGTCTCCATCAGATGGCCGGCCCGCGCCCTGGACAGCTCCACGGCGAAATTGCCGAGCTGGTCGTCGAGCCGCGCCCGCCAGGTGACTTCCACCGAGTTGCCCGGCTGCAGGCTGGGCCGCATCCGCCGCGACCGCCCGCCCTTGACAAGGCCCGATGCGCGCCCGTGCTCCTTGGAGATGATATCGAGGATCACGCTGGTCTCGCCGAACGGCCGCGTCGACAGCACGATCCCCTCGTCCCGCCATTCCATGGCTTCACAAGACCTCCGCTCATCCCGACGAAAGTCGGGATCCAGGGCCACAGGCCGCAGCCTGTTTTCTGCCCCTCACGCCGAGTTCGCTCCGCTCACCGGCTCCGGGTGGGCGGCCTGCTTATTAAGCCGCAAAGCCGGACGGAAAACCGCAGACCACTTTTCCTGGCTTTGCTCCGGCCGGCGCTCTGTCGAGCGCTGATGGATGCTGTCCTGCCGGCGGAGTGCCCGATCGGAACTTCTTCGACGTCCTCATGCTCAGTTCGAGAAATCCAGGCCCATCTCCCGGTAGCGCTCCGGGTCGTCGGCCCAGCGCGAGCGCACCTTCACGAACAGAAACAGGTGCACCGGCGTCTCGATCATCTGGGCGATCTCGGCGCGGGCGGCCTGAGAGATCGCGCGGATGGTCTGCCCGCCCTGCCCCAGCACGATCTTCTTCTGGCTCTCGCGCTCCACATAGATCGTCTGCTCGATGCGCACGCTGCCGTTGCGCAGCCGCTTCCACTGCTCCGTCTCCACGGTGGAGGCATAGGGCAGTTCGTCGTGCAGCCGGAGCATCAGCTTCTCGCGAGTAATCTCGGCCGCCAGCATGCGCTCCGGAAGGTCGGAGATCTGATCCTCCGGATAAAGCCACGGCCCCTTCGGCATCCGCGCGCAGAGACCCGTCTTCAACTCGGCCACGCCACTGCCGGTCTGGGCGGAGATCATGAACGTCTCGTCGAAGTTCGCCTGGCGGTTGGCTTCTTCGGCCAGCCCCAGAAGTTCGCTCTTCGCCACCAGATCGACCTTGTTCAGGATCAGGACCTTGGGGCCGCGGATGTTCTCCAGCCCGGCCAGCATCTTCTCCGCAGGCTCGTCGAGACCGCGCTTGGCATCGATCAGCGCGCAGACGAGGTCGGCATCGTGGGCGGAGCCCCACGCGGTCTTCACCATCGCCCGGTCCAGCCTGCGCCGCGGGTCGAAGATGCCGGGCGTGTCGACCAGGATGACCTGGGTCTCGCCCTCCAGCATGATCCCGCGCACCACGCCGCGGGTTGTCTGCACCTTGTGGGTGACGATCGAGACCTTCATGCCCACCAGCGCATTCACCAGGGTGGACTTGCCGGCATTCGGCGCCCCGATCAGCGCGACGATGCCGCAGGTCGTCGCCGGGCCGGCCTCTTCCGCGCGAAGCGGCTCGTCAGGCGGTGTCGCCGTCATCGCTCCAGACTCCTTCGCGAACGAGCACGGCGCGTGCCGCGTTCTGTTCGGCTTCCCGTTTGGATCCGCCGTGACCACGCCCCGGCTCGATCCCGTTCACATCGACCTCGACCGTGAAGCGCGGCGCGTGGTCCGGGCCGCTGCGCCCGATCGGCCGGTAGGCCGGGGTCGGTTCGCCGCGGGCCTGGACCCACTCCTGCAGGGTCGTCTTCGCGTCGCGCGCGGGCCGGATCGCCTTGCGCATGCGCGGACCCCATTCCCGCTCCACCAGGGCCGACACGGCTTCGTATCCCGCATCGATATAGAGCGCGCCGAGGACCGCCTCGCAGGCGTCCGCCAGCACCGCCGTGCCCGGCTTTGCCTTCGACTGGTTCTCCCCCGCCCCCAGCACCAGGGCCTTGTCGAGGTTCCAGTCCCGAGCCACCTCCGCGCAGGTCTGGCCCCGCACGAGCTGATTGTAGCGCTGGGCGAGTTCGCCCTCGTCCGCTTCCGGATAGGCCCGATAGAGCAGCGCGGCGACGCTCAGCCCGAGCACGCGGTCGCCGAGAAACTCAAGCCGCTGATAGCTCTGGGTGGCCTCCGACGAAGACGACAGGGCGCTGGCGTGGGTCAGCGCCGTGCGCAGCAGGTCCGGATCGGCGAACCGATGCCCGAGAACCGCCTCGACGTCTGCCAAGCCGCCGCCGTTGCGCCCGGTCATAGAGTATCGAGGATCCGGTTCCAGCGCACGTCCCAGGGCCAGCGCCAGACCTGCCACACGGGCGCGCCCTCGCGGATCGAGAAGAAGATGATCGACGCGCGGCCGACGAAGTTCTCGAACGGGACGTAGCCCACATAGCTGAGGACGCGGCTGTCCGACGAGTTGTCCCGGTTGTCGCCCATCATGAAGAAGTGGCCCTCGGGCACCTCGTAGACCCGGGTATTGTCCCAGAAGCCGCGGGCGTCGGCATCGAGCACCTGATAGGACACGCCGTTCGGCAGCGTTTCCACATAGCGCGGAATGCGAACTTCCTGACCGTTGGCATCGGTGTCGACGAAGTCCGAGATCTTCTCGCGCTGAACGGCCTCGCCGTTGATGTGCACGACCCCGTCGATCACCTGGATTTTGTCGCCGGGAAGCCCGATCACCCGCTTGATGAAGTCGGTGGAGTTGTCCGACGGCAGCTTGAACACGGCGACGTCGCCCCGTTCGGGCTCCGACGCCAGCACGCGGCCCGACAGCGGCACCATGCCGAACGGGAACGAATAGCGGCTGTAGCCGTAGCTGAACTTGTTCACGAACAGATAGTCGCCGATCAGCAGCGTATCCATCATCGAGCCGGACGGAATGTTGAACGGCTGGAACAGGAAGGTGCGGATCACCAGCGCGATGAGAAGCGCCTGTACGACCACTTTCACGGTCTCGTAGAGGCCGCCCTGCTTCGCGGGTTTGTCGCTGGTCACGCTCATTCTGTCCCTAGATGTCTGCGGGCAATCCTGGTTGCCGTGTTGCCCGTGGTTCGGCGCCGCGGGCGGTGCCGCCCTGGTTGCGGCGAGCCTCGCGGATGCACGGCGATGCGGCCTTGATATCGGCTCGCCACACCCCGCGCAACGGACCTCTCGTCGCTGTCGTGTCGAAGGCCGCTACGACCGGTCGGTCGGGGCGGCGGTGATCATGTCCGCCGAAATCACCACGAAGGCCTGGGCCAGCGGGTAATCGTCGGTGATGGTCAGATGAATCGAGGAATAGTGGCCATTTGGAGTCAGGGCGGCGAGACGTGCTGCCGCATCCCCCTTCAACTCCAGGGTCGGCTGCCCGGTCTTCAGGTTGACCACACCCATTTCCCGCCACTTGACGCCCATGCGGATTCCGGTGCCGAGCGCCTTGGAGCACGCTTCCTTGGCGGCGAACCGCTTGGCATAGGAGGCGGCCCGGTTCCTGCGCCGGTCGGACCGTTCGCGCTCGATCTCCGTGAACACCCGCTCCACGAACCGGTCGCCGAACCGGTCGAGCGTGCGCTCGATGCGCCGGATGTCGATCAGATCCGAGCCGATCCCGATGATCATGCCGGTTCCTCTCCGCGCGCTTCTTCCATCAGAAGACGCATCCTGGCTATGGCGTCTGCCAGTCCGACGAAGATCGCCTCGCCCACGAGGAAATGACCGATGTTCAGTTCCACCACCTCGGGGATCGCGGCGATCCGGCCGACCGTGGCGAAATCGATGCCGTGACCGGCATGGACCTCCAGGCCGATCGCGTCGGCGTGTGCGGCTGCGTCCCGGAGCCGGGCCAGTTCGGCATCCGCCGCCTGGTCGCCGGCGGTCACGAGATCGCAGTAGCGCCCCGTGTGCAGCTCCACGACCGCCGCCCCCAGGTCCCGCGCCGCGTCGATCTGCTCCGCATCTGGCTCGACGAACAGCGAGACCCGCGCACCGGAATCGGCCAGAAGCCGAACGGGTGTGCGCAGCCGGAGTTGTCCGCCGAGGACATCGAGCCCGCCTTCCGTGGTGCGTTCCGCGCGGTTTTCCGGCACCAGACAGACGGCATGCGGCCGCGTGTGCAGCGCGATCGCCACCATCTCGTCGGTGGCCGCCATTTCCAGATTGAGGGGTCGGTCGATCTCCCGCACCAGCCGCGCGATATCGGTGTCCACGATGTGCCGCCGGTCCTCGCGCAGGTGCGCCGTGATGCCGTCGGCGCCCGCCTCGATGGCCAGTTGCGCGGCCCTGATGGGGTCGGGATGCCGTCCGCCGCGTGCGTTGCGCACCGTGGCCACGTGATCGATGTTTACGCCCAGCCGAAGGGGCCGCTGCAATTCGAAGCTCATCGGACCGTCACGATTCCTGCCGGATATTGGCCTTTTCCGCGCGCATCGCCTCGAGCTTCTGCTGGAACCGGGCGCGCCGCGCCGTCTGATATGCGGTGACCACGTATCGGGTGATGAAGTAGGCGATCAGGCCCGCGACCGAGCCGATCAGCGCCCCGCCGACGACCATCGGGAAGATCACCGGCCAGAAGATCTTGTCCCACGAATCCGCAAGCAGTCCGGCCGACACGCCCGACTCGGTGAAGCTGCTCGCCGCTTCCGTCATCTCCCGGCCGAGGACTCTGCGGCCAACCTCGAACGAAGCCGCCCAGATCAGCGGGAAGGTCAGCGGATTGCCGACCGCCGTGCCCAGAGCCGCGGCAATGAAGTTGCCGGCAATCACGAACGCCACGACGAAGCTGAGGATGAAGTGCAGGCCGATGAACGGCGTGAACGAGGCAAAGACGCCGGCGGCCACCCCGGCGGCGATCGCATGCGGCGTCGCCGACAGCCGCATGACCCGCTTGCGGAAATAGCGCATCGAGCGCCCCCACGAGCGGCGGGGCCACAGCGCGGTGCGCATCCGTTCCTGAAATCTGGGTCTTTCGCGGCGGCCGAAAATCATTGTCCAAAACGTCGTAGCGTGGGCAGGTCGATCCCCGAGCGACGGACCGCCTCCCTAAAATATGCTTTCCGGCCGGCGTTTAGAAGCGCTCCGAACGGTGCCGGGCGCAGCGGCGGCCGACACCCCGGAGGAGGTGCCGCGGGCTCATCCGCCAACCCTCCCCCGCGTGCCCTGTCGCCTGACCGGCCTCGTCAGCTTGGCAAGTGGCGCGACCGCGGCCGTTATGCAAGCCCCCGGCTTCCCGGCTTCACCGCCGGCATCGCCGCAAGTTCAGGTGGGAGCTGGTCAGCCGGATAGGCCGGAACCTTGTGCTCGGCCAGCGCGATCAGCGGCACGCCCACGTCCGCCTCGCCGGCCGAGCGGTCGATCAGAACGGCCGCCGCGACGACCTCGCCGCCGATCGCCTTGACCGCGGTGATGGTCTCGCGGATCGACAGGCCCGTGCTCAGGATGTCCTCGACGATCACCACCCGTGCGCCGGGCTCCATTTCGAACCGGCGGAGCTGGAAGACACCGGCTTCGCGCTCGACCCAGACGGCGCGAACGCCCAGATGGCGCGCCGTCTCATAGCCCGGCACGATCCCGCCGACCGCCGGGGCGACGATCAGGTCGATCGGCCCGTCCACCTCCGCACGGATGCGGTCCGCCAGGGCCTTGCACAGGATCTCGGTCTTCTCGGGATACTGAAAGACGCGGGCCTTCTGCAGGAAGATCGGGCTGTGCAGTCCCGAAGTCAGCACGAAGTGCCCCTCCAGAATCGCCCCGCAGTCACGGAAGATGTCCAGCACCTCTTCAGGAGCCATGGCGCCGCCTTTCTCGTCTCGTCGTGCCCGTCTCGGCGGCCGTGCCGCCCGCTAACCGTTGACCCGCCGCGCATCCGAAATCACCGGCAGCGCGCGAAGCTGCTGGATGAGCCGGTTCAGATGCTTCAGGTCCCAGACCTCCAGATCGATGATCATGTCGTGGAAGTCGCTGCCCTTCTGGATCATCTTGATGTTGTCGATGTTGCCGTCATTGTCGCTGATGATCTGGGCGATGGAGGCCAGCGACCCCGGCTCGTTGATTGCGGCAATGATGATCTGGGTCGGAAACCGCTGCTGGCTGTCGTCCTCGATGTCCCAGCGCACGTCGACCCAGCGTTCCGGCTGATCCTCGAATTCCTGCAGTGCGGACGACTGGATCGGATAGATCGTGACGCCCTCGCCGGGGGTCAGGATGCCGACGATGCGGTCGCCTGGAACGGCGCCCAGATGCGGCGCGAAGCGCACCGGATAGTCGCCGCGCAGACCCCGGATCGGCAGCGACTGGGGACCGTCTTTCCCAGGCGCCTTCTTCTTCACGACCTTCTTGGCCGGCTTTGCCTCGCCGTCGAGGTTCGCCGTCGGATCGACGGCGCGGACCACCTCGCCGGAGGACAGTTCGCCCCGGCCCACGGCCGCCAGCAGGTCGTCGACCGTGGCCTTGCCGAGCCGTTCGCGCGCGAGTTCGAGCTGCTCCGGCGTCACCGTCCGGTTCAGCCGCTGGAAGGCGCGCTCGATGATGTGCGTGCCGAGGCCGGAATACTGCTTCCTGACCGCCTCGCGCGTCGCCCGCCGGATCGCCGCCCGCGCCTTGCCGGTGACCGCCAGCGATTCCCAGGCGGGCGGCGGCGTCTGGGCCTTGGAGCGGATGATCTCCACCTCGTCGCCGTTCTGAAGCTCGGTCATGATCGGCATGATCCGGCCGTTGACCTTGCAGCCGACGCAGGTATTGCCGACGTCGGTGTGGACCGCGTAGGCGAAATCGATCGCGGTCGCTCCGCGCGGCAGCGCGATCAGGCGACCCTTCGGGGTGAAGCAGAACACCTGGTCGTGGAACAGCTCCAGCTTGGTGTTCTCGAGGAACTCTTCCGAGCTGTCCCCCTCCGACAGGAGATCGATGGTGTGCCGCAGCCATTCGTAGGCGCGGCTGTCGGCGGTCAGGCGCGCGATGTTGCGCCCGCCACCTTCCCGGTCGGTGTAGAGCGCATGGGCGGCGATGCCGTACTCCGCCACCCGGTGCATGGCATGGGTGCGGATCTGCAGCTCGGCCCGCTGCCGGCTCGGCCCCACGACGGTGGTGTGGATCGAGCGGTAGTCGTTCTGCTTCGGCGTGGAGATATAGTCCTTGAACCGGTCGGGCACGGCCGGCCACGAGGTATGGACGATGCCGAGCACCCGGTAGCACTCGGCCACGTCGTCCACGATCACGCGGAACCCGTAGAGATCGGACAGCTGCTCGAAGCTGACCGATTTGCGCTGCATCTTGCGGAAAATCGAATAGGGACGCTTCTCGCGGCCGGACACCTTGGCGGCGATTCCCTCGTCGGCGAGCCGGGCCGCGAGATCAAGCTCGATTTCCTGGATCACGCTCCAGTTGCGGTCGCGCAGCGCTTCCATCCGCGCCGTGATCGCCGCAGCCGCCTCCGCGTTGAGGACCTTGAACGCCAGGTCCTCCAGCTCCTCGCGAACCTCCTGCATGCCCATCCGGCCGGCCAGCGGACCATAGATCTCCATGGTCTCCTCGGCCACGGCCACCCGCTTGTGGGGCGGCACGTAGCGGATGGTGCGCATGTTGTGGAGCCGGTCGGCGAGCTTCACCAGAAGCACCCGCACGTCGTCGGCCACGGCCAGGAGCAGCTTGCGGAAATTCTCCGCCTGCTTGGCCTTGCTCGACACAAGATCGAGCCGCTTGATCTTGGTCAGCCCCTCGACGAGCTTGCCGATCTCCGGACCGAACATCTCGTCGATCTCGGCCCGGGTGGCGTCGGTGTCTTCGATGGTGTCGTGGAGAAGCGCGACCGCGATGGTCGCGTCGTCCAGCCTGAGGTCGGTCAGGATCGCGGCGACCTCGAGCGGATGGGAGAAATAGGGATCCCCCGATGCCCGGGTCTGGCTGCCATGCTTGTGCATGGCATAGACATAGGCCCGGTTCAGGAGCCCCTCGTCGGCCGCCGGATTGTACCGGGTCACGCGTTCGAGAAGCTCGTACTGCCGCATCATCTAGAGTCGTGTCCCGTCGCAGCCCCCCGACGGCTGCGCGGGCCGTCGTTCGTCCGTCCTAGAGCTCCTCGCTCTTGTCCGGGGGCACCATGCCTTCGAGCCCCTTCAGAAGCTCTTCTTCGCTCATCCGGTTGAAGGTCAGGTCGACCTCGTCCTCGGAGGAGCCCGAGCCCGATTCGTTGGCGATCATCGGAACCGTCTCCGCTTCCGGCTCGTCGACCTCGACATAGCGCTGGAGCGAATGGATCAGCTCTTCCTTCAGATCGCCCGGGCTCACCGTCTGATCGGCGATCTCACGGAGCGCAACGACCGGGTTCTTGTCGTTGTCGCGCTCGACGGAGATCTCCGAGCCGCTCGAAATCATCCGGGCGCGGTGGCTCGCAAGGAGAACCAGTTCGAACCGGTTGTCGACCTTGTCGATACAATCTTCAACAGTTACGCGCGCCATCGCCGCAGAACTCCTGTGCCGTTCGGGGAACCGGAGCAGATATCAGGTCGCACGGCCCGATTGCAAGGGATTGCGTCGAGATCCGCCGCACTACCCCGGCGGCACGACATCCGGCACCCCGCACATGCCCTGCCCTTGTGAATAATCATTACAACTTTTCAATCTTTGTTGCTTCGCCTTGAAAGCAACCCGGGAGTGAAATATGTCCGATTCATAAGTGGCTCGATTCGTAGCCACCTGATCAACGTCCGTCGTTTTCGGTCGAAATCGCACTGGTTTCAAGATGGAAACCACACCTGCAAACGACAGGCACATACACCTCAGTGACGAGTATTTGATCGGTATTCGCGTATTTAGAGAAAGTCTATCCGATGTTTGATGATCGCGAGCGCATTGCCCTTTTTATTGATGGCGCCAATCTCTACTCCACGGCGAAATCGCTCGGTTTCGATATCGACTACCGCCGGCTTCTGAAAGAATTCAGCTCCAAGGGATTTCTCCTGAGAGCCTATTACTACACCGCGATGATCGAGGATCAGGAGTACTCGACGCTGCGGCCGCTCGTCGACTGGCTCGATTACAACGGCTATAATGTCGTTACCAAGCCGTTGAAAGAATTCTACGATCAGAACGGGCGCCGCAAGGTCAAGGGCAACATGGACATCGAGCTCGTGGTCGATGCCATGGAAATGGCCGAACACGTCGATCACGTCGTGTTGTTCTCCGGCGACGGCGACTTCCGGCGCCTGGTCGAGGCGGTCCAGCGCCGCGGCCGGAAGGTCTCCGTGGTCTCCACGCTGCAGACCCAGCCGCCGATGATCGCCGACGATCTGCGCCGGCAGGCGGACCACTTCATCGATCTGGTCAATCTGCAGTCGAAAATCGGACGCGATCCGGCCGAACGCGCCGCGCGCGCCCAGGAGCGCGCCGACCGCGAAGCCCGCGAGACCGCAGACCAGGACGACTACTGACCGTCCATGGCTGCGGCACCCGCGCCCATCGTTCCCGCCTCCCGGACGGATCCCGACCGGGACTGCCCCCACTGTCCGCGGCTGGTCGCCTTCCGCGCAGAGAACCGCGCCGTAAATCCCGACTGGTTCAACGCCCCGGTGCCGAGCTTCGGAGACCCCGACGCCCGGCTCCTGATCGTCGGGCTCGCACCCGGCCTGCGTGGCGCCAATCGGACCGGCCGCCCCTTCACCGGCGACTTCGCCGGCGACCTTCTCTACGGCACGCTGGCCAAATTCGGCTTCTCGAGCGGAACCTACCGGGCCGATCCGGACGACGGCCTGACCCTGTCGGGCGCCGCCATCACCAACGCGGTGCGCTGCGTCCCGCCCCAGAACAAGCCGCTGCCGGCGGAAATCCGCACCTGCCTGCCCTTCCTCGCCGCGACCGTCGCCCAGCGTCCGTCGGTCGGTGCGATCCTGGCGCTGGGCAAGATCGCCCATGACGCGATCGTCGCCACGTTCGGCGAGCGCCCGTCCCGGCACAAGTTCGCCCACGGCGCGGTCCACCGCCTGCCCGGTGCGCCGGCGATCTACGACAGCTACCACTGCTCGCGCTACAACACGAACACCGGCCGCCTCACGCCTGAGATGTTCGAGGCGGTGTTCGCGCGGATTGCGGACGATCTCGAAGCGACAGCTTCCTGAAAGCCGCACGTGCCATTATCGATCGCCAGAGCCGGTCAGCCTTTGATGGAATCGCGGAACGGCTCTAACCCTTTTTGTCGAGCCATTTCCGGACGGCCAATCGGTTTCCACCTGGGCTGGAAATGCTCTAGACGAAATTGAATTTTCGGTCCCGGCCGGGTCCCTCCGGACCGTCGGGATGCGGGCCTGCGAGCGACCGGACGGGGACTGGAATGGACACGGCTGGCGTGGCGGACGATACCGAAATTGCGCGGATCGGTCGCTCACGGTGGCGCTGGCGCCGCTTCGTCGGACCGGTCCTGTCGGTCGCGCTGCTGGTCCTGGTGGCGGTGGCCATCGAGGACCTGGCCCGAGACGTCCGTTACGATGACGTCGCCAAGGCCCTGGCCGAGACCCCGAGCGTGCGGGTCCTGATCGCGGTCCTTCTGACGTTCGTCAGCTTCGGGGCGCTGACGCTCTACGACGTGTCCGGCCTCGAATATGCCGGACAGAAGATCCGATACCGGCTCGTCGCACCGGCCTCGTTCTGCGCCTATGCGATCGGCAACACGGCCGGCTTCGGTCCGCTGTCCGGCGGCGCCGTCCGCTACCGTCTGTACACGCCGCTCGGCCTGAAGCCCGACCAGATCGCCCGCCTCATCGGGTTCATCACCGTCGGCTTCGGCCTCGGGCTCTGCATGACGGCCTCGATCGGCCTGCTCGTCGCCGGCGATGCGGTTGCCGACGTGGTCCGCACCAGCCCCGCCCTGCTGCAGGCCGCGGGAGCGGGCCTTGCCGCGCTCGCGCTCCTGCCGGTCGTCTGGACGCTGCTGGGCAACCGGACGATCCGGCTGGCCCGCCTCCGGCTCCCGCTGCCCTCCGCCGGGCTTCTGGCGCGCCAGCTTTTGATCACCGCCATCGACGTCACGGCGTGCGCAGGGGTGCTCTGGGTGCTGCTGCCGCAAGGCTCGATCGGCTTTCCGGCATTCGTCGCCATCTTCGCGGTCGCGATCGGCGTCGCCGTGCTCAGCCACGTGCCCGCCGGGCTCGGCGTGTTCGATGCGATCATCGTCGCGGCACTGGCCGGCGTCGTGCCGGTTGATCAGGTGCTCGGCGCGATCGTCATTTATCGCCTGGTCTACTATGCCCTTCCGCTTGCCGTCGCCGCCCTCATCATCGTGACGCTCGAAGTGCGGCGCGCGCTGGCCGGCTCGGCCGCGACGCGGCTCGCCGCAGTGGCGCGGGCGCTGGCCCCGCCGGTGCTGACCACGCTCAGCCTGGTGACCGGGGCGATGCTGGTCCTGTCCGGCCTGACGCCGGCGCCGCCTCGACGCCTGGAGGCCCTGGCCGCCTACGTGCCGCTGCCCATCGTCGAAAGCGCCCATTTCCTGTCGAGCATTCTCGGAACCGTCTTTGTGGTGACGGCCCGCTTTCTCCTGTTCCGGCTGGACGGCGCCTGGTGGGTCACGGCGATTGCGGCGGCGCTGGCGCTGGCGCTGGCGCCCCTGAAGGCGCTCGCGGTCGGCGAGACCATGGTGCTGGCGCTGCTGCTGGTGTCGCTGCTTCTGTCGCGCTCCGAGTTCGACCGGCCGTCGTCCCTGCTGCACGAAACGCTCAGCCGGCGCTGGATCGTGGCGATCGCGACGGTGGCCATCGCAACGACCGCCGTCATGTTCTTCGCCTACAAGGAGGTCGCCTACTCGAGCGAGCTGTGGTGGCAGTTCGCATTCTCCGACAACGCTCCGCGCAGCCTCCGGGCGCTCCTCGGAATCCTGCTCGCGAGCTCGCTGTTCGCGATCTGGTGGCTGTTGATGCCAGCGCCCGGCGTCCCGTCGTCTCCCAGTCCCGAAGACATGGATCGGGCCCTGACGATTGCGGTGAAGCAGGACCGGCCCGAGGCCAACCTGGTGCGGACCGGCGACAAGAGCATCCTGTTCTCCGACGACGGCGAAGCCTTCATCATGTTCGCCCGGCAGGGGCGCTCATGGGTCGCCCTGTTCGATCCGATCGGCGCGACGGCCTCGTGGCCGGGGCTGGTGTGGAAGTTCAACGAACTGGCCCGCCGGCACGGCGGCCGGGCGGTGTTCTACGAGGTCGGACCGGACCACCTCGCGCTCTATGCGGACGCGGGGCTCGCCGCCTTCCGGCTCGGCGAGAGCGCGCGCGTCGGGCTCGAGGCGTTCGACCTGCAGGGCTCGCGCCGTGCCGAACTGCGCACCGCGCTGCGCAAGGGCGACAAGCTCGGTCTCAGCTTCGAGCTGGTGCCGCCGGAGCGGGTGGGCGAGATCATCGACGAGCTGGCACAGGTCTCGGATGCCTGGCTGACCCACAACAAGGTCCGAGAAAAAGGCTTCTCGCTCGGATCCTTCCAGCGCGACTACGTCGCGACCCAGCCGATCGCCACGCTCAGGCAGGACGGCAAGGTGATCGCCTTCGCCAGCCTGATGACGACCGACAGCCGCCACGAGGTCGCGCTCGACCTGATGCGCGTGGCGCCGGGCGCACCGAACGGGACCATGGATTTCCTGTTCCTGAAGCTGATCCTGCTTCTGAAGGACGAGGGCTATGCCTGGTTCCGGCTGGGCATGGCGCCGCTTGCCGGCTTCCGGTCGGGCAGCGCGACGCTCTGGAACCGGGTCGGACGTGCGGTGTTCGAGCACGGCGAGCGCTACTACCACTTCCGTGGCCTGCACAAATTCAAGAACAAGTTCAGCCCCGAATGGCAGCCGCGCTACATGGCCGTCGCCGGTGGCCTCAATCCGCTGGTCGCGCTGGCGGACGTCGCCGTTCTGATCAGCGGCGGGCTGCGCGGCGTGGTTTCTAAATGAGGCGTCCCGTCGTGCTCTCTGCGCGCACCGTCGCGGGACGTGGCGGTTGACCCGCGCAGGCCACCAATCCGGCCGCAATCGCGGCGCACTTGCCGCCGAAAGCGGAGGATCTGCCTCTGATCTCCGAACCGCTCGGAGGGCCTTAAACGCCCAGATACGCCTCGCGCACGGCCGGGTCGGCGATCAGGTCCTTGCCCGTCCCTTCCTTGGCGATCTCGCCGGTCTCGATGACGTAGCCGCGGTCGGCGATCGAGAGCGCGGCGAAGGCGTTCTGCTCCACCAGGAACACCGTCACGCCCTGGTCGCGCAGGCTCGCGATCGTTTCCAGGATCTGGTCGACCAGGATCGGCGCGAGCCCCATCGACGGCTCGTCCAGAAGCAGCAGACGCGGCCGGCTCATCAGCGCCCGCCCGATCGCCAGCATCTGCTGCTGTCCGCCGGACAGGCCGCCGGCCGGGTTCTTTCGCCGCTCCGCCAGAATCGGGAACATGGCGTAGATCTTCTGCAGATCGGCCTCGACCGCAGCACTTCCCTGGCTGGAGCGGTAGGCGCCGAGCCGGAGATTGTCCTCCACCGACAGCGGCCCGAAGATCTGCCGTCCCTCCGGCGACTGGGAAATGCCCAGCGCCACCCGCTTGTGGGGCGTTGCCTGGGTTATGTCGGCCCCCTCGAACGTGATCCGTCCGCCGCTGACCGGCTGCACGCCCGACACCGCCTTCAGGAGCGTCGTCTTGCCCGCGCCGTTGCCGCCCACCAGCGTGACGATCTCGCCGGCGTTCACCTCGATGGTGATGCCGTGCAGGGCCTCGATGCGGCCGTAGCCGGACCGCAGATCCTCAATCCTGAGCACGGGCCGCCTCCTCAGCGCCATGGGTCCCGAGATAGGCCTTCACCACCTCCGGATTGGTGCGGACCTCTTCCGCGTTGCCCTCCGTCAGGGTGCGGCCGTAGTCGAGCACGTGGATCCGGTCGGAGATCCGCATGACGAGCCGCATGTCGTGCTCGACCAGGACAACGGTCACGCCCGTCTCCGCGATCTCCTTGATCATGTGCTCGATGTTTTCCGTCTCCCGGGCATTGCAGCCGGCGGCCGGTTCGTCGAGCAGCAGCACCTTCGGCTCGGTGGCGAGCGCCCGGGCGATCTCCAGCCGCTTGAGTTCGCCGTAGGGCAGGTTCGCGGCCAGGTCGTCGGCCCGGTCCGCCAGCCCGATCCGCTCCAGAAGCCTGAGCGCCTCCTTGCGGCTGTGCCGGTTCTGCCGGATCACAGACGGCAGCGAGAACAGATGCGGGAAGACGCCCCGCTCCTCCTTCAGATGCCGGCCGACCATCACGTTCTCCGCAACCGTCATGCGGAAGAAGATCTGCAGGTTCTGGAAGGTCCGCGACAGTCCGCGCGCGGCAAGCCGGTTCGGCGCGGCGGCGGTCACGTCCTGCCCCTGGAGCGTGACCCGTCCCGACATCGGCACGTAGACGCCTGAGATCAGGTTGAAGAGCGTGGTCTTGCCGGCGCCGTTGGGGCCGATGATGGAAAAGATCTGGCCGTCCTCGACGCTGAAGGAGACGGAATCGACCGCCTTCACGCCGCCGAAGGTGATGCCGATGTCCTGAACGGAGAGCGCGCTCATTTGCTTCCCCTCCACACCAGGGCGACGAGGCTCGGAACGATGCCCTTCCTTAGGAAGATCATGAACGCCATCAGCACGAAGCCGAGCGCCAGGTGTTCGTATTCCTGGAAGGCCGAGAGCGCCTGCGGCAGCGCGATCAGGATTGCAGCGCCCACGACCGAGCCGAAGATCGAGCCGAGCCCGCCCAGCACCACCATCACCACGAACTCGATGGAGTGCAGGAAGCCGGCCACGTCCGGCGTGATGAAGCCGTTGAAGAGCGCGAGCATCCCGCCGGCGAGCGCCGTGTAGACCGCGGACACGACGAAGGCGACCACCTTGTAGCGGGCCACGTCGACGCCGACCACGCGGGCGGCGACCTCCGAATCGTGCAGCGCGCGCAGCGCCCGGCCCGTGGGCGAGCGCACCAGGTTGCCGGCGAGCCAGGCGCCCAGCACAAGGACGGCGCCGGAGATCCAGTACCAGTGGTCGACGCCACGGATGCGCAGGCCGAACAGTTCGGGCCGGGCGACGGTCATGCCATCAGGCCCGCCGGTGAGCCCGCTCTCGTTGGTCAGGACCATCGACACCAGGATGCCGAAGCCGAGAGTCGCGACCGCGAGATAGTGGCCCTTGAGCTTCAGGATCGGCCGGCCGACCAGGAACGCGATCGCGGCGGACAGGACCAGCCCGAGCACGAGCGCCAGCAGCGGCGAGATCGACAGCACGTTGGGCGCGACGGCGGTCGTGTAGGCGCCGATGCCGAAGAAGCCGGCGTGGCCCAGGCTCACCTGCCCGGCAAAGCCCATCAGCAGGTTCAGGCCGATGGCGGCGAGCGCGGAGATCCACACCAGCGTCGCGACCCGGAGATAGAAGTTGGAGCCGAGACCGAACCCACAGGCGAGCACGATCGCCGCGATCAGGAGCGGCACGAACAGGGGATGAGCGGCGAGACGCGACATGCTTCAGACCCGCTCCACGCTTTTCCGGCCGAACAGCCCTGTGGGCATGAAGAACAGAACGCCCAGGATCACGATGAAGGCGATGGCGTCCTTGTACTCCGACGAGATGTAGCCGGCGCCGAAGGCCTCCAGCAGGCCGATGATGAGGCCGCCGACGATGGCGCCGATCGGGCTGCCCATGCCGCCGAACATCGCCGCCGCGAAACCCTTGAGGGCGAGCAGCGTGCCGACGTCATAGCGCGTCAGCGTGATCGGCGTGACCAGTATGCCGGCAATGGCGCCGATCGCCGCCGACAGCGCGAACGACAGGCCGACCACGTAGCTGGTGTTGATGCCGACGAGACGCGCCGCAAGCCGGTTCGCAGCCGTGGCCAGGATCGCCTTGCCGAGGATGGTCCGGCTCATGAACGCCCACAGCAGGATGACGATCACGAAGCCGCCGGCCAGCACCCACAGGCTCTGGGGCAGGATCGCCGCGCCGCCGAACAGGATCGGCGTGTCGCCGGTGAACGGGGGCAGCGTGTGGAACTGCTTGTCGAAGATGAAGCTCGCCGCGCTGCGCAGGAAGATCGACGCGCCGATGGTGATGATGATCAGCGTCACCGCGTCCGCCCCGCGCGCCGGCTCGATCGCCAGGCGGTGAAGCAGCAGCCCAACGATCATCGCCACGACGATGGCCGACAGCGCCGCGACCGGAAGCGGCACACCCACCGCGGCGATGAACACCGTCGCCATGCCGCCGATCATCACGAACTCGCCCTGGGCGAAGTTCACCACGTCGGAGGCGTTGTAGATCAGCGTGAAGCCGAGGGCGACGAGCGCATAGACCGCGCCGACCGTCAGCCCCGAAAACGCAAACTGCAGAAATTCAGCCATCGGTTCCGCCCGAGTGACGCGCCGCGCCGGGACCCAAGGGTGCCCGGCGGTCGCTGACCGCCCCGTAGTCCGGCCGGCCCGAAGGGAGCGGCGGCCGTTTCAGAAAGGGTGCAAAGCAAGAAGGCGTGCCGGCCGGATCTCTCCCGGCCGGCACGATCGCGCGAGATCAGTTCTCGCCGATGATGACCCAGTCGCCGTCCTGGATCTCCAGCATCTCGAACGCGGAGACGTCGAGGCCGAGATGGTCGTCGGCGCTCATGTTCACCTCGCCGGCGGTGCCGATGAAGCCAGAGGTCTGCTCGAGGGCGTCGCGGATGGCGGCCGGATCGTCGGAGCCGGCCTTCTCGATAGCCGCGACCAGCATCATCAGCGCGTCGTAGGCGTGACCGCCGAAGGTGGACACCGGCTCGCCGGTCGCCTCCTCGTAGGTGGTCTTGTAGTTCACCACGACTTCCTTCTGCGGGTCGTCGTCCGGCAGCTTGTCGGCGACCAGAAGGGCCGCGGCCGGAAGCCGGACGCCGTTGGCCGCGTCACCGGCGAGCTCGATGAAGCTCTTCGAGGCCACGCCGTGGCTCTGATAGAGCGGCACGTCGATCCCGAGCTGGCGATAGTTGCGGGTCACGATCGCGGGACCCTGGCCAAAGCCGGGGTTGATCACCGCCTGCACGCCGTCGGTGTTCTTGATCTTGGTGAGCTGCGGCGTCATGTCGGCGTCGGACGGGCCGTAGGTCTCGTCGGCGACGACCTCGATATCGTAGGTGCCGACCACGTCCAGGCACTGCTCCCGCATCGACTTGCCGAAGCCGCCGGTGCCGGAAATCATGCCGATCTTGGTGTAGCCGTTGGCCTTCATGTCCTGGAAGATCTTCTCGCAGGCCATGCGGTCGGTGTGCGGCGTCTTGAAGACGTACTCCTTGACCGGATCGATGATCACGACCGCGCCGGCCAGCGAGATCATCGGCACTTCATAGTCCTGGGCGAGCGGCACCATCGCCATGGTCGCGCCGGTCGTGGAATCGCCGATGATCGCGGACACCTCGTCGTCCTCGATCAGACGCGTCGCAAAGGTGCGCGCCTTGTTGGGATCGCCGCCGGAATCGTAGACGATCAGTTCGATCTGTCGACCGTCGACACCGCCGGCCTCGTTGATCTGATCCACGTACATCTGAAGCGTCTTCTCCTCGGGATCCCCGAGGAACGACGCCGGTCCGGTGACGGCGAGAACGGAGCCGATCTTGATCGGGTCCGCGGCAGCGGCAGCGGTCAGGCCGAGCGCGAGCGCGCTGGCGGACACCGCGGCCAGTCGCGTAAGTCGACGAAGCCTAGTCATGTCTTTCTTCCTCCCAGTATTTTCGAGCGATTTCGATCGCTGCTCCTTCGAAGCTCAGGCGGCCTGTCGGCGCACCGTGGCAACGCGGAACCTGTTGGCGACGAAGGCGGCGTCGGTCAGGCTGGCAGTGCCTGCCGGGTTCGCCCCCGACACATGAAAATCGGAAAACGCGGCCGACTGGTTCACCAGGATCTGGCCGGTCAAATTCTCCGAGAGCGGCGCGCCGGCCTCCGCGAAGGCCTCCTCCGCCGCGGCAAGCTGGCCATCGTCGGTCGAATAGATCGACGCCGTGATGGCACCCTTGGTCTTCGCGGCTCCAGCCGCACGCCTGATCGCGTCCGGCCCGTCCGTGGCGGCAATCACAAAGGCGATCGGCCCGAAGCGCTCTTCCAGATAGGCCGCCTCGTCGCCCGCATCGAGCTGCACCAGAAGCGGTGTCGCCGTGCGCGCGCCTTCCGGAACGGAGTCGCCCGTCACCGGCGCCGACTCGTGCACCACCCGGCCGAACCCGCGGGCCGCCTCAATGCGCTTCAGCGTGTCCGGGTTCTGGACGGCGCCCAGGATCCCCATGGCGCGGTCCGGATCCCCGAGCAGCTTCGCAAGCGACTTGCCGATCCCCTCGGCCACCTCGTCCACGCTCTTGTGACCCTCGTCGGTCTCGATCCCGTCCCTGGGCACGAACACGTTCTGCGGCGCCGTGCACATCTGGCCCGAATAGAGCGAGAGCGAGAAGGCGATGTTGCCGCACATGCCCTTGAAGGAATCCGTCGACAGCGCGACCACCGAATTGACGCCGGTCTCCTCGGTGTAGACCAGCTTGCCAGCCGCGTTCTGGCGGATCCAGTCGCCGAACGTCCGCGAGCCGGTGAAATCGATGATCCCGATCTCCGGATGCGCCACCAGCTCCTTGGTGATCGGGGCGTCGGGCTCGTCCGGCGCCAGCAGCGCCACGTTCGGATCAAAGCCTTGTTCGGCAAGGACTTCGCGGGTGATCTTCACGGTCAGCGCGAGCGGCAGGATCGCCATCGGGTGCGGCTTGACGATGACGGCGTTGCCGGTCGCCAGATCCGCAAAATAGGCCGAATAGGAGTTCCAGTTCGGGAAGGTCGCGCAGCCGATCACCAGACCGATCCCGCGCGGGATCACCTTGAAGGTCTTGTCCAGCACCGCCGGCGGATTTTTGCCCTGGGGCTTCTCCCAGCGAACGGCCCCGGGGATCTTCGACATCTCCTCGTAGGCATAGGCCACCGCTTCGAGGCCGCGGTCCTGGGCGTGCGGGCCGCCGGCCTGGAACGCCATCATCCACGCCTGCCCGGACGTGTGCATGACCGCGCTCGCCATCGCGAACGACTGCCGGTTGATACGGGCGAGCACCTCGAGGCAGACGCCGACACGGGTCTCGACGGACGCCTGCGCCCAGGCCTTGCCGGCCGTCTTGGCTGCACTCACCAGCTGATCGACGTCGACCGCCGGATAGGTCGTGCCGAGCTTGAAGCCGTACGGGCTCTCTTCCTTGCCGACGCGCTTGCCCGTGGTCGGCTGGTCCAGGTCGAACGGGGCGTCCAGCATCGCCTTGAAGGCGGCCTCGCCGTCGGCCTTCGCCGTCTCGCCGTAGATCTTGCCGGACGGCATCTCCGGATAGGGCGACCAGTAGCCGCGCGTGTGGGCGGCCTCGACGGCCTGTTTCAGGGTTTCGCGGTGGCGGTCGAACAGCTCCGACATATCTCTCTCCCTGTGCCGCCGGCCTGGTGCGGCGGCGATCTTTCAGCCCGTCCGTCGCCTATGCGAACGCGTTGACAGGCCTGCTTTTCGCTCATACTAATTGATTAACCGTCCGGTCAGTCAAGCCCTGATTTCGGACGAAAGAGCGGTAAGGGCGATCCGCGTGATAAGGGGATCGCATCGACAACCGCCGACATGATTGGGAGAGAATGCCATGGCCGAGACTCCGGTTCTCACCGAAGTGCGCGAGGGCTACCGGCTGGTCACGCTGAACCGCCCGGACAAGCTCAATTCCTTCAACGAAGCGATGCACCAGGCGCTCGCCGACGCCCTCGACGAGGCGCGGGCCGACACCGATTGTCGCGCGCTGGTGCTCACCGGCGCCGGGCGCGGCTTCTGTGCCGGCCAGGATCTCTCCGACCGGGTGCGGCCGGAAGGGGGCGAGGCCCCGGATCTCGGCCAGACCATCGAGACCTGGTACAATCCGCTGATCCGCAAGCTGCACGACCTCCCCTTCCCGGTGATCGCGGCGGTCAACGGAACGGCTGCCGGCGCCGGCGCCAACATCGCGCTCAACTGCGACATCGTTCTCGCCGCCCGCTCCGCCAAGTTCATCCAGGCGTTCGCCAAGATCGGCCTGGTGCCGGATTCCGGCGGCACCTGGATCCTGCCGCGCCTTATCGGACTGGCCCGCGCCAAGGCGATCTGCCTCACCGCCGAGCCGGTCCCGGCCGAAACGGCCGAAGCCTGGGGCATGATCTACCGGGCGGTCGACGACGACGCCCTGATGGACGACGCGACCAAGCTCGCCGCCCAGTTCGGCAAGGCGCCGACGGAAGGCCTGGTCCGCCAGCGCACCCTTCTCGACGCCTCGCTCGACAACGACCTCGCCACCCAGCTCGACCTGGAACGCGACACCCAGCGCGCGGCCGGCCGTCACCCGGACTATGCCGAGGGCGTGCGCGCGTTCATGGAGAAGCGGCCGCCGGCCTTTGCCGGCCGCAAGGGCTGAGGCACGGCCATGAACGCCCAGGACATCGCCCGCGCCTGCGCCGACGCCATGTGGGCCGAGGACAAGGCCTCCCGAGGTCAGGGCATGGAGCTGGTCTCCGTCGCCCCCGGCAAGGCGGAGCTGACCATGCCGGTGCAGGACCACATGGTGAACGGCCACGCCATCTGCCACGGCGGCTTCATCTTCGCGCTTGCCGATTCCGCCTTTGCCTTCTCCTGCAACACCTACAATCAGCGCACCGTCGCCCAGATGTGCTCGATCAGCTTCGTGAAGGCAGCGAAGCTCGGTGACCTTCTCACCGCCCGCGCCGAGGAGCGCTGGCGGGAGGGCCGCTCCGGCATCTACGACATCACGGTGGTCGATCAGACCGGCAGCACGATTGCGGAATTCCGGGGCCAGTCCCGAACCATCTCGGGCACGCTGCTCGACGAGGACACCCGGCCCCCGAGCCCCTGAAAAACATCGTCGTCTCGCCCGCCGACCGGATGCCGGCGCCGATAGACCGGCACCTTCGGCGGGCGCCAAGGAGGAACGCCATGCTCGACCTGAGCCCCACCCGGGACATTCTCGATCCGATCGAAGTCGCCTCCCGCGACGAGATTGCCGCGCTTCAGCTCGAGCGCCTGAAATGGTCGCTCAGCCATGCCTATGAGAACGTGCCCCACTACCGGAAATCCTTCGATGCGGCCGGCGTCCATCCGGATGACCTGACCTCGCTCGAAGACCTCGCGAAATTCCCGTTCACGACGAAGCAGGACCTCCGCGACAATTACCCGTTCGGCATGTTCGCCGTCCCGCGGGAAAAGGTGGCGCGCGTCCACGCCTCGTCGGGCACCACTGGCAAGCCGACCGTGGTCGGCTACACCAAGCATGACATCGAGGTCTGGTCGGAAGTCGTCGCCAGGTCGATCCGGGCATCCGGCGGCCGGCCGGGCATGATCGTCCATGTCTCCTACGGCTACGGCCTGTTCACCGGCGGCCTCGGCGCCCACTACGGCGCCGAAAAGCTCGGCTGCACCGTGGTGCCGATCTCCGGCGGCATGACGGAACGGCAGGTCCAGCTGATCGAGGACTTCAAGCCCGACATCATCATGGTCACGCCCTCCTACATGCTGGCGATCCTGGACGAGTTCCGCCATCGCGGCATCGATCCGGCGACGACCTCGCTGAAGGTCGGCATCTTCGGCGCCGAACCCTGGACCAACTCGGTCCGCCAGGAGATCGAATCGGCCTTCGACATCCATGCCGTCGACATCTACGGCCTGTCGGAGGTGATGGGTCCGGGCGTCGCCAACGAGTGCGTCGAGACCAAGGACGGCCTGCACATCTGGGAGGATCATTTCTATCCGGAAGTGATCAACCAGGAGACCGGGATGCCGGTCGCCGACGGCGAAGTCGGCGAACTGGTCTTCACCTCGCTCACCAAGGAAGCGCTGCCGATCATCCGCTACCGGACCCGCGACCTGACCCGGCTTCTGCCGGGCACCGCCCGCACCATGCGGCGGATGGAAAAGGTCACCGGGCGGTCCGACGACATGCTGATCATCCGCGGCGTCAACGTGTTCCCGACCCAGGTGGAAGAACAGCTTTTGCGCTGCAGCGGGCTTGCCCCCCACTACGTGATCGAAGTAACCCGTGAGGGTCGCATGGACGAGGTCACCGTTCATGTGGAAGCCCGCGAGGGCCTGGCCGACGAGGCAAGCCGTGCCGCCCAGGCGGCCGAGCTGAAGGCCCACATCAAGAACAACATCGGCGTATCGACGCGGATTGTGGTTGCCGACCCGGGTGGCGTGGAACGGTCCATGGGCAAGGCGCAGCGCGTCATCGACCGGCGGCCGAAAGGCTGAAACGGCGCGAGGGGCACAAGCCGCCCCGCGCGCGAGGTGAAGGAAGGTTCGAATGGCCCGCCCGCGCGCGGTCGATTACGACGACAAACGCAAGGCAATCCTTTCGGCGGCGGCCCACGCCTTCGCCGAGACCGGCTTCGACGGCGCGTCGATGAGCCAGATCGCGCTTGCCTGCGGCGTCTCCAAGGCCCTGCTCTACCACTACTACACCAACAAGGAGCAGCTCCTCTTCGACGTCATCGAGGCGCATCTGGAGGATCTGGTGGCCGCCGTCGAGGCGGTGCCCGCCGATCTCGGACCCACCGAGCGGCTGGTCCTCTTGTGCACGGCGATCCTGGAGGCCTACCGGGATGCCGACGCGGAGCACAAGGTGCAGATCAACAATCTGAGCCGGCTTCCCGCCGACAAGCAGGACCGATTGAAGGAGATGGAACGCCGGCTCGTCGACGTCTTCGCCGAAGCGATCGCCCATGCCAACCCGGACCTGCGCCGCGACCCCCGACTCCTCAAGCCGGTCACCATGTCCCTGTTCGGCATGCTCAACTGGCACTATCTCTGGTTCCGGCCGGGCGGTCCGATCAGCCGGCAGGACTATGCCGCCCTCGTCGCGCGCATGATCGTCACCGGCACCAACTCCCTGGACGAGGTCCTGTCCGAACGCGGTTGAGACCGCCCACCGCCTTGCACCCGGTGCCGCGGCGTGTCAGCACGGCGCGCTTCCCGGAGCCTGTTCCGCGCCGATGACGACATCCGGGCGACAGGAAACGGCGCCGGATTCGATATTTTTGAACATGTCCCGTTTCGGCGCGCCTGCCGCGGCCGAACGGAACGCGTTCCAGTGAGACGCCCGACCCGATGAAACTCATCCTCTTCGATTGCGACGGAACCCTCGTCGACAGCCAGCACATCATCGTCGCCGCGATGGAGCGCGCATTCGACGCCGAAGGCTTCCCGGCCCCCGAGCGCACCGCGATCCTGGGCATCATCGGGCTCTCCCTGCCCCAGGCGGTCGGCGCCCTGGTCGGCGCCGAGCACGTCGGCGAGGTTCCACGCGTGGTGGAAGCCTACAAGAACTCCTTTCGCGACCTGCGCGCGGACGCCGCCCATCACGAGCCGCTCTTTCCCGGCATCGAGGCACTGCTGCACGATCTCCACCGCGCCGACGACCTCCTGCTCGGCATAGTCACCGGCAAGTCCCGCCGCGGCGTCGACATGGTCTTGAAGCGGTTCGAGCTCGAAGGCCGGTTCGCCACGATCCAGACCGCCGACGACGCCCCGTCCAAGCCGCATCCCGGGATGGTCGAACAGGCGCTCGCCGAAACCGGTGCGGAGCGGCAGGCGACCGTCGTCATCGGCGACACCAGCTTCGACATGCAGATGGCCAAGTCCGCCGGTGTCACGGCGATCGGGGTCGGCTGGGGCTATCATCCCGTCGAAGCGCTTGTGGCGGCGGGATGCGATCATATGTGCAGCAACGTGGATTCCCTTCGGGCCGCAATCGCCGACACGGTCGGCTGGACAAGGAGCGACGGATGACGAGCGGCAACGATTTCGGCGCCCACAGCGTTTTCGGCGCCCACGAGGAGACCGACCCGGTCCGCCGGGCGCAGACCATGATGCGGCCGGAGCTTCCCAAGCGGTTCTACGACCGGGCGGAAGCCAGCACCGCGGACGCCGGCTTCTCCATCACCCTCGACGGCCGGCCGGTGCGCACCCCCGGCGGGAAGCTCCTGACCGTTGCCGATTCGCGGATCGCCGCGGCGGTCGCCGGCGAATGGGACGCCCAGGAGGACCGCATCGATCCCGACCGGATGCCCCTCACCCGGCTTCTGAACAGCGCCCTGGACGGCGTCGATCCGGCCCGCGAGGCGGTCGCCGACGACATCGCCGGCTACGCGGAAACCGATCTCCTGTGCTACCGCGCCTCCGGCCCCGACGGTCTGGTCGAGCGCCAGAAGGAGATCTGGGACCCGATCCTCGGCTGGGCGGAGCGCGAACTCGGCGCCCGGTTCATCCTGGCCGAGGGCGTCATGCCGGTGGCCCAGGCCCCGGAAGCGATCGGCGCCGTGAAGGCCCTGCTTCCGCGGGACGAGGCGCTGCCGCTCACCGCGCTGCACTCCATGACGACACTGACCGGCTCGGTCCTGATCGCGCTGGCCGTCTACCGGGACCGGCTCAGCGTCGACGATGCCTGGACGGCTGCCCACGTCGACGAGGACTGGAACATCCAGCTGTGGGGTGCCGATGCCGAGGCGATGCGCCGCCGCGAGCGCCGCGAGCGCGAAATGCGGGCCGCCGCCTTCGTCGCCACAACTCGGCGCTGACCTCCACATTTCGGCCCGTTTGGCGGGGTTTGCTCCACGCGCCGGCCGAAAGTCCGGACCGGCGGTGACAGGGACACGCCGGAGCGAAAAGCCTTAGAAAAGCCTGGTGTCTCCGGCTGGCATCGCCCGTCCGGATGCGCTAAGCCACATTACAAATTCGGGGGCAAACCGGGCCGGCAATCTTCGCCGGCCTCGACGATGGCGTACCGGATGCGCAACACTGGATGGTGCGGTCGCAATCGTCGCCGCGCCGTAAACGATGAACCGGCATGATCGGTGTCCGGACGGCTCAAATCCGCCCGGCCCCGAACTCCGCATGAACAGGTAGTGGGTATGGCGAAGGTAATTGTCCTTGGTGGCGACGGGTTTTGCGGCTGGCCGACGAGCCTTCATCTGTCGAAGCGCGGCCATGACGTCGTGATCGTGGACAACCTGTCGCGTCGCAAGATCGACGTCGAGCTCGAGGTCGAATCGCTGACCCCGATCCGGCCGCTGGGCGAGCGGCTCAAGGTCTGGAAAGAGCTGACCGGCAAGGAGATCCCCTACCACTCCTTCACCGTCGGCGAGCACTACCACCGGCTTCTGACCCTGCTGCAGACCGAAAAGCCCGACGTGGTCATCCACTTCGCGGAGCAGCGGGCGGCGCCATACTCCATGAAGACGCCGCGCCACAAGCGCTACACGGTCTCCAACAACCTGACCGCCACCCACGACGTGCTGTGCGCCATCGTGGAGTCCGGCCTCGACATCCACCTGGTCCATCTCGGGACCATGGGCGTCTACGGCTACGGCACCGCCGGCATGAAGATCCCGGAGGGCTATCTCCAGATCAAGATCGACACCGGCGAGGACCTGATCGATCACGAGATCCTGTATCCGGCCAATCCCGGCTCGATCTACCACATGACGAAGACCCAGGATCAGCTCTTCTTCCACTATTACAACAAGAACGACGGGGTGAAGATCACCGACCTGCATCAGGGCATCGTCTGGGGCACGCAGACCGACGAGACCTCGATGGACGAGCGGCTGATCAACCGGTTCGACTATGACGGCGACTACGGCACGGTGCTGAACCGGTTCCTGATGCAGGCGGCGATCGGCTATCCGCTGACGGTCCACGGCACCGGCGGCCAGACCCGCGCCTTCATCAACATCCGCGACACCTGCAAGTGCATCGAGCTGGCGATCGACAATCCGCCCCAGGCCGGCGAGCGGGTGAACATCCTGAACCAGATGACCGAGACCCACCGCATCCGGACGCTCGCGGAAATGATCTCCGAGATGACCGGCGTGTCGATCGAGTATCTGCCCAACCCGCGCAACGAGGCGGACGAGAACGACCTCCACGTCGCCAACGACCGCTTCCTCGGGATGGGCCTGTCGCCGATCACGCTCCAGGCAGGTCTGATGGAGGAAGTCACCAACATCGCCCGCAGCTACGCCGACCGCTGCGACCGCAACAAGATTCCCTGCATTTCCAACTGGCGCACGGCGCCGAAGACCGCATATCCGAAGGCGGTGTGAGGCAGGCCCGGCGGACGGCGCCCGCCCGGCCGCGTTGCCGCTGATCGTCTGATCGGGGCGCCTCTCCCGGGCGCTCCCCTGCCGGGTCGGGTGAGAATGAGCTCGCAGACAGAGCCTGCCGCATCGGAGAAGACACGCTCGATCGAGCGGCACATCGGCCGCGAGGTGCGCCGCCACCGGCAGGCGCACCAGATGACGCTTGCCGATCTGGCCCAGGCGACGGGCCTGTCGCCGGGCATGGTCTCCAAGATCGAAAACGGCCAGACCTCGCCGTCCCTGTCCACCCTCACCACGCTGGCCAGCGCGCTCAACCTGCCGCTGTCGGCCTTCTTCCGCTCCTTCGAGGAAAGCCGGGACGTCTCCTACGTGCCGGCCGGGCGGGGCCTGGAGATCGACCGGCGCGGCACCCGGGCCGGCCACATCTACCAGCTCCTCGGCCACATGATCCGCTCCAGCGTGTCGCTGGAGCCGTACCTGATCACCCTGACCGAGCAGTCCGAGGTCTTTACCGAATTCCAGCACGAGGGCGTGGAGTTCATCTACATGCTCGAGGGCGAACTCATCTACCGGCACGGCGAGCGCGAGTTCACCCTCTCGCCCGGCGATTCGCTGTTCTTCGACGCCATCGCCCCGCACGGGCCCGCCGCGCTCCTGTCGATGCCCGCCCGCTATCTCTCCATCATTGCGGCCCCCGGCGAAGGCTGACAGCGGCACCGTCGACAGGCTTTGCGCCGTCGCTCGGCTTGGTCTAAAGCGGCTGATCATTCCTGTTCGGGGCCGCTCGATTGCCCCACCATGACGCACGCGCGCGGATCACCGTGGCGCGGTCCGTCCAACAAGCGACATGCCGATGTCCCTTCCCCATGGCGGCCACCCGGCTTCCCGTTTCGCCGCCTTCCGCCACAGGAGCTTCGCGCTCTACTGGGCGGCCCGCTTCTCCGCCACCTTCGCCGTCCAGATCGTCTCGGTCGCCGTCGGCTGGCAGGTCTACGACATCACCCGCAATCCGCTCGACCTGGGCTTCGTCGGCCTCCTGCAATTCCTGCCCGCGCTGCTCCTGGTGTTCGTGGCCGGCACGGCCTCGGACCGCTACCGGCGCCGCACCATCATGATGCTCGGCGCTTCGGTCGAAGCCGCATGCGCGGTGTTCCTTCTGGTGTTCACGCTGTCCGGCGCCGGCTCGGTGCTGCCGATCTTCGCGACCCTCGTCGTCTTCGGCACGGCCCGCGCCTTCTTCAATCCGGCCCAGAGTTCGCTGGTCGTCAACATCGTGCCCCAGGCGGAACTCTCCAACGCGATCGCCTGGAACTCGTCGGCCTGGCAGGTCGCGACCATCGTCGGCCCGGTCGCCGGCGGCCTGCTGTACGGCGTCGACCCGATCGCGGCCTACGGCGCTGCGGCCGGCATGTTCCTCACCGCCATGCTCCTGATCATGCTGATCCCCCAGCCGGCCCAGAAGACGGTCAACACCAAGGCGACGTGGGAGAGCGTGATCGCGGGGCTGCGCTACATCCGCCACGAGAAGGTCGTGCTCGGGGCCATCTCGCTGGACCTGTTCGCCGTCCTGCTCGGCGGCGCCACGGCCCTGCTGCCGGTCTATGCCCGCGATATCCTCGATCTCGGCCCCTGGGGGCTCGGCCTCCTGCGCTCCGCGCCCGGTGTCGGCGCCGTCGCCATGGCCGTCTATCTGGCCATGAACCCGATCCGCAACCATGCCGGCCTCGCCATGTTCCTGTGCGTGTTCGCCTTCGGCGCCTTCACGGTCGTGTTCGGCCTGTCGGAGACGGTCTGGATCTCGATCGTGGCGCTCGCCCTGATGGGCGCCTTCGACATGGTCAGCGTCTATGTCCGCGAAACCCTGCTGCAGCTGTGGACCCCGGACGACGTGCGCGGACGCGTGAACGCGGTGAACATGGTCTTCGTCGGCGCGTCCAACGAGCTCGGCGAGTTCCGCGCCGGCGTGATGGCGGCGATGATCGGAACGGTGGGCGCCGTCGTGGTCGGCGGCGCCGGGACCATGGCCGTTGCGGGTCTGTGGGCGAAGATGTTCCCCGACCTGCGCCGGGTGCAGCATCTCGACAGCCGCGACTGAGGCTGTCCGGCCGGACCGCATCCGGCGCAGTCACGCCGCCGGCTGCAGGGCCTTCCAGCTGACTGCGGCGCCGACCAGGATGAGGACCGCGGCAAGCCCGGTGACCGCAACAAAGCCCGAACCGGCATAAACCTGCCCCATCACCACCGGCCCGGCGAAGACGGCCGAGTAGGTGACGGCGCTGTTGAGGCCCATGACCGCCCCGCGGGCTTCGGCGGCCCGCCGGTTCATCGACACCACCAGGGCGTTCACGCCGAGCTGGTTGAATATCCCCCAGATGACCGTCGCCCCGAAGGCCGCCGTGGGCGACGAGAGGGCGAAGCGCCACGCCCAGTAGCTGGAGGCGAGACCGAACAGGACCAGCAGCACGTAGACGCGCGAGATCTTCGGCGGCGCGACGCCCAGGACGATACCGGCCAGTCCGAAGCCCAGCCCGTAGGCCAGCACGAACACGCCGGTTCCCTTGGCCGTCAGGCCGAACGCCGCCCGCACCCCTTCTCCCAGAAAGGCGAAACTGCCGTAGAACGCCGTCATGAACGCGAACATCACCGCAAGCAGCAGCGCCACGTTCGGCAGCCGCAGCGCGCGCAAGGGCGCCGTCGGAGCAGCGCTTCCGGCGCGCACGCCGCGCAGGCCGGCGAACAGGCCGACACCCACGACCGCCGAGAGACCGGCCAGAATGACGTAGACCGAGCGCCAGCCGAACTGCTCGGCGACCAGCGCCGCCAGCGGAACGGCGAACACCAGCGACAGCGCCCAGCCGGTCAGCACGAATCCCAGCCGCGCGGCCTCGCGGCCCGGCTCCGCGGTCGCCGCGGCGGTGGCATAGGCCCCGGGCAGGATGATCCCGACCGCCACGCCCGCGAGCGCCTGGGAGAGACAGAGCCAGATCCAGTTCTGGCTGGCCGCACCGGCGGCCTGGGCTAACGCCAGAAGCAGCGCCGCCGCGCCGAGGACCCGTCCTGCCGGAAAGCGGTCGACCAGACCCGCCAGCGTCAGGGCCGACACCGCCGTCGCCGCCCCGGACGCGGAAATCGCCCACGCCACCCGGAACGGCTCGGTTCCGAGCCCGGACGCCACGTCGGACAGGATCGGGCTCAGGACGAAGGCGTTCGACCCGACCAGCAGCACCGCCGCGAGCAGCGCCGCGACCTCAATCGACCGAACAAGATTCGTCTGAGATGAGCTTTCTTTGTATGACATACGGTCAGATGAGATAAATCACGCAGAACTGGCAAAGGAAATCGGGAGCGGCGTCCATGGAAACGAATGGCATTCGACAGGGAAGTCGACACCCTTCCGGTCTCGACCGGACCGACCGAATGATATTAAGGCTGCTCGCCGAACGGGCGGACCGATCCTATGCGGACCTGTCCGCGCACGTCCATCTCTCCGCCCCTGCGGTCCACGAACGGGTGAAGCGGCTGCGCCGCGACGGGATCATCCGCGGCACCGTCGCGCGGCTGGACGGCGAGAAGATCGGGTGCCCGCTCCTGGCCTTCGTCCATGTCACGACCGAGGGCTGGGGCATGACGAAACCGGTCCTCGCGCTTCAGGACCTCGCCGACGTGGAAGAAATCCACACCGTCACCGGCGACACCTGCCTCATCCTGAAGGTCCGAACGTCCGGCCCGGCCAGCCTGGAACACCTCCTGTCGCGCATCCAGCAGATCGAAGGCGTGCGCTCGACCCGGAGCCACGTGGCGCTCGGGACCTATCTCGAGCGCGGGCCGATGCCGGAGGTGCCCGAACCGCTCTCGGAATGACGAAGGCCCCGCACTCTCCCGAATGCGAGGCCAGTTCTGAGCGTCCGTTCAGCGCCGCCGCTGCGCCGCCCCCTGCGGAGCGGTACGCGAAGCGAACCGCGCGAGCGAAAAGGCCCTCAGCAATCCAATGTCTGCTGGCGCTCCCAGTCGGTCAGGTGACGGGAATAGTCGTTCCACTCCGCCATCTTCATTTTGACGTAGGAGGCCGAGAAGTCGTCGCCGAGCTTGCTCTTGAGCGCGCTGTCGGCGTCGAAGGCG
This sequence comes from Amorphus orientalis, assembly GCF_030814015.1. NCBI lineage: Bacteria > Pseudomonadati > Pseudomonadota > Alphaproteobacteria > Hyphomicrobiales > Amorphaceae > Amorphus > Amorphus orientalis. The sequence continues at coordinate 1,076,025 of NZ_JAUSUL010000002.1, forward strand.
CGGATCGCGTCGATCAGGTAGAGCGGCAGCTTGCGCGCGTCCACCGTGTGGCCCTCGGTGTACATGTTGACATGCAGCAGCGGCTCGCCGGGGTCCAGCTCCCGGTCGACGCCATCGAGACCGGCGGCCAGCAGCGCGGCCTGCAGGAGGTACGGGTTCGCCGATCCGTCCGGCAGGCGGAACTCGAACCGGCCGGGATCGGGCACGCGGATCATGTGGGTGCGGTTGTTGCCGGTCCAGGTGACCGAGCTCGGCGACCAGGTCGCGCCCGAGGCCGTTACCGGGGCGTTGATGCGCTTGTAGCTGTTGACCGTCGGATTGGTCAGCGCGCAGATCGCCTCGGCATGCTCCAGAAGCCCGCCCACGAAGGCGAGCGCCGTCCGGGACAGGCCCAGCGGGTTCGTGTCGTCGGCGAAAAGGTTCTTGTCCCCGTCGGTCTCCCAGATGGAGACGTGGGAATGGCAGCCGTTGCCGGTCAGGTGCGGGAACGGCTTCGGCATGAAGGTCGCCCGAAGCCCGTGCTTTTCCGCGATCGATTTGACCATGAACTTGAAGAAGGCGTGCCGGTCGGCGGTGACCAGCGCGTCGGCATAGTCCCAGTTCATCTCGAACTGGCCGTTGGCGTCCTCGTGGTCGTTCTGATACGGGCCCCAGCCCAGCGAGATCATCGCGTCGCAGATCTCCGACACGACCTCGTAGCGGCGCATCACCGCCGACTGGTCGTAGCAGGGCTTGGCGTCGACATCGCGCGGATCGGAGATGTCCTCGCCCGAGGGATCGATCAGGTGATACTCGGCCTCGATACCGGCCATCATCCGGAAGCCGCGCTCGGATGCCGCCTCCAGCGTGTCTTTCAGGACCCAGCGCGGCGCCTGGGACACCGGCTTGCCGTCCATGATCAGGTCGCTCGCGACCCAGGCCACGTCCGGATTCCAGGGAAGCTGGATGACCGTGTCGGCGTCCGGCATCGCGAACATGTCCGGATCGGCCGGCGACATGTCGAGATAGGTGGCGAAGCCGGCAAAACCGGCACCGTTTTCCTGCACCATCCCGATCGCCGGTGCCGGCACCAGCTTCGAGCGCTGCACGCCCCTCAGATCGGTGAAGTTGATCAGGAAATATTTCACGCCGGTGTCGCGCGCGAACTGGGCGAGATCGGTCATGCGTCCAAGGCCCCTCTGGTGACGGTCTTTTTTTCTCAGTCTTGCAGTCTGTCCGGGCAGGCGCCGGATCCGCGGCCACTCCGCGGCAGTCCGGCACGTGCATGTTTCGGGCCGTACGTCAGAAATTCTGACCCGGAATCCACCCGGTTCCGGCGAGCGGCACACGCGCCATGGCTGCCGCCTCGATGGTCAGCGCCTGCAGGTCTTCCGGCTCCAGGTGGTGGACGTGGCTCTTCCCGCAGGCCCGGGCGAGCGTCTGGGCTTCCAGCGTGAGCACCCGGAGATAGTTGGCGAGCCGCCGTCCTGCCTTGACCGGATCAAGCCTCTTTTCCAGCTCCGGGTCCTGGGTGGTGATGCCGGCCGGGTCGTTGCCCGCCTGCCAGTCCTCGTAGAAGCCGGGCGCGGTGCCGAGCTTTTCGTACTCTTCGGCCAGATCCGGGCGGTTGTCGCCGAGCGCGATCAGCGCGGCCGTGCCGATCGACACCGCATCGGCACCGAGGGCAATGGCCTTGGCGACGTCCGCGCCGGTGCGGATGCCGCCGGAGACGATGAGCTGGACGCCGCGGCGATGAACGCCGAGTTCCTTCAGCGCGTCGCTGGCCAGCCGGACAGCGGGCAGCGTCGGAATGCCGACATTCTCGATGAAGCATTCCTGGGTGGCACCGGTGCCGCCCTGCATCCCGTCGACGACGATGACGTCGGCGCCGGACTTCACGGCGAGCAGCGTGTCGTAATAGGTGCGCGACGCGCCGACCTTGACGTAGATCGGCTTCTCCCAGCCGGTGAGCTCGCGCAGCTCCTCGATCTTGATCTCCAGATCGTCCGGACCGGTCCAGTCGGGATGCCGACAGGCCGAGCGCTGGTCGATGTCCTCCGGCAGGTCGCGCATCGCCGCCACGCGCTTGGAGATCTTCTGGCCGAGCAGCATGCCGCCGCCGCCGGGCTTGGCGCCCTGCCCCACCACGACCTCGATCGCGTCGGCCTTGCGCAGATGGACCGGGTTCATGCCATAGCGGGACGGCAGCAGCTGGTAGACGAGCTGGTTGGAGTGCTCGCGCTCCTCGTCGGTCATCCCGCCGTCGCCGGTGGTGGTCGATGTGCCGACCTCGTTGGCGCCGCGGCCGAGCGCCTCCTTGGCGTTCGCCGACAGCGAGCCGAAGCTCATGCCGGCGATCGTGATCGGGATCTTGAGATGGAGCGGCTTCTTGGCGAAGCGGGAGCCCAGCACGACGTCGGTGTCGCAGCGCTCGCGGTAGCCCTCCAGCGGGTAGCGCGACATGCTCGCGCCCAGGAACACGAGATCGTCGAAATGGGGCACGGCGCGCTTCGCGCCGAAGCCGCGGATGCGGTAGATGCCTTCGTTCGCGGCGCGCTGGATCTCGTGGATCGACGCCCGATCGAAGATTTGGGATTCGCGCATATGCGGCGCAGGCCTCGTCATACCCGGTCCTCCGGCTCGCGCACCGACCGCCTCGCGGTCAGTAGGCGCCGACATTGTCGATTGTGAAGTTGTAGAGCGTGCGGGCGGACCCGTAGCGGCGGAACGAGGCGGGATCGGCCTCGATTCCGGCGCGGGCCAGAAGCTCGGTGAGCGTCGCCCGGTCCTGGCTGGTCATCTCCTGCTCGACGCAGTCCGCGCCCAGCTTGCCGGTCTTGCCGGCGACATAGATCACCGCCTCGTAGATGGAATCGCCGAGGCCGTCCTCCGCATCGCCGCAGACCACCAGATGGCCGGACTGGGCCATGAAGGCGGAGTTGTGCCCGACCGAGCCTTTGACCACGATGTCGATGCCCTTCATGGAGATCCCGCAGCGGGCCGAGGCGGAGCCTTCGACCACCAGCAGACCTCCATGACCGGTCGCACCGGCCGACTGGCTGGCGTCGCCCTTCACCCGGACGAGGCCGGACATCATGTTTTCCGCCACGCCCACGCCGGCATTGCCGTGGACGGTGACGGTCGCGTTCTCGTTCATGCCGGCGCAGTAGTAGCCGACATGGCCCTTGATGCTGACGGCGATCGGTGCCGTCAGCCCGCAGGCGAGCGCGTGGCGTCCGTCCGGATGCAGGACCTCGAAGGCCGCGTTGGAGCCCGCCCCCTCGCCCTGGAGTCGCGCGTTCAGCTCGCGGGTCGAGGCGGTCTTCAGATCGATGGTCTCCATCAGGCGCGCCCCCAGCTGTAGACAGTGGCGGGTTTCGGCTCCCAGACGGTGGCGGCCTCGATGCCGGGGAGTGCGGCGAGCGCCCGAAATTCCGAGGCCATCGCCACCCAGTCGTCGGTCTCCGCCATCACCGCCGGCTTGCAGGCGACCGGATCACGCAGCACCGCGAACCCGTCCCGGGTGCCGATCGCGAACGTGTAGAAGCCGTCGAGATCGGAAAGGGCCGCCTCCAGGGCTTCCGAAAGCGTCGCGCCTTCCGACATGCGCCAGGTGAGATAGGCGGCCGCGACCTCCGAGTCGTTGTCGGTCTGGAACGGGATGCCCTTGTGGGTGGAGAGCCACTCGCGCAGGCCGTTGTGGTTGGAGAGCGACCCGTTGTGGACCAGGCAGAGATCCTCGCCGGTGTTGAACGGGTGGGCCCCTTCCGTGGAGACCGCGCTCTCCGTCGCCATGCGGGTATGGCCGATCGCGTGGGACCCGGACATGGCGGACACCCGGAACCGGTCCAGGACCTCGGCGGGAAGGCCGACGTCCTTGTAGATTTCCAGCGACGTTCCCGCGCTCATGACCCGGACACCGGGGCAGCTCGCGAAGACGGCATCGCGAAGCGCCGTCGCCGACGATCCGCCGGTGAGTATGGCGTGGTTGGCGACCGGCTCGGCCGTCACCGGACAGCCCAGGCGATCCGCCAGCTCGCCGGCCACGGCGTCCCAGCCGTAAGGCGTTTCGGGATGATAGACGACCACCTTGGCGTCGCTCGCGGCCGCGTCCCGGTAGACCGCGATACCCGCGGAATCGGGCCCGCGATCGCGCATCTGGGCGAGCATCGGGGAAAACAGGGTACCGAGCCCGCTGCGGAGCTCGGGGTTCTTCAGATAGAGGCCGACAATGCCACACATGCGGACTGGCTTCCTTCGCGATCGGGAGGGATCGCCGGCACCCAATCATATTTCTTCAAGAGACACAACTTTTCCTTAGAGGAAATTTTCCCCCTTTCACCTCCGCGCTCCGGACCGCCGCCATCGGGTGCGGCCGGGATGCGCGGAAACGTCTGCGCAATGCGCTCTGCTTGCGCTTTATTGCTGCGCGCACGCGCGCGCAAAAAAGCCCGCGCAGTTGATGCGCGGGCCTTCGAAAGCGATGGTCGATGCTGCCGCCAGCCGCGGCGGACGCTGCTAGTCGAACAGGTCGAGACCGAAGCGGTAGGTGATGCCGATTCCCACGTAGAACTGGTCCTCGCTGCCGGCTTCCACCACCGGCGAATCGGCGACGTCGCCGATATAGCGGGTGTAGTCGGCCTGGAGGTGGAGCTTGGTCTTCTCCGTCCAGTCGTAGGTGATCCGGCCGCCCACGCCGACATCGGTGAAGCCGCCGGAGGGATCGTAGGCCGCGAACTGGGAGCGGGTCGCCTCGGCGGCGGAAACGCCGAAATAGGTCTGCACATACTCGTCGTTGGCGAAGCCGACCCGCGGCCCCAGCGACAGCTGGACGCGCTCCATCGGGTTCAGCACCAGATCGACGCCCGCCTCGCCGACGAAGCCGTTGTGGCCGGTGAAGCCGTAACGCAGGTTCGCGAAGCCGCGGAACATGCCGTAGCGATAGGCGACACCCGGGCCGAATTCGAACGCGAAATCAACGTCGTCCATTCCCGTCAGATAGGAGGCATCGCTCGACGAGCGCGAGCCCACGAAGTTGATCGAGGGATAGATCGAGAAAGCGCGGGTCGGCGCCGACACCAGCTCGCCGAAGACCGGCAGCCGCAGATAACTGATTGCGATCAGCGGATAGGGAAGGACGATGTAGTCGTCGGAACTGGCGAACTTCGGCTGAACCTGCGCCCCGACACCGAGATCAACCACAATGTCCCGCGTACCCGCCTGCTCGGCCGTAAGCTTGTCGTCGTCCGCAGATGCGGCACCGCCGGCACAGAAGAGAGACACGGCGGCAATGGCACAGGTGATTTTTCGCATCGGACTTACGCTGTTCCTGCAACTGAACGAATTCTGCCTGAGGGCTGTCTGGATCTTATGCCCGCGAATGGTCCGGGTGGCGAGTCCCGCCACGGCCCTGTTCAGTCCGAATTCTCGCAGACGATGCATTTATGCATCGCTAACAAGCCCGTGATGTGCCCCCAGGAAAGACGGCCCGGCGGGATCTTGTGCCGTCAGGCTGCGGTCGACGTCAGCGCGCCGCCGGCGGCGCGGACCGTTGGCCCGAAGATCGGCTCGAAACGCGCCTTCAGCGCAACGTCCACGTCAGCAAGCGTGACCGGCCTGCCGAGGTCGACGAGGCTCGTCACCCCGTGCTCGCGGACGCCGCAGGCGACGATCCCCTCATAGTGCGAGAGGTCCGGTTCGACATTGAGGGCAACGCCGTGGAACGTCGCCCAGCGGCGGACCCGGATGCCGATGGCGGCGATCTTGTCCTCTGCGTCCGCGCCCTTGTCGGGCCGCCTCACCCACACACCGACGCGGTCCGCCCGCCGCTCGCCGCGCACGTGGAAATCCCACAGGCTGTCGATCAGCCACTGTTCCAGGCCGTAGACGAAGGCGCGGATGTCCTTTTTCCGGCGCGACAGATCCAGCATGACATAGGCGACCCGCTGACCCGGGCCATGGTAGGTGAACTGCCCACCCCGACCGGTCCAGTGCACCGGGAACCGGTCGGGCGCGACAAGGTCCTCCGCGCGCGCGCTCGTGCCGGCGGTGTACAGCGGCGGATGCTCCAGGAGCCAGACGCGCTCGGCGGCGCGGCCTTCGGCGACCGCGGCCGCCCGGGCCTCCATTTCGGCCAGGGCATCGCCATAGGCGACCGGCTCGTCCTCGATCACCCATTCGACCGGCGGAGCATCCGGATCGGCGCGAAGACCGGTCAGGAGCGCGTCCGCCGCAGTGTCCACGCTGCGCATCGCTTTCGATTCACCCACAAGAAGTTTTCCAAACCATCATGGAGATCGACGGCCTTGCTTGAAACCCCTTCCCCGATTTGTTACATGCCACCTCGCTCGTCGGCGTCGGCCCAGCCAACGCCCTCAAAGAGCATGTGCGGTCGTGGCGGAATTGGTAGACGCGCAGCGTTGAGGTCGCTGTGGGGCAACCCGTGGAAGTTCGAGTCTTCTCGACCGCACCATTTTTCCCAACATTGTTATTTCCCCTGATCGGGATACCGGTCTGAAAGTCGGCCTCCCCGAGCCGGGCGGCGTTTGTCCCGGCCCTCCGTGAGGCGTCCGTTCATGCGGGTCCAAGCTGCGGACATGCCCTGGAACGACCGGGCCGGACGGTTCAGCCGGCTCCGGCTGGTGGCCTGTCTGATCGCGTTCGGACCGGCACTGATCCTCATCCTAGATGCCGCCATCGGCGATCTCGGGGCAAAGCCGCTGACGGAGGCGATCCACCGCACCGGCGAATGGGCGGTGCGACTGCTGATCCTCACGCTGGCGATCACTCCGCTGCGCCGAATCACCGGCTGGAACCGCCTCATCACCGTCCGCCGGCTCCTGGGGCTTGCCACCTTCGGCTACGCGTTCGGGCACTTTGTCCTCTACTGGGCCGACCAGAACTGGAACCCGGCGCGCATCGTCACGGAGCTGGTCTCGCGGGTCTATCTGACCATCGGCTTCGCGGCGCTTGCCGGGCTCGCGGTCCTCGCCGCGACCTCGACCGATGGCGCGATCCACCGGCTCGGCAACACCTGGCAGAAGCTCCACCGCATCGGTTATCTCTGCGCCGCGCTCGCCATCCTGCATTTCTTCATGCAAGCGAAGATCGACGCCGACCAGGCCGCGCTGATGCTCGGCTTCTTCCTGCTCGTGATGAGCTATCGCGCTGCCCACGCGCTGGGCCTCCCCCTCGCCTCCCCGTTCACGCTGATCGGCGTGGCCGGCCTTGGTGCGGTGGTGACGGCGTTCCTGGAGGCCGGCTGGTACGGCGTTGCGACACGCATTCCCTGGCAGGCCGTCCTTTCAGCCAATCTGCAGCTTGCCCCGGAGCCGCGCCCGGCATTCTGGATCCTTGTTGTGGGAGTCCTCGCTGCGCTCCTTCCGTTCCGGCGACGGCTGGTCGCCTTCCGCATCGCGCGCTCGCACTGACGGGAGCCCTCCGTCCGCCGGCGATCCGACACCTCACCGCGAACTTCGGGCGGCGGAATGCGTTGGCCCTTCCCAACGGATCGAGCCCTTGCGATCGCTCGATCCCGCAAATCGAAGGGAGTTGGACATGGCAAACGCGTCAAAGAAGATGGGCCACGGCGCACAGGGCAAGAACGACGGGTCCGGCGCGATGACGGACATGCCCAAGGACATGGTCGAAGAGGACGAGATCCTCTCCAACCGCGAGAAGTCCCAGCATTCCGACGAGCGGGGCCTCGACACCAAACACGTTCAGAACCAGCAGGGCCAGGACCACTCCGAAGCTCAGCTGCCAGACGACGAGCGCTGACCCCGCACCGACCTTCTGTCAGGGCCACGCCGAGTATGCCGGCCCCGACCGACGGCCATTCGGCTGGGCGGCAGATTCGTCGCCCGGCCCTCGCACCTCCCCCGCGGCGCTCTTGACCTCGACCGGGAACGCGCACAGTGTGCGCTTACTCGATCGTCACACGAGACCGCGGCGTGCGATTGGCCCAGCTACCGGATACCGGGTGCGCGCACGTCATGCGGCTTTCGGCCGAAACCGGCGGTTGACCCATCATTTTCCTCGTCCGGGTGATTTCGCCCTGCTCCCGGATCGTCTAACAGTCACTGCGAAAACCGCGGCAATCGGTGCGGACCCTCGATATTCGTGCCGCGCGGTCTACAACTTTGCACACCCGTCTTTTCTCGTGCTTGGTGGTCCCGCGCATCTGTTGCGTGCGGACCGTTCCAGAAGGGTCGCTTTATGGCTGAAGCCGCCGAAGCCGATATCCGCACAGAGATCGCGCCCCTTTTTCGCGATGACGAGGGCCATCTGAACACCGATTTTCTCGAAGCGGTGGAAGCGGCCGTCGTCTCGGAAGACCGTGACACTCTGGAACAGCTGATCGACGGCCTGCACGAGGTCGACGTCGCCGAACTCCTGACCGCCCTCACGCCCGAGCTGCGCATCGGCTTCATCGCGACGCTCGGCGATTCCTTCGACTACACCGCCCTGACAGAAGTCGAAGAGGCGATCCGCCTCCAGATTCTGGGAAACCTTCCTCCGCATACCGTCGCAGACGGTCTCGCCGCGCTGGATTCCGACGACGCCGTCTACATTCTCGAAGACCTCGAGGAGGACGAAAAGCAGGCGATCCTCGCCCGGCTTCCGTTCGCAAAGCGGCATCGGCTCGCCCGCTCGCTGGACTATCCGGAGGAGACCGCCGGCCGGCGCATGCAGTCCGACTTCGTCGCGCTGCCGCCGTTCTGGTCCGTCGGCCAGGTCATCGACGCCCTGCGCGAGGAAGAGGATCTCCCCGACAGTTTCTATCAGATCTTCGTCGTCGATCCCGCGTTCCGGCTCCTGGGCACCGTCGCCCTCGACCGCCTGCTGCGAACGCCCCGTCCGACGCGGATTTCCGAGATCATGAACGAAGCACCGCACACGGTGCTCGCCACGGAAGACCAGGAAGAGGTCGCCCACGTCTTCCAGCGCTACAACCTCGTTTCCGCGGCCGTTGTCGACGAGAACGAGCGGCTCGTCGGCGTGCTGACCATCGACGACATCGTCGACATCATCGAAGAAGAGGCCGAAGAGGACATCCGGTATCTCACCGGTGCTGGTGACGCGGAACTCTCCGACACCGTCTACTACACGGCCCGGACCCGGATTCCGTGGCTTCTGGTCAACATGGCCACGGCGTTTCTCGCCGCATTCGTCATCGGCATCTTTGACGGGACGATCCAGGAGATGGTCGCCCTCGCCGTGCTGATGCCGATCGTCGCCTCGATCGGCGGCAATGCCGGCATCCAGGCCATGACAGTGACGGTTCGCGCGCTGGCCTCGAAAGCAATCTCGAGCCGCAACACGGCGCGCGTGATCGGCCGGGAAGTCCTGGTCGCGCTCGCCAACGGCAGCATCATCGCGGCGATCGTCGGACTGATCGCCGGCCTCGTCTTTCAGAACCCGGATCTCGGCGGTGTCATCGCGGCAGCCCTGGTCTTCAACGTACTGTGCGCGGGGTTCTTCGGGGTCGTGACGCCGATCCTGCTGAACAAGCTGGGTGCCGACCCTGCCGTGGCGTCGAGCGTGTTTCTCACCACACTCACCGACGTGATCGGCTTCCTCGCCTTTCTGGGCCTGGCGGCCTGGTGGTTCGGGATCTTCTGACAACCCGCTGCAGAAGACGCGCACAAATCCCTGACACGGCTTTCTTTTCGCGGCCGCGCATCGGGTGCGCCAAGGGTCAGTCCTCGACGTCCTTCACGATCCGGAAGCCGATATGGTTCGTGCCGAGGCTCAGCTCGGCCGGCTGACGGGCGGACGGGCGGTACCGCTTGCAATAGGACGGCGCGCAGAGCCACGACCCGCCCTTCACCACCCGCATCGGACCGACTTCGGGTGCGCTGAAGCGCGCCGCCAGCGCCTGGGGCGGACCTGCTGGATCGGTTTTCGGCCCCTTCAGATGGCCCGGCACCCACCAGTCGCCGACATATTCCCAGACGTTGCCAACCATGTCGTGGAGCCCGTAGCCGTTCGGCGCGAACGACGCTGCCGGTGCGGTGCCATGATGGCCGTCTTCCGCCATGTCCACGCTCGGAAAAAGGCCCTGCCAGGTGTTGGCCTTCCAGCCCTCTTCCGGATCGTGGAAGGTGTCGCCCCAGGCATAGTCCGCGTCTTCGAGACCGCCGCGCGCTGCGAATTCCCACTCGGCCTCGGTAGGCAGCCGTCCGCCGGCCCATTCGGCATAGGCCGCGGCATCCTCCGGCGAGACCTGCACGACCGGGTGATCGTCCAGACCCTCGATGGAGGTATTCGGTCCAGCCGGATGACGCCAGTCCGCACCGGCGACGTAGCGCCACCAAGCGTTGGGATCGGCCAGCGAGACCGATTCCGGCGGCTGGGCGAAGACCATCGACCCGGGCTTGCGAAGCTCCTCCGGCATGTTCGGGTGATCTTCGGCACTGAGGCCCCGTTCCGCGGTGGTCACATAGCCGGTCGCCTCCACGAAGGCTGCGAAGTCAGCGTTGGTGACCTCCGTCGTTGAAATCGCGAAGGGCCCGACCGTGACCTGCTCAGCAGGTCCTTCCTCCGGGTAGAAGCGCTCCGAGCCCATCGTGAAGGTGCCGCCATCGAGGCGAACGAAGCCATCGTAGGCGCGGGCGGAAAGTCCGGACATCGAAAGCGCGGCAACAGCCACTGTGGCGAAAAGGACTGACAACTTCGAAAGGCTCATTCGCAACATCATCAACCGGAATTCGGGACGGACATCCGTCACTTGGGAAACAGCAGCGTGACCTGGAACTGGCTCTGCCACTCCGGGCCGCTGTCTGGGCGAAGGGCGTTGTAGTAGAGGTTGGCGGAGAACTTGACCGGCTGCTTTCCGATGGTCGTGAGCTTGGACACGCCGCCGCCGATCGGCAGCGTCACGTTGTCATCGGAGCGGGTCCAGTCGACGGTGACGACCGGTGACGTCTGCAGCGACCAGCCGTCCGACAGGTTGAAGTTCACGAAGGGCTGAAAGACGAGCTGGTTCACGTCCGGTGCATTCTGCGGTCCGGCAAAGGACCACTGATTGAACGCGAGGAAGCCGTAGGAGAACGGCGCCTTCACGATGAACGCCACGAAGGCCGGGCCGGCCGAATAGGTCCGTGAGCCCAGCCCGTCGTCGGTGTGGGTCGGCAGCGTGAGCGCCGAGCCGACGCCCCAGGTGATCGACCCGAGGCCGGTTTCCAGCGGCGTGGAGGGCGACAGGAAGGTCTCGAACAGGAGATCGCCCAGCCCCGTAGTCCGACCGTCTCCCGGAAAGGCGCCTGGCGCCGAGATCACCGGCAGGATCGGCCTGAAAATCACGTTCCAGCGGTCGTTGAAGGCGACCGGAAACACCGGCTGGATGTTGAGGACGCTCAACGGTTCGTCGAGCCCGCCGCCGAAATAGAGATTTTCCTGAAACGGCAGCGAGACCAGGTCGGCGATCGGATTCTGGGCGGCGACCTGCAGATCCGTTGCAGCGCCGCCGTCCTGGGCCATGGCCGCCCCGGACGTTCCGCCAGTGAGCGCGAGGACGATCCCCAGCGCGGAGGCAATGGTTATCCCTCGCATCGTGTCCATGGCCATTTGAACGATCCCGATCAGTTGTTGCCTTCAGCAGGAAACACCGTCTTCCAGTCGGACTTCATGTCGACCACGGTCCAGCCGTCGGCCGCGGCCGCGTCGAGGCCCTTGTCCAGCTTGCCGACGTCGGAGTTGCGGTCGTATGCCCACTCGCGCTCTGCGTCCGTGTGGTGCACGATCCCGCAGAAGCTGGGCCCCTCCGGAAGGCAGGTATACTGGAGCATCTGCAGATCGCCGTCGGAATTGCCGAAGGCGAAGATCGGCTCCTGCCCGATATGCATCTGGATGCCGACCGGCTTGCCGGGGCCATCGTCGACGAGCGCGATCTCCGGCTGCTTGATCAGGACCGGACCCACACCGTCCTGCAGCTCGAACTTGAGCTGGCCGGTGCTGCCGATCACCTGGGCCGGCGGGATGCCGTAGAGGTCGTCGGAAAAGACGCGCATGAAGTCGATGCCGCCGCCCGACACGATGAAGGTCTGGAAGCCGTTCGCGCGCAGATAGTCGAGCAGCTCGTGCATCGGCTGATAGGTCATCTGCGAGAAGAGCCGGTCCTTCTCGGGATTCTTGGCGGTCGAGAACCAGGCCGCGACGGTCTCGGCGAAGTCGTCCGTGGTCATGCCGGAATGCGTGGCGGCGATGATCTCGGCAATCGCCTTGTGGCCGCCGGCCAGCGCCCCTTTCATGTCGCCCTTGAGGACGGAGGCGAATGGCTCCTGGGTTGTCCATTCCGGATGTTCGGGCGCCAGCGCCTTCACCCGGTCGAGCGCGAAGAAGAGCTGAACGTAGGCCGGCTTTTCGGCCCAGAGCGTGCCGTCATTGTCGAAGACGGCGATCCGGTCGGCCGCGCCGACGAAGTCCGGTCCGCCTGCCGTGGTGACCGCCTCGACGAACTCGACGATCGCCGTCTTGGTCGCCCCGTCGTTCCAGGAGGGTAGCGGATCGGTCTGGGCGAAGGCCGCAGTGCCCGCGGCAAGGCTCAAGGCCACTGCGGCACCGGACACCTGTGCAAGTCGAATAGTGAACCTCATCAAAGCGCTCCTCGACGAGACGGGCTTCCGGGCCCGGCCTTCTTGAAAGAAACGAGGCGGACCCGTTTCACGTCCGCCAAGTCTCACTCTACTTTAAATAGCCGGCTTCGTCCGCACACTCGTCGGGACCTCGCAAGCGTTTTACCGGAGAGACGATGCCGTTGCCGGGCCGGCGAACGCCGGCCCGGACGTGTTTCAGTCGGCGATCAGTTGCCAGTCGGCATCGGGATGTTGACGCCGTCCTTGGCGAGTTGGTCACGGACCCACTCGTAACGCTGGTAGTCGGTGATGGTGATCGGTCCGGTGTAGACGTCGCTCTGCAGCTTGCGCGGCGGGTACTGGACGTACGTCTTGACCTTCTTCGCGACCGCTTCGTTCGCCACCGGCAGCGTCCAGGTGGCCTCCGTAAACGTGGTCATGAAGATGTCGTAGCGCTCCTGGGGATCGGACAGGAGGTCGAAGATCTGCGGTACCGTGGCGACGTACTTCTCCGCGCCCTTCCAGCCGAGATTGGTGTCGACTGCTAGGCCGCCCGTCGACGCACCGTCGTCGCCGCGGAGGTTGAAGACATACTTGAACTGGCCGACCCGTACGGCGCCCGGGGACAGCTCGTCTTCGGTGAAATAGAACCACTCCTTGCGCGGATCTTCACCGGTGCCTTCGAAGACGGGCGTGAGGTCGTAGCTGTCGAAGATGATCGGCTGACCTTCGCGATCCTCGGTCGGCAGCTTCTCGCCAGCGACGGAGGCGAACGTCGCCATCAGATCGAGACCGCCGGTGATGTCGCTGCTGACGACGCCTTCCTTCACATGACCGGGCCAGCGGACGATCGCCGGGACGCGGTTGCCGCCTTCACGGACGGTTCCCTTGGTGCCGCGGAACGGGGTGTAGCCGGAGTCCGGATAGACGTCCTGCCAGGCACCGTTGTCCACGGTGTAGAAGACCAGCGTGTTGTCGGCGAGACCCAGTTCGTCGAGCTTCTTGAGAACCTCGCCCACTCGGGTGTCGAGCTCGATGACCGCATCGGCGTAGTCGGTCTTGGTGACGGACTTGCCCTCGAACTCCGGCGCCGGAATGTTGGGCTGGTGGTTCTTCATGAAGTTGACGTTGATGAAGAACGGCTCGGACGGATCCTTGGCGGCATCCTCGAGAAACTCGATCGCCGCACTCTCCACGTACTTGTCGAGATAGGGGATGCCGACGACACCCTTGTCCGGCGTATCGACATACTCGCCGTTGACCTTGAAGTCCTCCTTGGCGGTCTCGCCGGCCTTGCCGGACAGCGCGCCACGGGTGGCCTTCTGGAACATCTCGCGCTGTTCCTCCGACATGGCCTTGTGCCATTTCGGATCGGTGTAGGTGTAGGCGTTGAGATGGTAGAGGAAGGCGTACTTCATCTCGTCGTAGCCGTGGGCGTTCGGCAGCGCGTAGTCCGCCTCGCCCAGATGCCACTTGCCGGTGAAGTAGGTCTTGTAGCCGGCGTTCTTGAGCACCGAGCCAAGGGTCCATTCCGCCTTCGGCAGGCCGCCGCCCTGGCCCTGGAAGGCCACCGTCGTCATGCCCGAGCGATTCGGAATGCGGCCGGTCTGAATGGCGGCGCGGCCGGGCGTGCAGCTCGGCTGGCCGTAGAAGTCGGTGAAGGTCATGCCTTCCGACGCCAGCTTGTCGAAGTTGGGCGTCGGCATGCCGCGGGCGGCGCCACCGAGATACGGGCCGAGATCGCCCCACCCGGTGTCGTCGGACACGATCAACAAAATGTTTGGCTTGGCGGCCGCGCCGGAGGCTGACGCACTGGCGCTTGTCGACGCGTCCTGCGCCCAGACCGGGCCGCCAACCGTCACGGCCAGAACGGCAGCGGCGATCAGTGTGGTTTTCATCTAGGATCTCCCATTGTCCCGGCGCTTCTGCGCGGGATCTCGTCATCGCCGGCGATGGCCTTAGCCGCGCTTCCGCGTCCCGACACAAAGGTCAAATCCGCTTGAAGGCGTCGGCAAGAGGGCGCAGAAACCCCTGCCCTCTCCCCGGCATATCTGGGGTGCACCTTGCTCCCCCCGGTAACAATTGAGATGAATGGGATCGGCGCTTGCCATTTTGCGCCATTCGAAAGGTCCCGATGATTCACCGCGGCGACATAGCGCTAACGCGCGCCGGAGGTTTAGGCACACTGCCGAACCTGTTCGAGGCGCGCGCGGGCGAACGCCAACTGGTCGACCTGTTCCAGCAGACGCGGGTTCCGATGGGAATCATCGACGCGCCGCTGACCCCGGTTCCGGTTTGGGCGATGATGACATTGTTCGCTCGGGCGGGCCGCGTGCTCGGCGACCGGACGTTCGGCCTCGAAGTCGGAAGCCAGATGACCCACAGCGGATTCGGGCTCTGGGTCGAGCAGAACCTCCTAGCCCCGACCTTCGGCGGTGCGCTTCGGCGCAACGCAGCCACGATCTGGGCCCATCAAAGCGGCTGCCGAGTCGACGTGATCGATCGCGGCAGCCACGTGCTCTGGCGCTACATCCCACCCGCACTTGATGCGGTGAACCATCACCATTCCGATCACGTGATCATCCCGATGGTGGAATTCGCCCGGGTCTATCTCGGCCGGCGATGGGCACCGAAATGGATCGAGGTGAACTATCCGCGCGATGCAGACGCGCATTTGATCGAAGAAAAGCTCCAAATCCCGGTGCGGTTCGGATGCGAAGGGGTCGGGCTTCCGGTCGCGCATGCGGACCTCGGTGTGCAAAGTCAGATCGACTTCGCGCAGACCCGGCGCGTGGTCACCTTGCGCGAGGTCGTCGGAGAGGCGGTTCTTGCGAATGCCCCCGAACCGGCGCGGGCGATCTCTGCCATCCTCGCGATGCGGCTTCTGGACGGCGAAACGGATATCGAAGGCACCGCCTCTCTGGCCGGTCTCAGTGTTCGCGGCCTCCAACGACGTCTGATGCAGAAGGGCTACACCTACCGGGAGGTCGTGGACGCGGCGCGAAAGGCCAGAGCTGTCCGGCTTCTTGCCGATACGAATATGAGCGTGACCGCAATCGGCCTCTCGCTCGGTTACGACGACCACGCGAGTTTCACCCGCGCCTTCGGTCGCTGGACGGGATCGGCGCCTTTCAACTACCGCCGACAGCAGATGCCGCAATAAGGTGTCGGACGGTCAGCCTCCGAACCTACCGTTGCCGCCCCTTCCCTTGCGCAACATTTGTTAATTGGCCATCAAGATCAGCGCTGCTCGCTGGAGCGCGGTCATGGGGGAAGGCGGACATGGACTTTCGCGGTTCGATCGCGCTTGCCCGCGCCAGCGGCCTGGGTCCCCTGCCCCGTATCTTCGGAGAACGCACCAGCGAACGACAGCTCTGGCGCGCGCTCGAGCAGGCCGGTCTGCCCGTGGACATTGTCTCAGACCCCAATCTGCCGATCCCGACCTACGCCATGGTCGGCCTGTTCGAACGATGCGCCCGACTGCTCGGGGATCGGACGTTCGGCCTCGATGTCGGCTTCGCCATGGAAACCGACTGGGGATATGGCACCTGGGGTCAGTATGGCTGGCGATCGGCGACGCTCGGCGAAGCGATCCAACGTTACAACCGAACGGTCTGGGCCCACACGGTCGGCGGCGGCATCGACCTGCTGCAGCATCAAAACAGCTGGCTCTGGCGCAGCTTCGGCCCGAGCTTCAGCCGCAGCTCCATTCAGCACGCCGACCATCTGCTGGGTCCGATGATCATCGTCGCCCGCCGGTATCTCGGAAAGGACTGGATGCCGGAATGGGTGGAGGTCAGCTATCCGCGCGATCCGCAGGCCCACCTTCTCGAGGACCGGCTGCAGGTCCCGATCCTGTTCGATCGGCGCGGAACGGGAATCGCGATCCGCTCAGAGGACCTGCAGGCCGGACCGTTCCGGCACGCCCTCTTGTCAGCCGATGACCTCCCCTTGCGCGCCGTGCTGGCGGAAGGCGTCCTGCAGGCTGCGGAGGAGCCGGCCAGATCGCTGTCGGCGATCGTGGCGCTCAGACTTCTGGACGGACACACCGATATCGAGGGCACGGCAAGGCTGGTCGGCATCGGCGTTCAGGGACTGCAGCGCCGGCTCCGCGAAAGGGGCTACACCTATCGCGAGATCGTGGAAGCCGCACGGCGCGAGCGCGCGATGAGCCTGCTTCGGGAGACCGATCTGTCCGTCCTGGAGATCGCCCTCACCCTCGGCTACCAGGATCACGCGAGCTTCACCCGCGCCTTTCGCCACTGGGTCGGCTGCGCACCGACAGCCTATCGGTTCCGATACCGGCCGACGCGCAAGGCAGGCTGATCCGGCGGCCGCCTCCGCATCTCCCCGAAAGTCCGACGTCCCCACCCGGACTTGACGCCGGACCGGCCTGCCTGCACGGTCCTGCACGTGAAGCGGGGCGCCTTTTTTGGGCTGAGAAGCACCCGTCGAACCTGATCTGGGTCATGCCAGCGAAGGGATCTTCACGCGGACGGGTCCTCCGGTTCCGCGCATGAGTTTCCTTCGCCTCACCGTCACGCACCCCGGTGTTCGCGCACCGGGATGGCGCGACATCGAACGGAGGCGATTTCCATGGATATGGACACCCTCGCCGCGATCGCCGATCGCGTGCGTCAGACACACCCCCTTGTCCAGAACATCACCAACTTCGTCGTCATGAACACGACGGCGAACGCGCTCCTGTCGGCCGGCGCGTCTCCGGCGATGGTCCATTCCGCCGACGAGGTGGAGGAGTTCGCCGGCCTGGCGTCGGCGCTCGTCATCAACATCGGCACGCTCTCCTCGGAATGGGCTGCGGCGATGAAGCTCGCGGTCGGGGTGGCCAACAAACGTCCGATCCCGTGGGTGCTGGACCCGGTCGGGATCGGCGCGACGACGTACCGGACGCGGCTGGCCAGCGATCTGGCGGCCATGGGGCCGACGGTGGTGCGCGGCAACGGCAGCGAGATCATCACCCTTTCGGGGTCGGTTGCGGCGCAGGGGCGCGGGGTCGACAGCCTCCATGGTTCCGAGACCGCCCTCGATGCCGCCCGTACCCTCGCCGCGCGCACGGGCGGCGTGGTCGCCGTCACCGGCGAGAGCGACTACGTCACCGACGGCGGCAGGCTGATCCGCATCGACGGAGGGCACGAACTGATGCCCCAGGTGACCGGGCTCGGGTGCACAGCGACCGCCCTGATCGGCGCGTTCTGCGCGGTCGAAGAGGACCGGATGGCCGCGACCACGGCGGCACTCGCGGTACTGGCGGCGGCCGGCCGATACGCGGGAAGCCGGGCCGAGGGTCCGGGCTCCCTGCCGGCCCTCCTGTTCGACGCCCTTCACAAGCTGGACCGGGACCTGCTCGCCGGTCATGCCGC